>CAZJRI010000091.1:0-17094 GCA_964548025.1 uncultured Pseudomonadales bacterium
GATCATCTGATCGATCGTCGGGTGTCACCATTTTTGCGTATCCTGTGAAAGATCCTGAAAGATTTGGTGTGATCGAATTTGACGAGAACCAGAAAGCCATCAGCATAGAAGAAAAACCGTCCAATCCCAAATCTCGCTATGCTGTGACAGGTCTTTATTTTTATGACAAGACGGTCACTGAGAAAGCCAAAATGATCCAGCCCTCATCGAGAGGTGAGCTTGAGATTACTGATCTTAATCGAATGTATCTCGAAGAAGGCGCGATGTCCGTTGAATTACTCAGCAGGGGCATGGCCTGGCTGGACACCGGCACATATGATTCACTACTTGAAGCGGGTCACTTCGTTCAAACCCTTGAAAACAGACAAAGCCTTAAAATAGCCTGCCCCGAAGAAATTGCCTGGCGACAGGACTGGATTTCTGACCAGCAACTTGAGCAACTGGCTCAGCCCCTTTTAAAGAGCGGGTATGGGGAATATCTGCTCGATTTGCTCAGATTTAAGGACAAGTCTCTATGAACGTCGAATCCACCAGACTCAGTGGCGTCGTTATTATTGAGCCAAAGATATTTGGTGATGATCGTGGGTTTCTGTTTGAAAGCTTTCACGAAACCAGATACCGGGAGCAAGCAGGCATTAATGAAAAATTTGTGCAGGACAATCACTCGCGTTCAGCCAAAGGTGTCCTCCGCGGACTCCACTTCCAGAAAACAAAACCCCAGGGGAAACTCGTTCGCGTGACGCGGGGCGAGGTATTCGATGTGGCTGCTGACATCAACCCGGAATCTGAAACATTCAGCCAGTGGGTTGGCGTAAACCTCTCTGCAGAAAACCACCGGCAATTATATGTACCACCCGGTTACGCCCACGGATTTCTGGTGCTGTCTGAAATAGCAGAATTCCATTACAAATGCACCGAGTTTTATTATCCTGATGACGAAGCCGGTGTGCTCTGGTCTGATCCGACAATCAATATTGATTGGCCGACCAGTTCTGATCCCCTCTTGTCTGAGAAAGATGCCCGACTACCGACTCTGAACAGCATGGAATGACAATCACATAAAAAAAGCCCGCCAAAAGACGGGCAAAGACACACTGGGTTCTTGCTTCTGAAGAAGTCGCTTCTAGCGAAGATGCTTCTTCAGTGAAACCTATTCAACCGCGATTTTGCTGACGTTTTTTTCGATGGTAGCCAGACCAATACCACGCACGGCAGAAAGTTCCTCGGCAGAGTAAAACATTCCGTGGGCTTTACGATATGCGACAATCGCATTCGCCCTGCTCAATCCAATGCCGTCTAACATTGCTGCAAGTGTTTCGGCATCTGCCTCATTGATATTTACCGTGCCAACCGATGCTACCGATTGGCTTACCCCTTCCCCCGTGTCGTCTGAAAGTGCCATGCTGCCATAGCAAAAAAAGAGAACAGCGAAAAAGGTAATCAGAAGGTTCTTGGCTTTCATAAAATAGCTCCCTGGTTAGAAAATTTGCTTCGTTCAACGCCAAGACAAATTAGCACCAGCAGGGCTTTATAAAAGTAGGATAAAGACTAAGACAATACGGGAGATGAACCCGGTTGGAAGTAAGCTCATTGAGGTAGAGCTGTAAGAATCACTCCCCTTCGAGGCCAAAAATGGGTTCTACTGTTCCCCACTTCTTGCAGCTTGGGCACCGCCAGCGCATTTTTTTACCATCAAAACCGCAGCTTTTACATCGGTATGCCGGTTTGTCTGCAACCAGGGCTTCAGCAAAACTGCGCAGTACCGCAAGATTCTGTTTCGACACACCATGGGCGTTGTCAATATGCAGATCAATTAACTGGGGTAAGCCACGAATGGTGGGATTCTTCTTCAAATAGTTAGCGATGAATTTGGCAACAGCCTCATCTCCCTGCTCTTCCCTGATTTGGCTCGCAAGGGTGAGTACGATTGATATAGAAGGTATGGTTTTCAGACATTCGTTCAGGTATGCCTGCAGATCCCCGTTGCCGCCTTCCCTCTGGTCGTAGGCTGTGACCAGTAGATCAAGAGATTCCGGCACATAAACCGGATCCTGATCTTTTATTCGTTGTAGCGCACGAATCGCATCGTCAGCTCTCTTCTCTTTCAGTTCCAGGCTGCCCAGCACGAGGCTGACCCGGGCATTGTTGGCATCATGACCGATCGCATCACTAATGGCCTGCCTTGCCTCGTCAATATGACCGAGTTTCAGGAGATCGTCAGCAATCTCGCAATAGTAATGAGAGATTGATCGTTCAAATTTCTCTGAATCTTCACCAACCGCAAGTAATTCACCGATTTCAACCGCACGATGCCACTCTTTCTCTCTTTCATATATTTCGAGCATCAGCTTCATGCTCTGACGTCGAACACGACCTTGCTCCTGTGACAATCTGAGAAGCAGGTCTTCAGCCCTGTCTAGCAGACCCGCGAGAAGATAATCCTGTGCCAGCTCAAGTTGGACATTCAGCATTGCGTCGCTGTCCAGGTGTGCATTGGCCAGAATATTCTCATGAACAACAACGGCTTTTTCCAACTCGCCTCTTCGACGCAGCAGACCACCTAATGCCAGGTGGGTTTCAAGGGTATCTGTATTGACTTCCAGATCATCAATAAACGATGCAACTGCCCGGTCGGGTTCCTCGTTGAGTAAATAGTTCAGCCCCTGATACAGGTTCGGACCAACCGCATCAGTAGTCTTCACCCGCTCACGACGCCCCATCCACCATCCTATGCCAATGGCGGCAACAATCAGTATGTATAGAGGCCACGTTTCCAACTAATTTACCCTGTCTTCACTCCCGATACGATCAGTGGAATCCGTACCCGGTTTTGTCGTATTGATAAAGTCATCCTGGGCAACTGAATACCCACATGAGGCAAACCACACGGGACATCCAGCAAGGAATCCAGTTGGGCCAAAGGTACTTTTGCCATTCAGCACTTTAAGCTCCCTCGCCGCACCCAGAATGACTGCGTCTATTTAGTCGCCTGAATTCCACAGAAAGTTTAAACAGGCGAATTTATTTCTACTTCATCACCCTGATCAGCACGTACTTTATCGATCGTCTGATTGGTTTTCTTTACCTCAGAATTAGCCTTTCGAGCCGCCATTCTCAGACGCGTATTCGCCCAGGTATTTAACATGGTTGCAAATGCAACCCCAAGGACGAAGGCACTCAGCACCCACCATGAAATGGGCCACTCGGGCGTTGAGTATTCCAGAAACGTCAACGCAACTTTTTCACTGTTATCTGATGCTGCTAAAAGTGCGATAAAAAAAACAACTACCGCAATGAACTTGAATATCAGACTTTTAACTAATTTCATCCAGAATTCCCGGTCCAGACTGCCACTCGACTTCTTTCAGGCCAGAATTATACCCCATCAGGAAAATACTTCCTGAACGACACTTAAACAGTACTTGGGTTGCATCCAATCGGAAATAATCGATATCAAAACCTCTTTCTATCGCAACGAGGTGCGACCTCTCAGAAGTCAGGCTTTGAAAATGCAGGAGGCGTCTCGGTCTTGGCCATTTCAGCTTCCGCCAACATACCCAGATTAACCCTGTCCTTCAATTCCTTTCCAGGTTTGAAATGTGGTACGTACTTTCCGCTTAGTTCTACCTTCTCGCCCGTTTTTGGATTGCGACCGAGTCTGGGCGCCCGATAATGAAGAGAGAAGCTGCCAAACCCACGAATTTCTATTCGATCACCATCAGCTAATGCTTCTGCCATATGATCAAGGATCATTTTCACGGCCAGTTCTACATCTTTAACTGAAAGCTGGGTTTGTACAGCTACAATTTTCTCAATTAATTCGGACTTAGTCATAGCGCTAACGCCTTAGTCGGCACCTGGTCCCTGACCCATCTGCTGCTTGATCAGATCCCCAAGCGTCGTTGGATTAACCTCAACCTCTCGCTCGCGATGTTCCTTCACAGCCAGTTCTTCATCAGCCATATCTTTCGCTTTCACCGACACACCAAGTACACGGTTCTTGCGATCTATGCTGATGATCTTGACTTCGATCTCATCACCTACGCTGAGTGCATTTCGGGCGTCTTCAACCCGGTCCATGCTGATCTCTGAAGCTTTGAGAATTCCTTCGACCTCTTCAGCCATCTCAAGGACTGCCTGTTTTGCATCCACTTCCTTGATCTTGCCAGTAACAACCATGCCCCGCTCATTGACGGCCACATAATTTGAAAATGGATCTTCTTCCAGTTGTTTCAAACCAAGAGAGATTCGCTCACGCTCTGCATCGATGGACAATATGACCGTTTCTATTTCATCACCCTTGGTGAATCTTCGGACTGCCTGCTCACTAGGCTCATTCCAGGAGATATCCGACAGATGAACAAGACCATCAATGTTGCCTTCAAGACCAATGAAGATACCGAAGTCAGTAATCGATTTGATATAGCCTTTAATTCGATCATTCTTCGCGTGTACGACGGCAAATTCTTCCCACGGATTGCCCTGGCACTGTTTGATACCCAGACTGATTCGACGACGTTCTTCGTCGATATCGAGAACCATGACTTCAACTTCATCACCTACCTGCACAACCTTGCTCGGGTGAATGTTCCGGTTCGTCCAGTCCATTTCGGATACGTGAACCAGGCCTTCAACGCCTTCTTCAAGTTCTGCAAAACAACCGTAGTCGGTCAGGTTAGTTACGCGTGCATTGGTTCTGGTTCCTTCAGGATAGCGTTTTGTAATGGCAACCCAGGGATCTTCACCCAATTGCTTCAGACCAAGTGAGACTCGGTTTCTTTCCCGGTCAAATTTAAGAACTTTGACGTCAATCTCATCACCCACAGCGACTATTTCGCTTGGATGCTTGATTCTCTTCCATGCCATGTCAGTGATGTGCAGCAGACCATCTACGCCACCGAGATCAACGAATGCACCGTAGTCTGTCAGGTTCTTAACGATACCTTTGACGCTCTGACCTTCCTGCAGACTTTCGAGCAACGCTTCTCTTTCTGCGCTGTTTTCTTCTTCAAGTACCGAACGGCGGGAAACAACGACATTGTTTCTCTTTTGATCAAGCTTGATGACTTTGAATTCAAGTTCTTTGCCTTCCAGATGTTCGGTTTCGCGCAGTGGTCGAACATCGACCAGTGACCCAGGCAGAAATGCCCGAACGTCCTGAATTTCAACCGTAAATCCACCTTTTACCCGACCGCTGATAGTACCCTTGATAACATCCTGGCCCTCGTAGACCCGCTCCAGCATCAGCCAGCTTTCCGCACGTTTGGCTTTCTCACGGGACAATCGTGTTTCACCAAATCCATCATCGACGGCTTCCATTGCAACCTGAACGGTATCGCCGATGGCAACATCGATTTCACCAGCTTCATTCTGGAATTGTGCGCGGGGGATAACACCTTCGGATTTAAGGCCAGCATGAACAGTGACCCACTCATTATCAATGTCTACAACAACTCCGGAGATAATGGATCCGGATTTCATATCGATGGTTTTTAGACTTTCTTCAAATAGCTCCGCAAAGCTCTCCATTGATTCGCTCATATATATTATTTTTCCCGAGTCTTTCGACTCTCATCCGCTTTACCTTTCACGTATACAACCCCCACTAGGGAGTACCAATGTCAGCGGTCTTTATTAATATTCAGACGTTGCCATGGCCATTGGGTGGTTCCATGGGTTCATCCCTATTTAGCTGTTTTTTAAGGGAACAGCTTCCCTTTGACTATAGTCACTACCTGCTCAAATACCTCATCAATATCGATTTCGGTACTATCTATAGTGACTGCATCTTCAGCCGGTTTCAGCGGTGCAACCTTGCGGTTCATATCACGCTCATCCCGTTGCTGTATGCTCAGAAAAAGGTCGTGCAGACTAACATCAATATCCTTATCTTTCAACTGCTTATAACGCCTTTCAGCCCTGGCTTCGGCACTTGCAGTGAGATAGATCTTCACGTCGGCATCAAAAAAAACGACCGTCCCCATATCCCTGCCATCTGCGATCAGTCCGGGAGCACGCTTAAAATCTCTTTGAAGTGTCTTGATTGCATCCCTGACCATCGGATAGGGAGACACTCTGGAGGCATCCGAGCCAGCCTCATCGGTCCTGATGCTCAGGGTCACATCTTCTCTCTCAAGCAGGACTCTGATAGGTTCTTCGGGATCATCTGTGGGTATGAATTCAACTTGCAGATTTGATGCAAGCCTTGCCAGCTCTGATTCTGCGTCCATCTCAACCCCGTGTTTGCGAGCCGCAAGGCCAATCAACCGGTAGAGAGCGCCGCTATCGAGAATATGAAATCCCAGGCTTTTTGCCAGCCTGTGAGTGATAACCCCCTTACCGGAGCCACTCGGCCCATCTATCGCGATAACCGGGACTTTTTTAGCAGTCATTTAGTCCGATTCTCCAGAATCTGACTAAAATGATCCCGGGCTTTTTTTGCGCGTTCGAGCAGATCGTATACTTCGTCCATCTGATCCTGCTCGATAAGAAACCGTAATTCAGCCAGATCAGCCATGTAGGCGTCCAATATTGAGATCAGGGGCCCCCTGTTTGACTGAAAGATGTCCCGCCACATAGTTGGATCCGAGGCGGCAATTCGGGAGAAATCCCTCAGCCCGCCTGCTGCGTAATCAAAAATTTCAAGGCTGTCTCCCTGTGCTGAGAGTGTATCGATCAGCGCATAAGCCAATAAATGTGGCAGATGGCTGGTTTGCGCCAGAATCTGATCATGGTGGTTAATGTGCATCTCCATGACGCGGGCACCGAAACTCACCCACATTTTATGCACACGGTCCAATGCGTGCCGGGATGTCTCTTCAAGTGGTGTTAATATCACTTTGTGGTTTTCAAACAATCCTGCATCACTTCCAAGTACGCCGGGTTTCTCTGATCCTGCGATTGGATGACCGGGAACGAAATTATCAGGTACAACCCCATTTACGCGCTTAATTGCCTGAACCACCTCACTCTTGACGCTCCCCACGTCGGTGATGGTAATCCCCTCCTGGTTGAAACAGCCGGAAATGGAACTGAACACACCGGCCATACTGAGTACCGGCACGGCGACTACGATCAGATCGGCATCTTTTATTGCAGATTCAATTGTGGTGGCGGCTTCATCAACGATGCCCATCTCAAGACCGGAAGCAGTACTCTGGGAATTTGTGTCGAAGGCGGATACATAGGTGCCCTGTGCCTTGAGCGCAGCCGCAATAGAACCACCAACCAATCCAAGGCCGATAATGGTTGCTTTCTTATGAACCGGCTCGATCATTGGAGTCTGATCCTGCTGAATTTAGGCATGTCAGGCGAGTACACGTCTCAAACTCTCAACAAACCGCTCATTCTCCTCCGGCAAACCGATCGTGACTCTCAAATGGTTCGGCATTTCATAAACACCAATGGGTCTGACGATCACTCCCATCTTCAGAAGGGCATCATAGATCGGCATCGCATCCTGACCAAAATCTATCGTGAGAAAGTTCCCGGCCGACGGGATATAGGACAGATTCAGTTCATCGCATGCCTGACTGATAAATTGCATTCCCTGCCGGTTGAGCAGAACGGATTGATCAACGTGATCCTGATCATCCATTGCGACTTCTGCAGCAGCAAGTGACATGGCATTTACATTAAAGGGTTGTCTGACGCGATTCATCAGATCAGCGATATCCGGGTGGCTGATGGAATAGCCAATTCTGAGTGCGGCCAGACCATACGCCTTGGAGAAGGTTCTGGTTACAACCAAATTGGGGTACTGACGAAACAATGTGATGCCGTCAGGGTATTCCGGGTCATCTGCATACTCAAAATAAGCTTCATCAAGAATCACCAGCACATCCGAGCGGACCTGATCCAGAAAATCGACAAGGGTGGTTCTGTCAATCCAGGTCCCGGTGGGATTGTTCGGATTTGCGATAAAGATCATTCTGGTTCTGCCGGAAATTGAATTTAAAGTCGCCTCAAGGTCCTGGGCATAGTTTTTCGCCGGTACCACTTTGAGGTCTGCACCAATGGCTTTCGTTGCCAGCGGATAAACCACGAATGAATGTTGTGACACGATCGCTTCATTTCCAGGTCGCAAATAGACTCTCGCTATCAGTTCGAGTACATCATTGGAACCATTTCCGATAGTTATGCAGGTGGTATCAACAGCCAGTTTTTTAGCCAGTTTCTCTTTGAGACGATAAGCGCTGCCGTCCGGATAACGGGAGAGTTCAGGAATGACCTGTTGAATCGCGCCTGCCACCTTTGGGCTCGGTCCCAGTGGATTTTCATTACTGGCCAGCTTGATGGCATCCGTCAAGCCAAGTTCCCGCTCGAGTTCTTCAACGGGTTTACCGGGCTGGTAGGGTTGAAGTTCCTGAATTCCCGGGGAGGCCAGGGAAATAAAATCTTCTGTCATATATGTTCCTTTAGAATCCTGGAGTCCGGTGAGAAACCTGGGGTCGGCCAGTAGACCTTTACCTAATATGCTATATCTTACCTGGTCTAATCTGAGCTACCGGCACTACTCTATTTACTTGCACTATTCCAGCTACCGGCACTATTCCAGCTACCGGCACTATTCCAGCTACCGGCACTATGCTGCAGCGTCGTTCCGGGGCAGAGTATCGAGACTCAATTACGTCAGGTTGTTATTGCCCTGGGATAGCTGCCCAGCAGTTTAACCTCCAGGGAATCACGGTCAATTTCACTCAGCACGGTTTTAACCACCTCGTCTTCTCTGTGGCCTTCAAAATCAATGAAGAAAACATAGGACCACATGCCGGTGCGGGACGGTCTCGTTTCAATAGAAGTCAGGGAGATATCATGCCGATTGAAATGTTCGAGTACTTTGTACAGGGCACCTGGCTGATTCTGCGTTGAAACCATGATAGAGGTTTTGTCATTCCCGCTGGCGCCAACATCTTCTCGCCCGACGACCAGAAATCGGGTTGTATTGTCCGACTGATCCTCAATTTTCTTTGAAAGAATTCGAAGGCCATAGGTCTCTGCGGCAATCTCACCTGCAATTGCGGCTGCACCTTTTTCCTCCAGGATTTTTCTCGCGGCTTCACCGTTACTCGTTGCCGTAATCCTGGGTACCTGCGGATAGTGCCCATCCAGCCAGCGACGGCATTGTGCAAGCCCCTGCTGATGTGCGTAAATTTTCTGGATATTTGATTCATCTCCGTCCTGTGGAATCATCAGGCAGTGGTGTACCCGCAATTCAACCTCACCACAAATCCTGAGACTCGAATCAAGAAACTTGTCTAATGTATGACTGATGACCCCTTCAGAGGAATTTTCTACCGGTACAACACCGTAGTTGCAATTTTCCGATGCGACTTCACGAAAAATATCATCATCGGTAACCATCGGCAGACCGATTGCAGCATGCCCAAACTGCTTGAGTGCTGCGAGTTGGGTGAAGGTTCCCTCTGGTCCGAGGTAGGCAATCTTGAGCGGTTCTTCGAGCGCAAGACAGGCAGACATGATCTGTCGGTAGACCTCAACGACCTTCTCATTGTTCAGCGGACCCGGATTCCTGCTGGCAATATTCCTCAGAACTTTAGCTTCCCGCTCCGGGCGATAATATATAGGGGCTTCATCACCTGAGGTTTTCTGCTTTACTTCTGCGACCTCAAGTGCACATTCAGCACGACGATTGATAAGTTGCAGAATTTCCAGGTCGAGTTCATCAATACGCTGACGCAATTCATCCAGTTGTTGGTCTGTTTCCTGCATTTTTTCAGGCATATCGAATCCATATTTTCCAAATCCGGGACGCAGATATGCGATTGCCCGGTCGAAGGAGACTAATCGCTGTCGCTTTCTTCTTCTGGCTCAATTTCCTCATCCGGTTCTTCCACTCTTGCAAGACCCACGAGATTCTCACCTTCGTTCAGATTGATGAGTCTGACTCCCTGCGTATTCCTTCCCTGAATGGAGACTTCATCACCTTTGGTCCTAACGAGGGTGCCACGATCGCTGATCAGAATAACTTCATCTCCCTCAAATAGTTGAATCGCTCCAACGACTTCACCGTTTCGGTCATTTAATTTCATGCCGATAACACCCTGACCACCTCTGCCAATCACACTGAAGTCTTCCAGTCTGCTGCGTTTTCCGAATCCATTTTCACTGGCGATAAGAAGTTCGCCTACCTGATTCGGTATTATCAGTGAAATTACCTTCTGGCCGGGTTTGAGTTTGATACCACGAACACCGCGGGCAGTACGTCCCATGGCTCTGACGTCAGACTCTTTGAAACGGATAACCTTACCACCGCTGCCGAACAACATGACATCGGAACCGCCATCAGTAATTGCAACTCCGATGAGCGTATTGTCATCTTCAAGTTCAATGGCAATCAATCCGGTGGAACGCTGTCTTGCAAAGTCCATCAATGGCGTTTTCTTCACGGTTCCGTTGGCTGTTGCCATGAATACGAATTTGTCTTTCTCGTAGGCGTGAACAGGCAGCATGGCGGTAATTCGTTCATCCTCGTCGAGGGGCAGAATATTGATCATGGGTCGCCCCCTGGCCATCCTGCTTGCAACGGGAATCTGGAAAACTCTCAGCCAGTAGACCTTGCCACGATTCGTAAAACATAAAATTGTGTCGTGGGTATTAGCAACCAGTAACCGCTCGATGAAATCCTCCTCCCTGACGGTACTCGCTGATTTACCCCGCCCTCCACGACGTTGAGCCTGATAATCTTCAGTTGGTTGAGTCTTTGCATATCCCGCGTTTGATAACGTGACCACCATATCCTGTTCGGTGATTAGATCTTCCATCGTTAAATCTTCCTGGGAACTAACAATTTCAGTCAGTCGATCGTCCCCATATTCATCACGGATGGCGATAAGTTCTTCTTTAATGATTTCCATCAATCGTTCAGGATTTTCCAGGATCTCCAACAGTTCAGAGATGGTGCCAATGATCTCCTCATATTCACTCATCAGACGTTCCTGCTCAAGGCCCGTCAAGCGATTTAATCTCATCTCCAGAATGGCTTGTGCCTGGTCTGGCGACAGGTAGTACTGGCCATCATCCTTGAGACCATATCGCTCATCCATATCATCCGGACGGGCAGCGTCAGGACCCGCTTTTTCAAGCATTTTCTGGACATTTTCAGAACCCCAGGATCTTTCGACCAGTTTATCTCGAGCCTCCTGGGCACTTGGCGAGGCCTTTATCAATTCTATGATCGGATCAATATTTGAAAGCGCGACTGCCAGCCCTTCCAGTACATGGCCCCTGACCCTGGCCCTTCGAAGCAGATAGACTGTTCGACGTGTTATCACTTCCCGCCGATGCAGGATAAACGCTTCGAGTACCTCTTTGAGATTCAGCACCTTGGGTTCATTATCAACGAGAGCGACAATGTTGATGCCAAAGACACTCTGCAGTTGGGTTTGCGAATAGAGATTGTTGAGCACAACCTCACCCACCTCTCCCCGACGAAGTTCGATCACAATTCGGGTATCAGTGGCAGATTCGTCCCGCAATTCTGTGATGCCGACTATTTTCTTCTCTTTAACCAGTTCCGCTATCCTTTCAATCAGCCTCGCACGATTTAACTGATAGGGGATCTCCTTGATGATGATGGTATCCCGGTTCGATTTTTCATCAGATTCGATTTCACATCTTGCTCGAACCTGTATTCGCCCGCGACCCGTACGATAAGCCTGTACGATGCCACCCCGACCATTGATGATCGCACCTGTCGGAAAATCAGGGCCCTGAATAAATTCCATCAACCCATCAACTTCGAGCGATGGATTTTCGATCAGAGCCAGACAGCCATTAATGACTTCAGTGAGATTATGCGGCGGAATATTTGTGGCCATGCCCACGGCGATACCACTTGAGCCGTTAACAAGCAGATTGGGTACTCTGGCGGGCATGACATCAGGCATCTCCAGGGTACCATCATAGTTCTCGACGAAATCGACCGTCTCTTTGTCGAGATCTGCCAGGAGTTCCTGGGTGATCTTCTCCATGCGGATTTCTGTATATCGCATGGCAGCAGCACCATCACCGTCCATGGAACCAAAGTTGCCCTGCCCGTCTATGAGGGGATAGCGCATACTGAAAGGCTGGGCCATGCGAACAATCGTATCGTATACAGCGTTATCTCCATGAGGATGATATTTACCTATGACGTCGCCGACGATCCTTGCAGACTTCAGATAAGGCCTGTTAAAGGTATTGTTGAGATCATTCATCGCAAACAGAACGCGCCGATGCACGGGCTTAAGTCCGTCCCTGACATCAGGCAGGGCACGGCCGATAATGACGCTCATCGCATAGTCCAGATAGGACTGCTTCAGCTCATCCTCTATGTTTACAGGAGTTATATCAGAGTCAAAATCAGACATTAATCAGTGGTACTTACAACGACCTTTTGATAAGAAAAGTTCAATGGCTTAATGCATTGCGAAAGCCATTGAATAAGTGTGGCATTGTACCATGGGAAGGCCCTTAACGCAGGTCTGAGAGCGCTTTTTCTTGAACTAATACCAAGTGGTTATTCATATGGATTTCGAGCCTTTGAAGTGCCCTCCTTCAGCCTGAAGACCCAACTGCCAGGACGCGCCTAACCGGCCATCGGGCAATCGTATTCCAGGATCATTTAAGGCTCTCTTCGCATAAATACCTGACAATCCGTCCAGAGCCATGACATTACAACCCTCAAGATCACACCATTCCACCCATACCGCTGTATAATATGAATATGACAGATATAGCACCGGGTTTTGTAGTAAGTCCTGAATGGATTGTTCCAGTTGTTCCAGAAGGCGAAATGCTAAGGAAATTCAGTCTCGTTATTCAGGGTAAAAGAATCATTGATCTCATCAAATCGGCCGATATCGGGCAAAAATATACCGATTGGCCACAGATTAATCTGCCGCAACATATCGTTGTCCCGGGACTGATCAATTCTCATGGACATGCAGCAATGTCTTTGCTCAGAGGTTATGCGGACGACAAAGACCTGATGGACTGGCTAAACAACCATATCTGGCCGGTTGAGAGCAAAGTGATGGACTACGATTTCGTCTACGATGGAACCAGCCTTGCAGTCGCAGAAATGATCAGCACAGGAACAACCTGCGCCGCCGATACCTATTTTTATCCAACCGCAGTTGCCAGTGCATTTTCAGATCAGAAGTTCAGAGGGCAGGTTTGCATGCCCGTGGTGCAGTTTCCAAATGCCTGGGCAAAGGATGAGGAAGAACATATCCACAAAGGATTATCTTTCCACGACGATTACAAAAACAATCAGTTGATCAGCACCGCTTTCGCGCCACATGCCCCCTATACGGTCAGTGATCAGGGATTTGAACGAATCAATGTCTATTCCGAAGAACTGCAGATTCCAATCCATCTGCATCTGCATGAAACCCGTGCAGAGGTAGACGATGCGGTGAATGAAACCGGCAAGAGACCGATTGAGCGGATAACCGAACTGGGACTTCTGTCACCTTACCTGCAGACGATCCACATGACCCAACTGACCGATGAAGAGATAGAGCTGGTTGCCGAGAAGGGCGTTCATGTAGCCCATTGCCCGGATTCAAATCTCAAACTGGCAAGCGGTTTCTGCCCGGTGACCCGTCTGCGAGATGCAGGCGTTAATGTTTCTGTTGGTACCGACAGTGCCGCCAGCAATAATAATCTGGACATGTTAACTGAAATTCGCAGTGCGGCACTCCTGGCCAAGGGCGTCTCTGGCATCGCGACAAGTGTCAGCGCTGAAGAGGCACTCGCCATGGGAACTATCAACGGCGCAAAAATGATGGGCCTTGATAGCGAGATTGGCAGTATAGAGATCGGCAAGCTGGCTGATTTTATTGCCGTTGATCTTTCAGCGCCAAATTTCCAGCCGATTCACAATCCTCTCTCGCAGCTTATCTACTCAGCCACCGGGCACCAGGTAACAAATGTCTGGATCAATGGTGAACAGCTTCTTCGCGATGGGGAACTTACCCAGATAGATCTCGATGACATAATGCGCAGAGTTAAACACTGGCAGGAGAGGATTCAGTCGTGACCAGAGATTCCACACCATCTGCAGACCCTGTCACTACTCAAAATGTAGATCAGGCAGAGGTTGCCAAGTTTGATGAGTTGGCTCGAAAGTGGTGGGACACCGAAAGTGAGTTCAAACCCCTTCACGACATCAATCCGCTCAGAATGGATTACATCATGTCTCATGCAGCCCTTGAAAATAAACGGGTGCTGGATGTTGGTTGTGGCGGTGGAATTCTGAGCGAAGCACTGGCAAGAGCTGGCGCTGATGTTACCGCCATCGATATGGCAGAGAAGCCATTACAGGTTGCCAAACTTCACCGTCACGAATCAAATCTGGATATCGACTACCATTTGATGACGATCGAATCCTGTGCGCAGCAGTATCCGAATTACTTCGATATCATCACCTGCCTTGAAATGCTCGAGCACGTGCCAAATCCAGACTCTGTGATTGCTGCATGTCGCCTGCTGCTAAAACCGGGCGGCCAGGTCTTCTTTTCCACTATTAATCGCAAGCCCAAGGCTTATCTGATGGCTGTTCTCGGCGCCGAATATCTTCTCAAGCTGCTGCCAAAAGGCACCCATCACTATGAAAAGTTCATCAAGCCATCGGAACTGGCGATGTGGCTCCGACAGGAAGGATTCGTGCTGAATGACATCTCCGGCATGAGTTATAACCCGGTGTCGAAAACCTACAGCTTGTCAGGCAATGCAGACGTCAATTACCTAGCCTATGCCAGCTGCTAATTCCTCCCAACTGCTCTCAAAAAACCCGATGGTGTCTGCGTCAAGCAATACCACCATTATTACGCTTGCAGCCATTGATGCCATCGGTCTTGTACTAATTTTCAATCTGAACCACTGGCTGATTACCGGCGCTTTCGCGGGCGACCTCCTACTCACCTGGAAGCTGGTTCTGATTCTTGCTTTCTCATTTCTGTACTACTACCTGATGGACCTGTACCGATTTGATTCTCCACTCAGTCAACTGGGGATGCTGGAACGATCATTTATCGCAACACTTCTCATTGGTATCACCGTCGCCTTGATGGTTTATATCATCGGTCCAAATTTCATTGGCGGTTTCGTTGGTCGTGGCGTTCTCACTTCCAGTCTGCTGATGTTGTGGCTCTGGTCGCTGGGCATTCGTTATCTTCTAAATGCCTGGTTCGTAATCCAACAGAGTCAGATTCACTGGCTGGTAATCTTCGATGGCGATCTGGATCAATTTCTCGGAGACTTCAGATCGTTGTATCAGCATGAACAATTGCTTCTGTTATCGCCGGACGTTGCGACGCCCGACGTTGCACCCCCCCTTACAGAAACACCTGAAATCAGCGAACAGGATCAGGACACAAAATGGGTGGGGCACTGGCAGGATCTTGACCGGGTTATGGAGGAATACGCGATATCGGGCATCATTCTTACTTCTGTCGAATACCTGCCCGAATCGTTGGTCAATCAATTGATGCAGATAAGAATTAACGGTACCCGAATCTACCGCATCAGTGATTTCTATGAGAAATACCTGTCCCGGATACCGGTATTTCATCTGAATCAGCAGTGGCTTGCTACCGCCCACGGGTTTGAGCTGATCCACAGCCCTATTGGATTCCGGTTCAAACGGTATATTGATGTTCTGATCTCGCTGATCGGTGGTCTGATTGCCATGCCACTTATATTGGCCACTGCAATTTCAATTTATCTCACCTCCGGCGGGCCTGTTTTTTTTCGCCAGATCCGAACCGGTGAAAACAACGAGAATTTCACGGTCTACAAATTTCGATCGATGGTAGTCGATGCCGAGGCAGATGGTGCTCAATTCGCCGAGAAAAACGATGTACGGCTGATATCAATCGGTAAGACCCTGAGGAAATTTCGACTGGATGAACTCCCCCAACTCTGGAACGTGCTACGAGGTGAAATGAGTTTTATCGGACCAGGACCTGAGAGACCTGAATTTATCGCAGATCTGCAGAAGAATATTCCCTACTATAATCTGCGGCATGTCGTTAAACCTGGTATCACCGGCTGGGCGCAGGTGATGACAGGTTATGGTGATTCCACTGAAGATGCAGTAGAGAAGCTTCAATATGATCTTTTCTACATAAAGAACTATTCACTGGTTCTCGACATTTCCATTCTGATCAAATCAATAAAAGTGATTCTATTCGGCACCGGCAGGTGATACCTGCTTGCCACCTCAGAAGACCGTTGTGCTCTTCAGGCAGCTCTTCAGGCACAAGAACTCAAACACAATAATTCAAACAGGACAATTCAAACAGGACAGCTCGAACAGGACAGCTCAGGTAGGACAACAACCACGTGCCACGCGCTGGTCCTATCCGGTGATCGTTTGCCGCTGGCACGATCTGTCCGCTCTATCGGCATCAAGTCGCCAGATCTGCCGCCAAATTTTCGACAGTTTAATCCCCGTTAATGCCAGAACAGATGGTAGCGTCAACACAGAGTGTCACTGAAAATCATAAGTCACTGAATTACATAGTCTTATTTATCGATCAGCATTTCCCGGGATCGGTTGGCATGAAAATCGCAATCAAGACTGCAAATCTCAATATCGAAGTAACAAGGAACAGCAAGATGCCGACACAAATCGGAAACACTGTCGATTTTAACGATACCAAGGTTATTTTCAGCTCAGCTGATCAAGCAGCGCAACAAGATTCTGATCTCAGGTGGCAACTGATCCAGGCTTTACAGACCACGCTTGAAATGGAATCACTGCTCAATATTTTCTTTGACCTGGTACAGTCAAATGTTTCTTTCGATGGTTTCAGCTACCGCCTCGATCTGCTGGATATCGATTTTCACTTCGGTAAACAGTCAATACATTCCTGCAGCTATCGACTCATCACTCAACAGGACTATCTTGGTGAGTTGACATTCTATCGAGCCAAGCGTTTTCCGGAGCGCGAACTTGCCGTTCTGGAGGGATTGCTGAACGTGCTCGTATTTCCACTTCGTAACTCAATAAGATATCGGGATGCGGTAACCGCTGCCCTCGCTGATCCTCTGACGGGTGCGGGTAATCGAATTGCTCTCAAC
>CAZJRI010000091.1:17104-21518 GCA_964548025.1 uncultured Pseudomonadales bacterium
AATACACTGCAACGAGAAATTGAACTGGCCAAGAGATATGAGCAGTCTATGGCGATACTCATGATTGACCTCGACAGGTTCAAATCCATCAATGACACCTTTGGTCACACCTGCGGTGATGAAATACTCAAACAACTGGTTAAAACGATGAAAGAAGAAATTCGAGGTTCGGACGTGATATTCAGGTACGGCGGTGAAGAATTCGTCGTTCTGTTGAACAGCACTGACCTTGAAAAGGCAACTTATATCGCTGAACGATTACGCGAGCGCATCGCGAATCTCGACCTTCAACACAAGGGCGAAACTATTCCCACTTCTGTCAGTATCGGTCTTTCGATTCTTAACCCTGAAGATACCGTCACCCGTCTCCTGGAGAGGGCAGATTTCGCAATGTACGCCGCGAAAAACGATGGCAGAAACAAGGTCAGAATTTGCAGCGAATCAATGCAGAGATAAGTCCTGCAACGGGTCATTTGACATCAATGGCGACTTAATCCGGCCATTTCATACAATATCTTGATGTCCTTTGGTTTTAAGTCGGTAAAACGCCCGGACTTTACTGCCGATGGAATGAAGAAACTCCCGAAACGAACCCGCTTCAGGCGACTAACGGTCAAACCCTGTGACTCCCAGAGCCTTCTGACTTCCCGGTTACGCCCTTCCATAATAACGACGTAATACCACTGGTTTGCAGTATCCTCGTCCCTGCCTTTTTGAATATCTGTGAATCGTGCGAATCCGTCTTCCAACAGCACACCATCCAGCATATTCTGGATTTTCTGTTCGGTGACATCCCCCAACACCCTGACCGCATACTCCCGGTCAATCTGACTTGACGGATGCATCAGCTTGCTGGCCAGCTTGCCATCGGTTGTAAACAACAACAGTCCACTGGTGGTGAAGTCCAACCGGCCAACAGAAATCCATCGTTGCTGCTTCAGTTTTGGCAGGCTGTCGAATACTGATTTTCGACCCTCGGGATCATCACGGGAACATATTTCATTTGGCGGTTTGTTGTACAGTAGATAACGATGAGGCAGCTCTTTTTGCCTGATGGGTTTTCCGTCGACTGAAATTTTATCTTCCAGTTCAACCTTGTCACCCAGTTTTGCTATCTTGCCGTTGACCCTGACCCGACCTTGCTTGATCCAGTTTTCGAGACCTCGTCGACTCCCCAGCCCCATATTTGCCAGTACTTTTTGCAGTCTCTCACCCATCTGAAGGGTCATCGGGTTCTTGGGTAGCGCTACTTATCGCATCGGCGTCTTCTTCAACAACCACATCACCATGAACTCCTTCATCAATCGCCGGTTCTCCCTCTGCCTGCTCTTCATCGGCAGCCTCGTTATCTGCCACGCTATCAACAGAGCCGGGTTCGTTCAGAGGACTCGCCACCTCGGAATCTTCATCCGACGAACTCTCATCACCCAGTTCCTCCTCTTCAGATTCCCTGAGCATGTTTCTGATGTTCTCCTGGATGGTATTGACCCTGTTAGTGACATCTTCCAGCATCGCATCATCAGCATCATTATCCATCGTTTCACTATCTTCTGCTTCAAGATCCAAAGAGCGGGGTTCAATCAGTTCCTCCTCACCAAGATCAAGCTGTTCGGTCATCTTATCGAGATCTTTGATTTCGGACAGACTCGGCAACTCATCAAGGTTGGACAGGTCAAAGTAGTCGAGGAATGCCCTGGTTGTGGCGAAAATTGCCGGTCTGCCAGGCACGTCTCGATGTCCGACAATTCTTATCCACTCCCTCTCCATCAGGCTTCGCATGATATTGGTACTTACACTAACGCCCCTGATTTCTTCAATATCGCCACGGGTTATCGGCTGCTTGTAGGCGATCAGCGCAAGGGTCTCCAAAAATGCCCTGGTATACCTCTGCGGCTTCTCTTCCCAGAGTCGATCTACCCATTCACTGAATTCACTGCGAACCTGGAAACGGTATCCGCTGGCTACTTCCTTTAGTTCAAATCCGCGCCCGACGCAATCCTCCTGAATCTCGGCAAGTACCTTTCTTATATCAGCCCTTGCAGGTTGATCCCCTTCAAACAACTGAATCAGTGCATCGATACTCAAAGGTTTGTCAGCAGCAAGAATTGCTGCTTCAAGTATCTGTTTAAATGCTGGTATCTCCGTCATAGGCTTTAACTGGTCTCTTTAAAAAACAGGTTTATACCGTCTCTGTGATCTCATCAATCGAAGCCCTGCTTTTGATATGAATAGGCGAAAACGGTTCAGCCTGTACAATTTCCACCAGGAATTCTTTTATTAACTCCATCAGGGCAAGGAATGTCACAATAACGCCGGATCTCCCCTCTTCAATTGTAAACAATGCAACAAAGGGGACGAACTGATCACCTGCCTGTTGGACCTGATCGAGGATACTCGACATCCTCTCCCTGGTCGAAAGAGGCTCAAGTTCCACCTTGTGGCTGGAATAACTTTCAGCTCGCTTCAGCACTTTGGCCAGTACCAATAGCATTTCCTGGAGTTGAACATCCGGCAGGGGTTTTTCTCTTTCCACCACCGGGGTGTCCGCTGAGGCTACCCAGTAGTTTCTATTCAGGCGATTCAAATCGTCAATGTCCATCGCGGCTTGCTTGAATCGTTCGTATTCCTGCAGTCGCCTTATGAGTTCAGCTCTCGGATCATCTTCATCCTCATCTCCTTCTGACTGCCTGGGCAACAACATTCGCGATTTGATCTCAGCAAGAACCGCCGCCATCACAAGATATTCCGCTGCAAGCTCAAACTGCATGTCCCGCACGAAATCAATATAGTCCATGTATTGCTTGGTTATTTCGGCCACCTGAATATTCAGAATATCCAGATTCTGTCGCTTGATCAGATAAAGCAATAAATCCAGCGGTCCTTCGAAGGCTTCCAGGATTACTTCAAGTGCGTCGGGGGGAATATATAGATCGAGTGGTAACTGTGTAACCGGGCGACCCTCAACGACCGCAAACGGCATTTCACCCTGTCGGGCGACTTCGTCAGACTTGTCTTTCGATGCCGGATTTTCAACCGGGCGCCCTGACTCTCCATCTGTGCTATCAGTCATACAGTTTCATCTGAACATTAACGGTAATTTAAGCCCATGGCCTGACGTACATCCTCAAGCGTTGTTTTGGCGATCGCTCTGGCTTTCTCACAACCTTCTGCAACAATAGATTTAACCAGGTCCGGGTTCTCTTCGTATTGCTCAGCGCGTTCACGCATCGGTTGTTGTTCTTCAAGCACGGCATCAATCAACGGTTTTTTGCAGTCAATGCAGCCGATTCCGGCGCTGGTGCATCCGTTGGTAATCCAATCTCTGGTATCTTCTTCAGAATATATCTCATGAAGGGTGAACACCGGGCACTTTCTCGGATCACCAGCATCCGTTCTCCGCACCCTGGCGGGATCAGTGGTCATGGTTCTGATTTTCTTCTCCACCGAATCCGGTGCTTCACGCAGTGAGATAGTATTGCCATATGATTTGGACATTTTGGTGCCATCCAAACCTGGCATCACCGAGGTTTTCGTCAGAAGCGCCTGTGGTTCCGGTAGAATGACTTTGCCACCGCCTTCGAGATAGCCGAATAACCTGTCCCGGTCACCCAGCGATATGTTCTGGGTTTCCTGCAGCATTGCCTGGGCTTTCTCAAGGGATTCCTGATTGCCTTTCTCGAGAAAATCCTTGCGTAATCGCCGGTACATTTTTGAGTTCTTGCGGCCAAGTTTTTTTATGGCTTCTTCGGCTATCTCTGCAAAACCCGAATCCCGACCATAAATGTGATTGAATCGTCTGGCCAGCTCCCTCGTCATCTCGACATGAGGTACCTGGTCTGCGCCTACAGGCACATGACCTGCTTTATAGATGAGAATATCAGCGCTCTGGAGAACAGGATATCCCAGGAAACCATAGGTCGTGAGGTCTTTTTCATTCAACTTGGCTTGCAGATCCTTATAGCTCGGTACCCGCTCAAGCCACCCCAAAGGAGTGATCATGGACAGCAGCAGATGCAGTTCAGCATGTTCGGGAATTTTCGATTGTATGAACAATGATGCAGATCCGGGATTAATGCCGGATGCCAACCAGTCAATGACCATCGCCCAGACATTGTCTTCAATTATCTCAGGATCTTCGTAGTGCGTCGTCAGGGCGTGCCAGTCTGCTACAAAAAACATGCAATCGTATTCATGCTGGAGACGCACCCAATTTTGGAGTACACCATGGTAATGGCCCAGATGTAACTGCCCGGTCGGACGCATACCAGACAGAACTCGTTTTTGTGCTTCAAGAAGACTCAAGGATTCACCCGATAGTTAATAGGAAGTAGGAAGTGATAATTCAAGGCATTCTCTTAGTACACAGTCTCAACCAAAAATGTCTTGATCAAATTCTTTAAAATATTGGTCAAAT
>CAZJRI010000092.1:0-2660 GCA_964548025.1 uncultured Pseudomonadales bacterium
GGCCCGAGCGGCCGTAAGAAATTAATGGAAATATACCAACCAATCATTCGTGTGTTCACCTGCGGACCTATCCCGGCTTTCATGGGATACGTGTGCCTGTCGTTTACGCAATCATTGGTTAATGGCAATGCAAAAGATAGGCAGACACTCATAACCTGACGATCTCAATATAAGTTTGATTCGGAAGGTTAAAAATACGCCTTCCGGACAGAGACAGAAAACCCCGGAAGGCCATTATTAAGGCATTCGGGGTTTTTTTTGCCCCGAGGAAAATAAATATAAAGGGGCTTGGCATGTTTGATATTGCTGTTTTTGCAAACCCTGCAAGACTAAAACGAGAATTTCTCGAGACGACCGAAGTGGGCACCCAGAAAATGGGACCTGAACTTCAATCTGAATTTGACCGGATCAGCGAAGAGAATCCGGAGATTTTGATGACTGGAAACTTCTGGTTGGATTTCGTGCGAACCTATAAAAAACACCTGGGATTGGTAATTTTGGGACGCGCCGCCATGACCGTGTTGGTGTTGCTGGCCGTTCTGAGCAGTGAGTGGATCTTGCGAGAAACCAATACGCTGGCGGCATCGCTGGCGTTCCTGGGACTTTATACGATTGTACAGATCCTGCAAAAGATCATTAACGCCTGGACATCATTGTTGCAGAGTCAGTTGTTTGTCTGTGCTCGTACCTTTGTTACGTTGCGGATGAATGTAAAACTGCTTCGAATGGGCCAGTTGTCTTCCAATGATTTTTCAACGGGTAATCTGAAGACGCTTATCTCGTCTGATATCTATCGAATTGGTGAATTGCTCCATGCAATAGTGCGAAATGGACTGCCCTGTCTACTGGGATTGATTATTCTGGGGCCGGTGATTGTCTATTACATGGGATGGCCAGGGGTGATCTCCATGGTTGTTGCCTTCGGTGCAATGCCTCTTTCTTTCTGGCTTGGTAAGTACGTCCATAAAAAGGAAGTATTAATCAAGAAGCAGGAAGATACGCTTTCTACGATCATTGGTGAGTGGGTGACGAACGTTCGACTGCTTCGTTTCCTTGGCTGGGAAGCGCTCATGCGAACACGAATTGCTGGCCATGTACGCCAGTTAGTCGTGGAATCTACCAAGCAGCATGGGATTAACCTGATTAACTTTGGTATAAGCGTGACCTGGTGGCTGGTTCCCATTATTGCGCTGATCTGGGCTAGCCTGGTACTCGAAGGCGGGCAGGACCTGGTGATTCTGTTTGCCAGCATATGGATGCTCAACCACATTACGCTTTATATTCGCTGGCTACCTGATATTTTTATCAGCTACGCTGCCGCAACTGCCTGCGTTGATCGACTTAATCAATTATTCCAGCATGCTGATATAAAAGATGATTTGCTGACCGCCTGCGAACAAATCGGCGTGAATGCCAAACCCTCGAAGTTGCACTTACGGAACGTGAGTTTTCAATATGAGGGCCAGGACAAGGAAGTTTTGTCTGATATCAATCTGGATATAGACCTGAACCGTTATATAAGTCTGATTGGCGCTGTTGGATCTGGTAAATCCACACTGCTGAAGCTGATCTGCGCCGAGATGAAACCAACCGGTGGCTGCATTGAGGTTGAATTTGATGACGGTATCCGGGCTGATATCTGGCATGAAGATGTCTATGAGGTATTCAGGCGGTTTATTGGCTATATGCCTCAGGAAGCCTATCTCTCAAATACGACACTGGCGGTTAATGTCTCACTCGATACCTTCCATACGGAAGATGATGTGATGAGAGCGATTCGCATGGCTGAGCTGGAAGCCGATATCGGTCACTGGGCGGCGGGAGCGAGCGAGGAGATTGGTGAAACCGGTGTAAATCTGTCAGGTGGTCAGAAGCAAAGGGTAAATCTTGCAAGAGCCCTTTACTCCGGCAGGTCCTATCTGGTGCTTGATGATCCATTAAGTGCCGTGGATACCGATACGGAAGCAAATCTCATGCGGACGTTGTTGTCAGAATCTTCAGGCTTCATGTTGTCAAGCCACAGGCTATCGGAACTAAAGAAAACAGACAGGATATTGGTGCTCGAATCTGGTCGGATCATCGAGGACGGAAGTCCAACCGACCTGATCAACGAGCCGACTTCCGAGTTCAACAAACAGTTGCAGGCTGGTGAACTCAAAGAAGGAGAAGAATAATGGAACACAAAAATTTTGTAACAGCAGAAGAAATCAGCGCCGAACAGAATAATGTGGCAACGATGTACCGGTTTGCCTCGTCGCTGACATTATTGCGTCGTGTGATTTTTCCAACATTGTTGGCAATTCTGTTTGCGGCTGCAACGCCTCCCTACTTTCTCTGGTTCGTTGGTGAACTGGTGAATTGTTATGGTGATATTGGATGCTCAGTTACCCATGAAATCATGGGGTGGCAAATAGTCATCCCTGCGACTTTGGCAACGCTTGTGCAGATAGCCCTGATTGCGATGTTCTTTCGAGTTGGTGCGTGGATGGCCTTCGAACTGTCCGGGCAATGGTCCACCCAACAGATTCAGGCAGATCTGATGCTTTCGATGTCAAACGTTAGAACCACTTTCTTTGATGAGAATCCATCAGGGAGGCTTATCAACAGATTGCTTGGTGATTATGGCGTCTTGCGTCTGGAAGGGGTGATGTCTATTGGCG
>CAZJRI010000092.1:2670-21335 GCA_964548025.1 uncultured Pseudomonadales bacterium
CACCGTAAACGGCCTGGCTGAAGTATTGTGCGTGGGACTATTAATCATGCTGGCACACCCGGTTGCAGGTCTTCTGATCGTACCTGTTGTGCTGATGTATGCAGCACTTCAGGCGCAGCTTGCGCCCATGATGAGTCATGCCCGTGAAATAAGAGCTGTCAGGATAGGCGAGGTGCTTCACAGGGAAACCGATCTGATTGAGGGGCGCACGATATTTAACTTGTATAACAAGCAGAAAAATCTACTTGAGCGTATTCATAAGTCATTCGGTAACTCGATGGATATTCAGTTGTTTTACTGCCGGTTGATGAGTTGGGGCATGTTGTGGATGGGGTTGATATCTGCGTTTTATGCTATTGCTGTCTATGGATTTCTTGTCTATGGACTCCATAGCGGGTTGATTTCAATTACCCTTGCGGCGGTCGTTATCACCGCAGTATTTAACCTGAATAATATCTTCTTCGGATTGGCCTGGGATATGTCCTTTCTGGGAGAGACGGCGTCTCATGCCAGACGGGCATTTTTTATGATTGACCTGCCGGAAGAGACCAGCGAGGAATCGAAGCTGTTCAGAGCCAGGCTGGAAAGACCCGGAGGTGTGAATTCACTGCAGAACCGAAGGCTGTTAAACGGTGATATCTGTTTTGACCAGTACAGCATGTCTTATCGACCGGATACACCGCTGATTCTGAATGATCTCTCACTGACAATTCCCCAGGGAAAGAAGGTCGGTATCATCGGACGAACCGGTGCTGGTAAATCCAGCTTGATGCAAGCGCTGTTTAGAATGGTTTATCACCAGGATGGTGACATTCGAATCGGTCAGTATTCGATCTTTGATATTAATATTGGCCTGCTTAGAAGTCAGTTTGGGGTCGTGCCACAGGATCCATACCTTTTTATGGGCACCATCAGGTTCAATCTGATGGGAGAGCTAATCGATGTGCCAGACGAGCGGTTGAAAGAGGCTCTTCAAACAGTAGGGCTTGAAGTTGATCTGGATGCAACCGTACTTGAGGGTGGTAAGGACTACAGCGTGGGAGAACGCCAGCTACTGTGTCTAGCACGGCTCATCCTTCTGGACAAACAATATATCCTCATGGATGAACCAACAAGTTCACTTGACCGAAAATCTGATGAACATATTCAGCGATTGCTCGAAACAGTACTTGCCAGAAAAACTGTGATTACAATAGCTCACAGGCTGGAGAGTCTGGAGCGCTACGACCTGATTATTGAGATGTCTGAAGGACGATTGCTGCGACAGGGACCGCCAGCGAAAATTATCCCAATGCTGCGGAATCAGTATGTGGATGAACGGGCAGGATAGGTCGCTACTAGATTAGTGGCAGGTGATTTGGATCTAAGAACGGCACCTGCCTAAGGCAGCATTAGCTGTTAGCGGCATGTAGGACTGATAGCTCTGTTTCAAGAGCATTAAGCCTGCGCCGAGTGCGCAGATGGGGGCCGCCCAGGTGAGACTACAGGCTCCTGAGCAAACGAGGCTGTCGCCGTTGCGACCGCAGGCGTGCTCATGAAACAGAGCTATCAGTCCTGCGTGACGCGGATAACTGTTCACAACCCATAGGCAGGTGCCGTTCTTATCTCCGATGGTTGCTATTCACGGTGTGGAGGTGGAGATAGTAGCCGGGTGCAATACCTGAATTCTATCCACTCATGGTCTCAAACCAGGTGGTCTCGGGTCAGCAAGTTTCCCCAGTGGTGACTTGGCCCGCAGACCACCGTCTACAACAATTGCTTCCCCTGTAACAAATGAGGCTTCACTACTTGCCAGCCAGACCGCCACGTTGGCGATTTCCTCCGGTTGACCCAGTCGGCCCATCGCGTGAGCCTGGATATTTGCTTCCAGTGTTTTCGGATTGGCCATCATACGTTTTACCGGGGGGGTCTCGATTGTCCCGGGGCAAATTGCATTGACCCGAACCCCCTCTGCTGCGTGGTCGGTTGATAGTGCGCGGCTGAGATTAATGATTGCTGCTTTACTCGCAGCGTAGACAACAGATCCACCGTCACCGTGCAAGCCTGAGATGGAGGCCGTATTAATGATGGATCCAGCCCCCTGTTGTTGCATATGGGGAATCGCATACTTCGCGCCAAGAAAAACTGAGCGAACATTGACACCCATTACATAGTCCCAGTCAGAAACTGACAGGTCTACTGCATTGCCGGGTCTTAAGGTCCCAGCATTGTTGAATAATATGTCGATGCGACCAAACTGCTCGATGCAATTCGCTATCATAGCTTCCACCGAAGAAGCATCCGCTACATCGACAGCGAAAGCAGTTGCAGAACCATCCAACTCGACGATGCTTGCAACAGTCTGTTCCGCCTTATGGAGGCGAATATCAGCAACCAGAACCCTTGCGCCCTCTCTGGCAAAACGTAGCGCACTGGCTTCACCGATCCCTGATCCCGCTCCGGTAATAACCGCGACTTTATCGACTAACAAGTTTCCTTTTGCCATGGTTCTATCCCCCGGTTGTCAGCTTAAATTCAAGTGCTGGTCAGACATGAATGCATATGAATATCAGCGACAGTATACTGAATCCCTTATTAAGTCGGGCAAATTAGTAAACTCGCGTGAATAGACTGCTGTCAAATGCACGTTCAAGGGTGAAAGGTTGGCGGATGGCAAGAACACTACTCGTTTCCCTGACTCTCTCTGGCATCCTCTCACTTGTCCAGGGATTGTCTCTCGCTGCGGAAATGCCTGAAGAAGTTGCCCGGTTTAGATTGAATGATCCGCTCGAAGTCGTTATTCAGGACCTTGAATCCTACATTCCTGATTTCCTCGAATCGAATAGTGTGCCAGGTGCATCAGTGGTGCTGATTCGTGACAATGAAATAGTCTGGAACGGGAGTTTTGGCAAGAAAAACAGCCTGACGAACCAGACAGTTGGGACGGATACACTGTTTGAGGTCGCCTCCAATAGCAAGGTGGTTACTGCCTATGCCGCATTGCGACTGGTCGATGCGCAGAGACTCGCCCTCGATCTACCCTTGAGTAGTTATCTGTCTGAACCCTGGTTACCAACATCTGAATACCGCGATGTCATCAGTCTGCGTCAAATACTGTCTCATAGTTCAGGTCTGGGTCATGGTTCAACCAGTAAAGAAAATATCTTTGCACCTGGCCGGGGGTACTCCTATTCGGCGATTGGATATCAATATCTTCAGGCCGTCATAGAATATGTCCTGGCAAAACCCCTCGAAGATGTTGCAGGGGAGGTCGTATTCGAGCCACTGGATATGACCACCAGCAGTTTCATTGTTGAAGAGGGATTTGTTTCCTCTACCGCTAACGGACACGTGAAGGCTCTATTGGCAGTAACACCTTTTCTCCTTCTATACATTATTTTTTTAATTCCACTCGGTTTGGTACTTTTGTGCACCATGCGGATCAGAACCGGTTCATGGCGCCTTTCAAGGCTTAATCTGACTGGCATGCTACTGGTTGTTTTAATTATTACCTTGTTCTCCGGTGCCTTCCTCCTGCGATTGGCTAACCTGTGGGAATTTGCATTGGTATTCACGGTGGCAGGATTAATTCTCGCGGGTGTCGTTCTGCTGACCACGTGGTTCGGTCACCTCGTCCTGAACAAATTGCGCGCTCTCTATCCACGCACCGGTGTGCTCGTAACCATCAGCTTGTATCTGCTGATTGTTACAGGGCTGGCAACGTTAATCGTTCGAATAGAGAATGTTCCTGTGCCCAGCTGGCCTGAGATTTCCGGAGACGCTGCTGGATCAATGAGATCGACAGCAACTGATCTGGCCAAATTTCTCATTGAGCTGTCTGATCCAAAGTTTCTAAGTGAAGAGATGATCACTGAAATGCAACGCGCTCAGATAAAGTTAAGCGATGATCTGTCCTGGGGGCTGGGCCCGGGTATTCTTCACAGCGACGAGGGAGATGCACTTTGGCAGTGGGGCCAGCACGTCGATTTTCAAAGCATCATGCTGATATATCCTGGGTACGGCTTCGGGGTTGTGGTCTGTACAAACAGTGATTTTCTTAAGCCGGATGTCGCTCTGGATATTGCGATTCGGGCATTGGGTGATTCAATTGAGCCGGTCAGAGGAGGCATTCACCTGGCCCATAATTTCAGGGAAAGTGAGCCATAGGGAGTCAATTCATCTAGACTGGTGCCTCGCTTAATCCAGCTTTAATCTGAAATCGCAATGCTCTCCCCCTTCCATAATTGTTGTGGTGCGGGTAAATTCTATTTCCGGATTGAATCCAGCGTACATTTCTGCGTCGCGATCGCATGAAAGCACGAAACCGAGGTCTGCCAGACCCAGGTCCTTGTACATCTCGGCATATTTGCATCGAACAATGTTGAAATCAAAGTTTGTTTCCGTCATGGCAATCAATTTTGATTCATTCGCACCGCCTTCAGACCACTTGCTTGAAGCCGTGGCCAGGTCTCTGAGTGAAAGACTCTCGCACTGACTGGCAAGTTCTGCACCGGAGTCACGGGCTAGTTGCTTGATTACATCGGATGCTACCTTCAACGCCTGCTCGCGACCAATCTCTTCGATAAATCCCTGAATCAGTGGGCCTGCTATTCTTGCTTCAATCTCTCTTCTGAGCAGCATGGGTACGTCGTTTACGTTATCCATATTAATCCAACAGTTATTTTTAGCGGAAACAAATATTGGATCATACCCAGTGGTAAATCAACATGATGATCTTAAGGGAAGTATTGCCCGGCTATACCCGAGTGAATATTGTGGGTATTATGTGGCTAAGTTCGCAAATTTCAGAAACAGATCTGAACCCTGTGGCAGCAACATGAGTACTGGCACCACGCTAAAATGCTGGCAATTCTAAATAACATTTGAGCACTGGTTTACCACCTGATAACAACGAATCCTGAGAAAAAATATGTCGATCCAAATAGATCCTGATACCGGTTTAAAAATCTTTGATACCAGAGCGGCGAAAGCCACCGAAAAAATCACCGGCAAGGGCTATTCTCTTGTCGATGATGAATCGTTGAAAACACTTCCTCCTGCACCAGCCGGTGCAGTGTTTAATGCCGAGGAGCAGGCCAGATACAGGGAGTTCAAGGAAGCGAGAAGAGGGGCCGCAGATTATATGGCCATGGAGGGTGAGTACAGCAAATATCTCGAAGATGTGTATTCGACTGATCCTGTACCGAGGGAGGCACTCAATGATGAGTGTGAAATTCTAGTCGTTGGTGCCGGATTCGCGGGACTTCTCTTATGGTACAAACTTCGCGAAGCGGGTTTCAATGATGTCAGATTCTGTGAGAAAGGCGGTGATGTGGGAGGCACCTGGTATTGGAATCGTTATCCCGGAATTGCCTGTGATGTCGAATCCTATAGCTACCTGCCGCTGCTTGAAGAGATGGGATATATACCAACCATGAAGTTCGCCGCGGGCTTTGAGATCATGGAGTATTGTCAGAATATGGCAGAGAAGTTCGGCTTCTACGATCATTGCCTTTTTCATACGACAGTCGATGAAACGCGCTGGGATGATGAGACTGGCAGATGGACAGTTATGACGGATCGCGGAGATAAAATGCGAGCGAGATTTGTCATCCTTGCCAATGGCATTCTTACAACGCCGAAACTAGCCAGAATCGAGGGAATGGATAAGTTCGAGGGGGATGCCTTTCACACGTCAAGATGGGACTACAACGTTGATTTAAAAGACAAAACGGTGGGTATAATCGGCACCGGTGCCACAGCCGTTCAGGTTGTCCCTGAGCTATCAAAGATTGTCAGTGAGTTATTCGTTTTCCAGCGTACGCCTTCTTCCATTGACGTGCGCGATCAGCGTGAAACGACTAGTGAAGAGATCGAAACATGGTCAGATGAGCCGGGCTGGGCAAAAGCACGAAGGGCAAGATTTGCAAAGATTTCGGAAGGCCGCACAGCCATGAAGGCGAATGATGACTACCTGGCCGGTAAGGTGGATGATTTCAAAGAGCGGAAGCAGCATGCGAGAAAACTCTCTCCTGAAGAATTGGTGCAGAAGCAGTTGGATACGAACTTTCGGATCATGGAGCAGATCCGTGCCAGGGTTGATGCCATTGTCGAAGATCCGGTTACCGCTGCTGCGCTTAAACCTTATTATCCCTATGGATGCAAACGACCGACATTTCACGATGAATACCTGCCAACATTCAATAAACCCCATGTGAAGCTGGTTGATACTGCACCTCGTGGTGTGAGTGAGATAAATGCCCGTGGTGTCGTCCATGATGGCAAAGAATATCCGCTGGATGTGCTGATATATGCGACCGGTTTTCAATGGATGGCGACTTCGACATTTAATATGATCGTTGGTCGAGAAGGCCTGTCTCTGAATGAAAAGTGGCAATCGGAAGGAACGAAGACCTTTCTTGGTCTTCACAGTAACGGCTTCCCAAACCTGTTCATCATATCTGGCCCCCAGGGTGGAGGGGGTAGTTTCAATTTTACAAATGCAATTGAAGAACATGGTGACTATGTCGTCTGGATGCTTAAGACAATGCGAGACAGCGGTAACGCGATTGTGGATATCAAGAAGGAACCGGAAAATGACTATGCTGAGCATTGCCGGGTTTCTGATCTGAATACCCGACCGCTGAGAGACTGTATCTCGTATTACAACGGTCACGGAGATGCAGAGGCGGGCAGCCTCGCCTACTATGGCGGTGGTCAGTGGCACAAATTCCGAATTGCAGCACAGACCTCACTGGATCCCTATATCTTCGAGCCACCACGTGATGGTTAGGGAATAATGACAGATCGCAATAGGGGTCATCCGGATGCAGAGGAAAACTTTTGAACATCTGATACAACTGGCCGGGCTTTCGCCCACTTCAAGCCAGATTGAATTTTCTGGCAAGACGGATCCACTATACCCGTCACCGCTTCCTCTGGGTGCAGCAACCGCAAGCGTTCTTGCTAATATCGCGGGCGCGATTGACGACATATGGTCAGTTTCAACTGGCAGGCGTCAAACCGCGCAAATTGATATTGGTCACGCACTTGTGACGATCAGCAGCATGTGGGTGCTCAAGGTTGATGGTGAATTGGCCATGCTTAAACTAAGTGACGGCCTGACGCCAGGGCAGGGTATATTCCCCTGCAGGGATGGGCGGTATCTCTATCTGCTTAGCGGTTTTCCACATCTGGTTGAAAAGACACTGCAGGCAATCGGTTGTGATGATGTCGACAGGTTGGCTGAATATATTGCCGGTCGGGATTCAGGAGAATTGGAAGCGGCGCTGGTCGAGGCGCAATTAACAGGGGTCGTCTTGCGCAGTCGTGATGAATGGCTAGCGCATCCGCAGGGAAAAATCCTCGCGGATAAACCAGCAGTTGAAATTGAAAAGATCGGTGACGCGCCGATCACCCCTTTACCTGGTGGTGATGCACCACTTACGGGATTGCGGATGCTGGATGCTACGCGTGTTCTGGCGGGTCCCACTTGTGCCCGGACCCTCGCTGCTTTTGGCGCAGATGTCCTGCATGTCGGTTCGCCAAACGTGCCGGATATGACTGCTGCGCAGGCAGATACCGGTCACGGAAAGCGCCGGGCTTTTGTGGATCTGGAGAACCCTGACGGAAAATCAACCATGTGGGAATTAATCGAAGGTGCTGATGTATTCTCCCAGTCATATCGTTCTGAAAGCCTGGCACGCAGGGGACTCAGCCCGGAGGCTGTCGCTGGACGTCACCCCGGTATTATCTATGTATCCGAAAATGCTTACGGCTCAGCCGGACCGTGGCACGAAAAACGTGGTTTTGATGGCAATGTACAGGCAACAAGCGGTATTCATCTGTTGCACCAGAAACCAACAGAGTTGGCCGGAACCGGTCCTGCCATGGCGATGAACGATTATTGCACAGGCTATTGGGGGGCTTACGGGGTACTTGAGGCACTAAAAAGGCGAGCAAGAGAGGGTGGTTCGTGGCATGTGAAAGTATCTCTGGGTCAGACCGCTGGCTGGTTTCTGAGAATGGGTACACCTCATCATATTGTTGAGAATTCAGAAGATACAGGTTATGAACTTGCTGAAAAGTTTTCGGAAACTGTTGATTCTGACTATGGTGCTTTGACCCGCCTTAAATTTCCGATTGAATTTTCAGATATTGAGCCGGTGTGGGGGAGAACGGTGAAGCCTGGCGTTCATGAACCAGTCTGGTTACCCGCGTAACTGAATTCATTGCATGAGTCAGTCTTTGGTTGATTGACGAGCGGCAGCCCGCCAGCTTAAAGCCAGCCCAATAACACAGAGGATCAGCGCCAATACCAGTCGGGGATCACCCAATTGGAACCAGGGATCGATAGGGAAGGCGATGGTCTTGCGCATTGCGGCGATTTTGAATTCGTGCGAACCGGCAAAGGCCGGATTAGTTGAGATCTCCAACATATCACGCCGGCTGCGGTAGCGCATACCTGCCCCGGTCGTCCAATCCTCCATACCGTCCGCATTCATTATGTCCAAAGCGGAACTTGCCGAGGCGCCGAAGATTACAGGATGGCTGGCGCGGGCGAACAATTCCGGGTACATATAAGCCATATATTTATCAAGCACCTCATTGCTGGTCTCACCGGGTTTGACGCCTTCGATCTGCAACGGCACGTCATATATATCGATAACATTGATCATCACAAAGTCATCACCGGTGTCGTTCTCAAGAAACTTCCGCAACATTGCCAATCTGTCAGGAGATGTGACAGGCTCACGATTTTCAAAAAGTGTCATATAGTGCTCGACTTCTTCGTCGGTAAGTGGGCCGCCAAAAGAGGTATACCAGCTAAAGAAGGATATATAGAGTACGGCCAGAATCAGCCAGGTCCAGGTGGTTCGAGTCATCCTCATCGGTCCAGAGTCATGATCAAAGATCAGTTGAATAAACCACAGGTTTGTTGGACCAGTCAAGTGATAAACCGGCCATCATCTGATGAGCTGATTTTTCAGTCTATCTCACATAAGTTAGATACAACGGCCTGTCTAGTCTTCCTGACCGGCATTCTCGCCTGAGGTCTCAGGCTGGTAGGCGCCTCCGGTTTGCTGTTCGTGCTGAGAGTCCCTGAGGTCGCCAATGACTGATTCCATTGCTCGACTGAAAAGTAAACCATCGCTGACTATTTTTAGTGTTTCATCTTTGAGTTCAGATGCCAGCCCCATTCTTGTCTTCTCAACAACCTTGATCCCGCGCAGGTTTACGAATATGAACTTGTCGATAGCCCGGATCTTGGCGGCTAGCTTACAGCGGACTGACTGGCTTTCTTCATAGCCGGTAAATTCAACCCAGGTGCCTACGGTAATTGCGTCAATCCTATCCAGGATCGGGTCGTCTTCCGAGATGGCTTCTTCTTTAGATTGGTCTGATTCACTTTCATTGGCTGGCGTGAACTCAATCTGATTCTCGTCTAATGCTTCTTCGGATGCATCATGTTCTTCAGGTTCAGGTGAGACTTCAACCTCTACCTCAAGGATTTCCGTTTGCGATTCCGGGTCGAATGTGTCGTTCTGGACTTCCTGAAGTCGGCTGATCAAAGAGTCGATGTCTGATACCGGAGTCCGTGCTATCCGAAGGGCTTTTCGAAGGTTGCTCAACAATCGTGGATTTACGGAATCCAATCGTTCTCGATCACCTGTCTGATTGTGGGCCTGTACAGTCCAGAGCAAGACGTCGATAGTATTGATCGACTGTTTCCACGCAGCACTGCCCGGACCTTCCTTCACCAGCAGTAGTTCCATAAACTTATGAAAGTGCACTTCGAGCAATTCTGTTACGAATGGATGTGGCGTTTCGCCAAGTAGTCGTTCGTTAATTTTCTGCGTAACCAGTTCCGTAATGTCGTCGAGTCGATTCTCGCGCTCCTTTGATTTTTGTATCCTTTGTTCAAGTTTTCTCGTTTTTGTTACTTGTCGGGCTTTGAACTTTCTGAATTCCCTGATCATGTCTTGGAAGAAGGAATCATTGTCACCATCGTAGGTTTGTTGGATATTTACGACGAGGTCCTCAATCTTTCTGTACATGGGGTCTTCATCAAGATTGTCTACTTCAGTCCAGCCAATACCCGCTTCAGCGAACTCGTTGAGCAGCATGCGAGCAGGGTGGTCTTCCCGGTCGAAAAAGGTGGTATCTGAAAGAGCGACTTTGATAATGGTAATCTGGGTTCTGCCAATTAATTCCTTGATGGGAATCGGGACCGAAAAATCCTGGAAAATTGCATCGTAAAGTAGTGTGACGAGGTTGATGATATCTGAAGATTGCCTGTCTACGGCGTTAACCACGCCTTGTTCTTCATTGTCTTTCAGCATCTCCCCAAGGGATCCGCCGATGTCGACTTTATCGATATCATCAAGATTTGTTGGAATAGCCGCCTGTTGATCATTTCGTTGATCCAGAGAATTTTGAATATTGGTCAGCAGCGTGATGAGTTGTGCCTGATCAACCATTTCAACTTTCTCTCCGGGGGCAGGCTGGAATGGCTGCATGACACCGCCTGAACCGGAGTTTGATTCCAGAACTGAGGTGGGAACTGCATATTGCTGCTGTCCGGGTTCGGACTCAGTTGCAGGTCCAACCCCTTGCTCCCCGGCAGGCCCGGCAGTTGGCTCTTCGGTGTGCATTAAATTCTGCATCATCGAGAATAATTCCGGATTCTCAACAGGCTGGGGAGATTGTTCTACTGATTCAACTGATTCAAATCCAAGGTCACCCGCTGTAAAACGTTGCGATCTGCGGCTTTTGTAGGGGTTGGCCTCGACAACGGTCGACGAGCCAAGATCTGGGAGCACGCCTTCTTCTATAAGGAGTTGATTGGCCTGGTTTAATATCTTGTCGACCTGCTTCAGCACTTTTTCGTTGAATGTTCTGTATACGGTGAGAGTGCGTTCATCTTTCAGGTCAGCCTTGGCTTTGAGTGCGTCGCTGAACGCCGTGGCAAGCGCCTGAGGATCAAGCGGGTTATTTGATTCATCCAGATTGGCATGAGGAAGCAGGGAATTAAGTCGGGCATTGAAACTTATGTAGATAGCCAGATGCCTGTTGCGGGCTGCTGCAACCATTCCTTCAACGGCGACCAGGGCGTTGAGATCCTCAACCGGAACCAAAGAAAGGTTTTCGAAATCGATGCTCTTTTCCGCCTCGGGCACCTCTCCCTTCAGTTTGTCAAATGCACGGTTCAGCCCATCGGCGAATGAAACTTGGATTTCACTGCTCACATCGTCGCTGATCAGCATCTTGTGCTCACCAAGAACTTCCTTGACTCTCTGATAGAGCGCATCGACTGCCAATTTTTGAATTTTGTCTACTGTTTCTGGCACGGAACTTCGTTATTTTGAGGTTGGGGCATTTAAAAGATAATTCTGTAATTAAGCAATGTATTTGTCCTGCATTTAACTGATTCCCGAAGGTTAGTCAGGTATCTCATCCATTTATACGACAGATTGTGAGACATAATCAGGCCAGGATCAGCAGTTCGGCTATTTCATAGCGTCTGGACCGGACCGCAGCCGTTGCTCGCGACCAGACCCACTGAGCTGACTTAAATGGTGTCTCCAATGATCATTAAGATTTTCCAGGTGCTTGGAGTTCCTATTATACTCAACCATTGAAATCGTAGGGGTAATTAAAGTGGTACATAGACGAAAGGCGGAAATGGACATCTTTGCGGGCCTGGTTGCCGCAGTCGACTGGTATGACAACAGTTTGCAGAGCATTCTCGCTTCAAGAGGTTTGAAGGTTCTGAACAGGACCCAGGCTATGATGCTGGTTCATATAGCCAATGGCACAACCCGTCCTTCCGCAATAGCAAGAGAAATGAGAATTACTCGACAGAATATTCACGCGATGGCCAAAGATCTTATCAATAATGACGTGTTGATTCTGGTACCTGATGAGAACGACCGCCGCTCGGGCAAGTATGAGCTGAGTCAGGACGCTACAGCGCAAAGAGAGAAGGTCCTGGATATCCTGGACTACCTGAACAACAAGCTCTCCGACCGGATTGGCAAAGATACCGTTAGGGATCTATGGCGAGCACTGTCAGCAGACTGGGGAGATGTTATCGTGGAAGCACCGAAAGGAGTGGCTGAATAATTCATCTATTTGCCAGGCCATCCATTGGCTGCCATTGCAGGGAATAAACTCGAGACTTGATGTTATGGAAGATATTTTTAAGATCGTAAACGGTGTACCTGAATTGTTGGGGTCTGAGTGCACCCTGTGTGACTACCGTTGGTTTCCTGCCGCAGAGTTTGGATGTGAAAGATGTGGTGCACACGGAGACAATCTGGTTGAACGATTACTTAGTGCCAATGGTATTTTGCTTTCCTGTGTGAAGGTTCCGGAAGGGGAGATTGGATTTATTCTTGCCTCGATTAAACTGGATGAAGGACCGGTTCTGAGAGGCATTATTGAGTCGGATGAGACAGTAGCCATAGGTGACAAGGTTGAAGCGTTCGAAACAGAAGCAGACGGAGAAAAAGTGATCAGATTCAGGAAGCGTAATGACTAGTTCAACAAGGAAAAAGACACTAAAGCAGATGCGCCCTGTTTATGTTGTTGGCATCGGTCTGGATCGATATCAGAGGATCAGTCAGCGGCCCTATATTGAATTTGGCCTAAACGCGATTCGTGCTTCGCTGAATGATGCTGGTATTCAATGGCAGGATGTTGAATCTTTCTACCTTGGCACGGCACTGTTGGGGATGGCGCCAGGCAGGGCCATGATCAAACATCTTGGCACCACAGGTATACCTGTGGCTCAGGTGGAGAATGCCTCTGCATCCGGGTCCACCAGTTTTCGTCAGGCCTGTCTTGATGTGGCTTCCGGACTGGCTGATGTTTCTCTTGCTGCTGGCGTGGATAAACCTGCCATGATACCGAGGGCAAGAAGTGGCATGCCGGGTGATCTGGTGGGTAAAGCGATGCCCCCGGTTGCACATTTTGGCTTACTAACCAATCAGTATCGCGAACGTCATGGTGTCACCCTGGAACAATTGGCATCGGTAGCAGTAAAGAACCATAAAAATGGTGCAAAAAATCCCTTCGCGCAGCGCCAGAAAGAAAGATCGATGGACGAAGTTCTGTCTCCTCCCTTTATTGCGGGTCCTCTTAATCGACTGCATTGTTGTCCGGTCGGTGAAGGCGCAGCAGCAGTTGTGGTTGCCAGTGAGGAGGCAATGGAGAGACTTGACCTGCCGATAGAGCGAAGTGTTCGGGTGCTTGCTTCTGTCTCAAGGTCTGAACGGATTTACGACCCGGAAGTAGATCAGGATGTGGCGCTGACTCAAGAAACCGTGCAGCAGGCTTATGAGCAGGCCGAGATTACGGCAGAACAACTGGATGTAATTGAACTGCACGATGCGTTCACCATTGAAGAGATCATGTATGCCGAAGCCATGGGACTCAGTGAGAGCGGCGAGGGTGCCAGGGATATAGCGTCGGGTAAGTTTGATATCGGTGGTCGTTGTGCGCTTAGTCCATCCGGAGGATTGCTATCCATGGGGCATCCTATTGGACCTACAGGTACGGGACAGATAGCAGAGATTACACGGCAACTCCGAGGTGAGGCTGGTAGTCGACAACAGCCGGATGCAAAAACCGGACTTGCACACATGGTTGGTGTTGGTGCTGTTTGCCTGGTACATATCCTGCAGAAAGCATGAGTTTTCTGTAAAAAGCCTGAGTTTTCAGTAAAGAGCCTGAATCCAACTCATGGCCCCAGAATCCTGCCTGAATAAATCAGCCACAAGGCGCGTTTGCTATTCTGTCAGTCCGTCCTGAAACTTCGCAAGGATATCATCGACTCTCTGGTCGGCCGTTACTCTGAGATTTGACTCAAATTCGTCAGAAATCCATTGGGCGTATCCAGCAGGCTTTGTACCTGAAGGTCTACATCAGAGGTAATCTCAAGATGCCACTTACCTGTACCATTGCCCAGGGAACCAACAAGCCCGATGAGTGAATTACCGCTTTCGAGGTCCTGCGCAGTTATCAACTTACTCGCATTGGCTGCGATATTGAATGTCACCGTGCCCCCGGGTGCTGATGCGCCGTTGTCATCTCTGCCAGAGATAGTAACGCTACCCTGTTGATCCGAGTTATTCACAATCCAGAGAGAACTTCGCTGGCTGATATTGCTTCCTGGATTGAACATATAAACACTATTAACGCTGGCAGATACAGGTGTCGTTCTGCTCAGGTTGGTGAGGAATCCATCCGGGGTCCGAATCAGGCTCATCGCCTGAAATTCCACATCGGCACTGATGGTCAGTCGCCATCGGCCGACCCCATCACCCAGCATACCGACGAGGTTCTTATCGAGGTTGCCACTTTCCAGATCGTCAGCCGTCAACTGTTTAGATTCGTTGGCGCCGATCGAGAGCATGGCGTCGCCGCTGGGAGCGATATTGCCGTTCTCGTCAATACCTGCAATAGTCACTGTACCCGCCTGGTCACTCGTATTAATAATTCTCAGGAACGTGGTCTTCGTCGTCTCACTGGCTGGATTTGCAAAGTAGACAATCCTCTCATCGGTCAGGTTGGCATCGACTGTACCGCTTAAATTAGTGAGGAATCCACTGGGAGTCCTGATCATGCTGACGACTTTTAGTGCAAGTGATGAAAAAACGTTCAATCGCCACTTGCCTGTGCCGTCTCCCAGTGCACCTGTCAGACCTTTTGCGGCATTGCCCTGTTCCAGGTCCTGAGCCGTGAGTTGCTTGGATTCATTTGCACCCAGTGCCAGGGATAAGTCGGTTGCAGCAGTAACGCCCGCGTCATCAATGCCAGTAATTGTGACAGCAACATCTGCCGAACTCAGATTGACAAATCGCAGGAAGGTCTGTTGATTGGTATTGCTTGCGGGATTAACGAAATAGACGAAATGGGTATTGCTGCTCTCAGGTGCCACATCGTTCAGGCTGGTAAGGAAGCCATCAGGCGTCCTGATCAAACCCATCACTTTTATCGTATTGTCTGAGCGAATCCTGAACTGCCATTTCCCGTTGCCATTGCAGAGGCTACTGGTGAGTCCCTTGTCAGTATTGCCGTCTTCAATATCGCTGGCATTTATCTGTTTTGAAGACTGTGCCGGGAGGCTAAAGCTGAAAGGACCGTCACCACTACGGCGCCCTTCGTCGTCAATACCATAGACCTCAACAGAAGTGGCGCTTGCGTTCGGATTTACAAAACGGAGGAAAGTCTGCTGGCTGCTATTGCTTGCCGGATTGGCTACATAGACTCGTGTTTCAATTGGCAATGCTGAAGTTGATTCATCACGACCGCTTCCAATCAGGCAGGCATCACCGCCATCGTTGGGATCGTTCAGGTCGGTTCCCTGCTGAAATTCAACGAGGTTCGAGATATTGTCACCATCAGCATCTTCTGCTGCATCGGTATCATCCAGTGGATCAAGACCGTTGGCAGTTTCGAATTCATCGGGCAGACCGTCGTTGTCATCATCAGTATCTTCATTATTTCCTATTTCATCGCCGTCTGTATCCTTTGACTCTGCTGCATTCTGCGGGAAGTCATCTTCGTCGTCCGGTACACCGTCACCGTCAGTGTCAGTAGAACTGGCCTCATGTGTCACAGAGCCCCAGGCTGCCTGACCTGCTGCATGCGTTGATGACCCTGATGCGGGTGCATAGGCAATATTCACCGTATAATCTGATTCGGGAATCTCGCTTACGCCATCCACTACGTGACATAACCAGGCATTGGTGTCCAAAACGTTAAGGGTTTGAGTTGCTGACATACTGTCCGCTGCAATTGTAAGCATACCCGTGGCGGCAGTTGTTGGAGGATTATCGGATAGCGGGCAAGCGACAGTGGTATCGAGGTAATAGGTACCGGTGGTGAAATTGCCACTGATTGTAATCGTTGTGGCAGAGGCGTTGATACTGTCAGCGATAACGTGCGTCGTACCGAGTTGATCAAATATCTCGTTTGTAACGGCGACCCGCGCTGATGAGACGGCAATGCTACCGAGACTTGCAACAGTACCCGTTGCATTGGTTATTCGGGTGGTAGCAATATAGGAGAGAAACTGCTCGGCGGATTCAGCAACCTGGTCAGAAGGTGCAGTTGTGATAGTTATAGCATCGACGAATTCAACGTAGGTACTCGATGAGCCGGATAACGAATTTACCTGGTTTATTGCTTCGGATATTGTTGAATAGGTGCTGAAAGCAGCCTCTGCCGCGGCTGTTCCGGTGACCCCTACGCCAGTCAGACCCAGCGTGAAGGTGTCGGTGGCAGAACCGTTGGCGGCAGTTGTGATCCTGAATATCACGAAGCTTTCACCTGCTCCGCCTCCCTGTAAAATATTATCGCTTGAACCTATGGTTGTAGCGCTGAGAGCGTTGCTGGCTAATGCAGTCGTAAATGCAGCATTTGTAAGATCAAACCTGACATAAACAGCATTACCTGATAATACAAAGCCAGCTTCGATTCCCAGTGTTCCGGTCAGGTCGAGCCCGTTTCCGGCATCATCGATGAGGTTGAAATAGCTTGTTCCCGCGTTTGCATTAACACCAGCGGTCGTCGCGGCTGAATTGAGTGTTACTTCGGCATATCTGCTGATGCCTGATCCTGTGCTCAGGTTGACGGCAAAAATGCTACCTGACCATAACGCTGAGACAAGACCAAGCATAATTGTTGTTTTTCTAAACATTTTCACCCCCCTGAAAACATCTGGCGAAAACCGATGAGCATTATCTATGACTCTACCATTATCTGGAAGCGCCTGAGTCACTATCTCTTCGCTGTTCTCGAATTGCTACTATGATCCACATTTCTGAATGAATCGCAAAGTATGGTTTACCCGAAGATCGGCATCATCAATTTAAATCTGGTTCCGGATTGGATGTAGAGATCTGATGGTGAAATAGCGAACGGCTCTACTAGTGTGGGTATTCGGTACGAATCATGAATATTGAGAAGGAAATCTACGACAGAGAAAAGGCGAAATTTATCAGCTTATCTGGCAGCAGCCGCGTTCTTTTGTGAGAGTATGATGAACGCTAGTGTAGAGTAGTCGGCCAGACGAGCGAAACTCTGAAATTCGTCTTCGGTGATTGGGATTTTACTGATATGTCTGTCAGCATAGACAATACCGATTGGATTGTTGTTCAGAAAAATGGGGTGCAGTAAAAATTCGCTTGCGCCCAGTTTGCGAAGTATGGGATCGAAATCGTCTTTCGTGAACTGTTTGTTGAAATCTTCAGTTGCCCACAGTGGTTCACTGTTATCCAGTAGTTGTCTGAGGAATTTACCGGTTGTTTTCTCATTATCCAGAATGTTGAGAATGTCGACCTGGGCATCCGCCGTCGCTGAATCCCATTGCTTTCCTGTCATATACTTGGCCTGCAGTGTGCAATTTTTAGGATTGGTCAGGGCGAATACAACCTGGTCCATGTCCAGCGTATGATGGATGCCTTCGAGAACGGCCATCAGAACCTGATTCAGATCCACGGATTGACTCAACATATGAGTGAGATTACCCAGGACGTTAAGTTCAAGCTGAGATTTTGCATGTTTAAGTTCTTCTACATCCGATTGAGATTCTTGTTCATCATCCTCCGTTGGCGGCATCAGATAGTGCGTTTCAGGGAATCCGAAGGAGGCCAGGCCATCAACCGCTACTCTGGCACTCGCGTATACATGTTTTTTTGCTTTCTTTGCAGAAACCCCGAGATACCTACCGGCAAGCCTGATTTGTTCTTTAACAGTTTTGGAATTCCAGCCTCTTGAGATGCCATTTGCAATACCGGAACCGATTGAGATGGCTTCTTCTTCACCGAATTTGGAACCTTTGGAATAAATCGCCTTCTCAAGCATCTCGCTCAGGTTCCATTCCGAGACGAGCGCAGTGGTCAATTCATCCATGGTGAAGCCGAGAACCTTTTTTTCGGCTTTATGTCCGATATCGGTGAGTTGATAGGCTTCGAGTAGTTCTTCGCCTTTGCCGAATGGAAAACACCAAAAAATTATTGGCCCGAGACGGTTCAGCAATGCGGCAATATAAACCGCCTCGAGCGTATCCGGGTCTGACCTTTTTGATAGTCGTTGAGCCTGGACCGCAGCGTGATAAGCGGAAACCATTTCCCACTGGACCTGTTGTTGTGGTTCAGCGTCCAATACGGTGTCAATCATTGAGATGGTAAGCGCAATATTACGTACCTGTTCAAATCCAAGTACGACGGTGGCATAGCTGACAGTTTCGATCGCCTTGCCTGTTGGATTAAAGTGAACGCTGTTGGCAATTCTGAGGATCCGGGCTGTCATGGCGGTATCGTGCAGGATGATATTTGAGAGATCGTCCGCCGAACTGTCGTCTTCACGCGAGACATATGCCAGAGAACGCGCGGTATGCGCGAATGCAGGAAGCTCTTCTTCCGATAATCGTTCAATCCAGGTGTTGAGCTTTTCGTTCATGCATGAGAGACGGTATTGGTCTTGACTAAGTGTAGTTCAGTGATCATCAGGCGACAGATTGTCCCTACATTTAGTGGAATTTAATGGCTTTTCCTAATTCGGTCAGCTCGCTCTCCCAATGCTGGATTGCCGGTTTTCGTCATATTCTGAGTCTGGATCTGGTCTGTTAAAAAAAGTGGCCATGGCTGCAGGGAATGCAGTCTGGCGTTGCGATC
>CAZJRI010000093.1:0-21070 GCA_964548025.1 uncultured Pseudomonadales bacterium
CAACTAACCATTGATCCCAACCGACCGTATACCATCACAGGTGCTCCGCGCATTGTCCACGACATGGTTATCATCGGTAACGGCGGAGCAGAATACGGGGTTCGTGGCTATATATCCGCCTATAGTCTGAGTGATGGTGAGATGCGCTGGCGGTTCTATACAGTACCGGGTGACCCTGCTCAACCGCCTGAATCAGCAGCCATGTCGATGGCCGCCAAAACCTGGACTGGGGATGTTTACTGGAAAGTGGGTGGTGGAGGTACGGTTTGGGATTCAATGGCATTTGATCCTGAGTTAAACCTCCTCTACATCGGCGTTGGGAACGGCTCACCGTGGAATCGGCATATCAGGAGCCCCGGTGGCGGTGACAACCTGTTTCTCGCATCTGTTGTTGCGCTCAATGCAACAACAGGTGAATACGTCTGGCACTATCAGACAACTCCTGCAGATACATGGGACTATACCGCCACTCAGCATATGGTTCTCGCCGAGTTGGAAATTAGAAATGAGAAACGCAAGGTGCTGATGCAGGCACCAAAAAATGGATTCTTCTATGTGCTTGACCGGACCAATGGCGAACTGATATCTGCTGAAAAATACATACCGATCACCTGGGCGAGTCATGTTGATATCGAGACGGGACGACCAGTCGAGACGGAGAATGCCGACCATCGTTTTGAATTACAGATCACGAGACCAGCACCATTTGGCGGGCATAGCTGGCAACCGATGGCATTCAATCAGTCGACGGGGCTAATGTATATTCCAATTATGGAAAGCCTGGCACCCTATAGCACACCTGAGAATTTTGAATACATAAGCGGTGGTCATTGGAACCTTGCGCAGGATGACAGTGCGCAAAGTCAGGGACCGATGGCGGTACTTGATGCATCCCTGATGTTCCCGGTCCTTCATCACTTACTGAGGGGCAGATTGATTGCCTGGGATCCCGTACGGCAAAAAGAAGTCTGGCGGGTAAATCACGCAACCATGTGGAACGGTGGATTATTAACAACAAGATCGAACTTGCTGTTTCAGGGTAATAGCACAGGTCAGTTTGTCGCCTATCTTGCGGACAGCGGTGAAGCGGTTTGGCAAGCAGATGTGGGCAATGGAATTATTGCGCCACCCATCAGTTATGAAGTTGACGGTGAACAGTATATTGCAGTGATGGCTGGATGGGGGGGAGCAGTGGGATTGGTATTTGCACAGCCCGGTGCAGTGGGTGGTGGACCGGGCCGGTTGCTCGCATACAAGCTGGGAGGCAAAGCTGAATTACCGGTAATTTCCAGACATAAGGAATTACCGGCTCCGCCTGAGCCAACAGCGGGCGATGAATCTGTTGCAAATGGCGGCAGGTTATATAGTGCTCACTGCATGCGATGCCATGGTGCTGCGGTGGCTTCAAATGGCGCAATTGCCGACTTAAGGTATATGAGCGAAGAAAGTCATTCCCTTTTTAAGGATATCGTTCTGAAGGGTATATTCAGCCCACTGGGAATGATCGGCTTCGCTGATGTATTGTCAGAACAGGACGCTGAGGACATACACAACTATGTCATATCGGCTGCCAATTCTAAGTGGGAGGACGAATTGAGTCCACAATGGTGGCTTGAAATCAGGGATTGGTGCTACGACAAGCTGGGAGTCGCAATAAGCTGGTTTATCTGACCGAAAAAGGAGCTAAACATGAGTAAAGCAAGGAAGAGTTTTTCCATGGTGCTGACAGAAAACGAGACGCTCGAACCCATGGATGTAGAGATACCTGATATTGATGATGAATCAGCTCTCTTGAGAATCGAAACCTGCGGCATCTGTGGCAGTGACTACGAGCAGTTCGAGGGACAGCTGAGAACGGCGATGCCGGTAATCCCCGGTCATGAACCATTGGGCATTATCGAGAAGATCGGAGACAAGGCTGCCATGAGATGGGGAGTAGACCAGGGTGATCGTGTCGCGGTTGAAACTATGCTGGCCTGTAAACACTGCGAGCCCTGTCTGGGTGGCCGGTATCACCTATGTGATCAGAGGAAAATATACTCCTATATTCCCCTTTCAGAAAAACCGGGATTATGGGGTGCCTACTCACAGTACATGTTTCTGCATGCCAACAGTATCGTTCACAAGGTTGATCCGAACCTTCCACCTGAAATTGCAGTTATGTTCAATCCACTTGGAGCGGGATTCAGGTGGGCAGTCGAAATACCGAACGCTCAACCGGGAGATACTGTTGTTATCATGGGGCCAGGGCAACGCGGGCTCGCAAGCGTACTTGCACTGAGATCGGTCGGAGTCAGGAACATTATTGTTACAGGGCTTGCTGCCGATGCGGAAAAACTGGCGCTTGCCAAATTCTATGGTGCAACCCATACGATAGACGTTCAGAATGAGAACGCGATTCACCGGGTAAAGGAATTAACCGATGGTCGAGGAGCGGATATTGTGGTTGATGTATCTTCATATGCGACTGAACCGGTTGCTGATGCACTCCAACTCGTGAAAATGGGCGGCCGGATCGTACTGGCTGGCGTCAAAGGGTTCAAAGAGGTGGACAGGTTCGTATCAGATTATATCGTGATGAAAGAGATCACTGTTCACGGTGCTATCGGGGTAACATCATCAGGATATCGTAAGGCGATAGATCTGATTGAGGCTGGTAATATTGACTTTCGAAAAATGCACACCCACGATTTTGAACTGGCGGACGCAGAACTGGCTATCAGAACGCTGGCTAGACAGGTTGAAGGGGATGAATCAATTCATTCCTGCCTGATCCCTCCCGCATAGAATTCATGCCTGGGCCGGAGTGCGCTGATTTATGTTGGAAAGCTTTGAAGCACATATTATAGATGTCGTATCCGTCTTTATTAATATGCCATTTAACGTTGGCGAGAAGTTTTATTATCTCTACATTCTGACTTTTATCGGACTGGCTTACTATAGTTTCACCAAGTATTATAAGGGGCGAGTAAAAGAGGGCTTTCTGAAATTTCTCTTCCCGCGTGAAATCTATCTGCACGAATCTGCCAAAGTGGACTATGGTATTTTTCTGATCAACCTCTTTATTTCTCCCTTGCTACTCATTGGTGCAGGACTCCAGGCCTGGTTGTCGAGTCAGGTTGGCACCGCGTTGATTGATCTCAATAGCGGACAGGCGATATTTGTGGGTGATTGGAATACTGCAACCTTTCTCTTGTTCATCTTGGGTTATACGCTGGCCGCCGATCTGTCAGTCTATCTGATTCACAGATTTCATCACGAGTCAGATATCTTCTGGCCACTTCATGCGCTGCATCATTCGGCTGAGGTCATGACGCCGGTAACGCTATTTCGCAAACACCCTATCTGGAATGTTATGGCGCACCTTTTTAGCCTTACATTGACAGGGTTGTTTCAAGGGCTGTTTATTTTTGTTTTCTTCGGTGGACCCAAGATCGAAGTGCTCTTTGGCATCAATACGGTCTATGTTCTTTACAATTTTTTTGGCGCCAATCTGCGACACTCCCATGTATGGCTATCCTGGGCAAAGCCTTTGAGTTATTTTTTTATCAGTCCTGCGATGCATCAGATTCATCATGATCCTGAACGCATGCAGAAAAACTATGGAGAAGTATTTGGTATCTGGGACTGGATGTTCGGCAGCCTCTGTATTCCTGACGATTACGAAGAGTTTGAGATTGGTCTTGGAAAAGGAATAGAGAATCCCCACGATTCGATAGTCAATGCTTATTGGATCCCTGTGGTGGAGGTATGGCAGGTTCTGGTGGGAAAATTTGGAAACAGAAGGTGAGTACCTCTACCTTGTGTTGTCATCCCAAGGTAGACTCCGGTTTAATATTGATCTGAGAGGCGCTAATGAGAGAAAGTATCATGAAGTTCATGCTGGTCACTTTGCTCGTGATGAGTAATTTTGCTTATGCCCGGGATTGTTCAGAAATAGATAATGCCCGTGAAAGATTAGCCTGCTATCCCCGCACCGGTATACCTGCGAAATCCGGAGCGGAAACTAAACCAGAGAAGGCTGATCAGTCCGATAGCCTGGATCAACCCGTTATAACAAATCGAGAACCAGCCCGAGTTCAGCAAAAAATCGAGAAACCCGCTGCAGACAGACCACGTTCGGAGGGAAGAAGCGGCGGTCTCTTTGATCCAGATGAGAAGATAAACGTCAGTTCCACGATCAAGGAACTGGTAAAGCGAGACCGAAAGAAGATGGTCTTCTTACTTGAAAATGGCCAGATTTGGTTGCAGACAAGCCCCCGGATACTACCGATTCGGGTTGGAGATGAAGTCACCGTCAAGAATGCTTTTATTGGCGGTTACATACTCAGAACGAAGGGTGGTGCGTCTACCAGGGTCCAACGTATTGATTAATAAAGCTTTTATGACTCGAATCAGCTCATGCGGAATAATTCATATCGCCCGGCGATGATCACTTTACCAGAGCAAAATTACGCTCCATAAGTCCTCTTGATGTTTGTCTCCCGAACATGTCTAATCAGGCTCTACCAAGTCTTGGATTTGGGGGAGGGTGTTCTGTTTGCCCATAAGAATAATGAAATAAAGGGAGAATTCTATTGAAAAGATTCAATCTTGTATTACTAAGCAGTCTTTTAGCCATGCTTGGGTCTACAAATGCCATCGGGGCGGAGGATGATCTTGAAGAAGTCGTTGTTACAGGTTCCTACCTGAAACAAAGCGCAGCTGATTCACCATCCCCACTCTCAGTGGTCACATCTGCCGATATAGAGGATCTTGGTGCGGCTGATGTATCTGAAATCATCCAGGCGATGCCCTGGTCTTCGGGAAGTCAAACCCGTGCTTCAACCTTTCAGGGAGAGGGGGCTGATGGGCGAAATTCTATCAATCTGCGTAACCTTGGCCACGGTGCGACTCTGCCGCTGGTGAATGGTAAACGCCAGGTTTCATCATGGTATAACGGCAGAGGTAATGCCTCTGTGAACGTTAACGGTCTGATTCCAAATATTGCATTGGAACGTATTGAAATTGTGAAGGATGGCGCGTCAGCGCTATACGGATCTGACGCGATTGCCGGTGTGGTGAACTTCATTACGAAGCGAGATTTTGAGGGATTTGATTTCTCTGCCCAGTATTCGGTTGATGAACAGACTCGTGAAGGAGAAAACGCACAGTTAGGTATGATCTGGGGTGTTCAGGGTGATCGCGGGGGTATCGTTGCTTCAGCATCCGTCTTGAACAGAGATGAAATCAACGTTGACGATAACTATGCGCGTTATGGTGGTTCTACAATATCTTCAACTGGCCAGCCTGGTCGTCTTACACCGATTGCCGGACAGACAGTCACTTGGGCGGCACACGGTTTGCGCCCTGGTGAGGTCGTTGATGCAGCCATTGATGGTGGCACCTTACCCAGAAATGCGGCAGGTACCAGCTTCGGTCAGGCAGACGTGAATTGTGAAGACGCTGCTGCACTCGAAAGAGGTGGCGCACTTGGCAATCTGTTTAATCGTTGTGTTTATGACTACGGTTCTTTCTTCTCAATCCAGGCTGAAGAATCATTGCGTAAACTTCATGTCGATGGTCACTATGACTTTACAGACAATCTGGAAGTTTACTTCGAGTTTGCAGCTAACGATTCAGAATTCGATCGATTGAATTCTCTGAATCCAAATGCACCTGCACTAACCATCCCATTCGCGGTAAATTATGTTGATGCGAGCGGTGTGGTTCAGTCCGCAGCGAACCCGGGCAGTGTCGAAGATGCGTTCCGAAGGGGAATCGAGCCGATAAACTATGCAAACCTGACAAGGTTAATAGGCGGCACACGCACAACACCCAGAGAGTATCGTCCGATAGATACCTTTACCAAGTCCCATCGATCGGATCAACGATACATGTTGGGTGGTGTCTATGAATTCCAGCTCATGGATCGGGATTGGACAGTGGACTTCTCTTATACGGCTACTTCCCACAATACCGCAACCACACAGGCACAGGATACGCTTTCTACCCAGATGGCTCTGGCGCTCAACGGTAAGGGTGGACCCAACTGTGATACCACCAACGGTGTTCCCGGTTCTGGTAATGCTGCCTATGCTGCAAGTGGTGGGGACTTCGATGCTGGGCCCTGTTATTTCTTTAATCCATTTGGCAACTCCAGTTTCGACCGTGCAGGTCACCTCGGACAAACAGACCTGACGCTGGTAAATCCTCCAGAACTGTACCAGTGGCTTGTTGGACGTGCCAGTAATGACCAGGATCATCGTCAGCGAGTGATAGATATTGTTGCATCCGGTGAACTGTTTGAGACTAATGCTGGTCCTATCGGACTTGCGGTTGGCTTTCAACGTCGTCGGGATACAGGTCAGGCAATTTTCGATTCATCTCTGACTTCCCAGAATCTTGATTTCGTATTTGGTGCTGATGATTGGCGAGGTGCTTTGACAACAATTGCATACTTCACTGAGATTGGTATTCCGATTCTCGATAATTTGCAAGTAAATATTGCCGTTCGTTACGAGGACTTTGACGAAATTGGCGAGAGCACGACGGATCCGAAAGTTACCGTTCTGTGGCAGCCTACTGATGAGATATCACTGCGTGCCTCAGGTGGTAGCTCATTCAGGGTACCTTCACTGCAGCAGTCGTTTGGTACGATTACGACAGTGTCCAACCAGGCTGATGTCGTCGGCGGAACCACGTTCAAGCCTTCACTTTCAGTCGGTAATCCTGATTTGACTCCGGAGTCTGCCGATAACCTCAATTTTGGTATTTCATGGATACCAACCAGCGGTGTATTGGAAGGTCTCGAAGTCGATCTGGACTACTATGAGTATGAATATGAGGACATCATCACGCGTGAATCCTCGTCTAATCTGTTAGCGGAAGACAATGCAGCTTTGACTGCATATGTAACTGCCAACCCAGGCGCTACCTATATAGATGCAGTTAACGCCGGAGTAGGTAACCGTGATCAGATCATCCGAAATAGCCAGGCGATTCTGCTGCGTATTCTGCCCAAGTTCGCTAATGCGAACGGAGCCGATATCCGTGGCCTGGATCTCAATGCATCCTATAGCTTCGATACCAATAATTGGGGTAGTTGGAGAGTAGGCATGCAGGCTGCCTTCATTGAGGAATACGAGGTTGAAGTACCGAGTAGAACTGGCGGTGCACCAACAATACATGATGCTGTAGGCAACTATAACAGCACCAACCCGGTCGCACGTCCTCTGCCAGAGTGGAAGATAAATGGCACACTGAGCTGGAGCATGGACAATCACCGTGCATTCCTCATCATTAAGCACGTAGATGAAGTTGACAGTGATATACCAGCAGGTACGCGAGGATTCTTCAGAGGTACGATGACACTGGCTGGCAATGGACATCTGGCCAATGATCTGCTGGATACCAATATCGAAGACTTCACGACAGCAGATATTCAGTACTCCTATAGCTTTGGCGAGACAGGATTCCTGTCTGAAAGCACAGTAACAGTCGGTATCCAAAACATCACTGACGAAGAAGCGCCTGTGATTGCAAACGTAACCGCCTATGACGGCACTTTGCATGACGGACGTGGAACGATCTGGTTTGTTCGTTTTGGCGGAAATCTGTAATCTGGCTTATTTCGAACACACCTTTTCTGTCGATTAGGAAAGTGTGTTGACTAGAAAAGTGTATCGAGAAAAAACCCCGGCGTAAGCTGGGGTTTTTTTGTTCTGAGTTTCTCTAATTTCTCTGGGGCAGAGTTCGATTTAACTGGCGATCAGTTTCCGCGCGAGCTGCGCGATCCATCGCTTCCATCTGGCTCCTGGGCCGACATATCTTCTTTGAGAAGTGGGTGCCGGTATCCTTCACGCGTCGACAGACAATATCATCTTTGGATTTGGCTGCCACCGCTGACTCGGCGTCTGAAGCGGCGTCTATAACATCTGATTCTGATGGTGACTGGGATGAACATGCACCAAGGGTTAGTAATACAACTACGGCAAAGAGCTTCATATTACTCCTGATTAAGTTAATAGATTGATTTGTGGAGTCGTTAATTAAGTCGTGGTCTCGATAAAGAATACAATAAGACACTCAAAGACTGGATAACTAATTGTTTCATTTATGTTGACGTATAACAGCACATACGACTGGTGTTATTCATTTTTTCCGATTCATAGAACCCAGTTTGAATTTCAAGTTGTCTGCGCCAGGTTCAGGTTGTTGACAATGCCAGGAAGAAGATTGAGTTCAGTCGAATGGCTCTCATTCACCAGGCCACTCGACCTGTTTCTTCTCAAGAAAAGCCCGGGCACCTTCCTTCCGATCGGCTGAATTCATAACACGCGTCTGTACCGTTTCAGTTATCTGATCCACCGCACTGTAATCCAGCGCCGCAGCCTTGACCATGGACTCTTTCATACCCTGGACTGCAACAGGGCTCAGCTCACATAATCGTCGGGCGATTCTCTCTGCTTCTTCCATCAACTTGTCTTCCGGCACAATCTTGTTGATCATGCCGACATCATAGGCTCGCTGGGCACTGACTCGCTCAGCTAGAAGCAGCAATTCTGAAGCAATCGCCCAGGGCATTATCTTGGGGAACCATGCGGCAGGTATTGTTGCGATACCCCATTGAGGTTCCGGCAACCAGAAAGATACGTCTTCGGTTGCAATTCTTATGTCAGTATCAAGCGCGATCCACATACCGTAGCCAACCACATGGCTGTGAAGAGCAGCGACAATTGGTTTATATACTTTCTGTGTCTGGGTGATATCCGGGTAATCTCCCGTATAGACAAATTTATCTGGCGCCCCTCCGGATAAATCGGCGCCGGCACTAAAACAACGTCCTTCACCGGATAATATGGCAACCCTAAGCGATGGGTCCTCCCGGAAATCTTCCCACACCTCTGCCAGTTCACGATGCAGGACGTCATTCATTGCATTTAATTTTTCTGGTCGATTCAACCTGACATAAGCAATCATGTCTTTCTTTTCGTAGAGGATAGTCGTTAAATTCATTTCCGTTCCTTTTCTGTATCAGTTGACTGATGAGGTATCTTCGCTCTCTGCGGAGTCTTCTCAAAATTCCGGTTGGTCTTCGTTAGAACATATTCTTGATTCAATCACTTAGCAATTTCGCTTTCTCGTCGCGGTGAAATCCGTTGAAAGGTTGGTGAATCACTTCCGAGTCTGATTTGAATACAAAGCTGCCCTTCCCAAACTGCATACCGCCGTCTACGACGATTTCTATGCCTGTCACGTAGGCGGCCATCTCCGACATCAGAAATACCACTGCAGCCGAGATTTCTGCAGCAGTTCCATGTCTGCTGATAGGTGCTTTTTTGATGACACTTCGTAGTCCGTCCCAGGCTGATTCCGGATAACGATCTAACCCGGTTGTCGCGATAAAACCAGGCAGCACGCTATTGACCCTGACCCCTGAACTCGCCCATTCAACTGCTGACGTCATTGTCAGATTGGCGAGACCGGCTCTTGCTGCGCCATTGTGCCCCATGCCTGGCATTCCCCTGTGATAAACGGCACCTAAATGTACGATGTTTCCGCCGCTTGAACTAAAACATTGATTATACATTTCTCGGGAAGTTAAGAAGTAACTGCTGAGATTGTTCGCGAGAACGGAATTCCAACCGTTCAAACTAAGATCTTTCAGTGCCGCAGGAAATTGTCCGCCTGCTGCATTAACCAGCCCGTGAACCTGACCGTGTTCTTCCAGGATCTTGGTTGTCAGAGATCGAACCTGCTCTTCGTCTCTGAGCTCAGCCGTATAAATGCCACTGACCACACCACCATCCTGGGTGATTTCTTCCTGCACCCGTTCTAGCTTTTCCATCGATCTACCTGCGATAACAAGCCTGGCACCGAGGTGTGCAAGTTCGTGGGAGACGCATCTGCCGAGACCGCCACCACCACCGGGGACAAAAATTGTCTGGCCATCGAACAGACCTGGTCTAAAACCGGATTGGTAGGGCATGACTAATATCCTCTGTATCGATGTATTGAAGTTTGTGGTGTACACGGTCAAAAAACTGTTGTGCAGATCATATGACAAGGCACTTTAAATAGACATCCTTGTGACCTGACGATGTGGTGACTTAAATCAGGAAGACATGCGACGATTGATACCCGTATTGACTTCTCTGGTTATCCAGACCCAACTCACTATACCCAGCAGTGAAATAGTGGTTGCTCCTGCGATAAATATCCCAACATATCCCCAGAGTAGATTACCCAGCATTGCCAGGGGCAGGTAGATTACTATTGTTTGCAGAATCGTTATAACCAGTGGTGGAAGTGGTTTCCCCAGGGCGTTAAAAGCTGAAGTCGCATTTGACATGACCCCCATCAAACCAATTGCGGCAGGCACGATGAGAAGGTATTTGACCGCTGCTTCGACAACACCCGGGTCGTCGTTAATCAAGGAAACAAAAAGTTCTGCAAACAGAAAGAGAATGGTATAGGCAACAATTCCCCAGGCGATGGCAAACCAGTTTGCCTGATTCATCGCTAGCCTGACTCGATCGAACTTCATTGCTCCCCAGTTCTGCCCGACAAATGGTGAGACGCTCATGGAAAGTGCGAATATAATCATAACAATCATGGATTCTATGCGTGATGCAACGCCGAATCCCGCCACGACGACTGAACCGTGACCAGCCAGGAGTCGGGTAATGATGCTCATGGATATTGGCGCAATCAGATTGCTTGCCATTGCCGGGAGTCCAACGTGGAGGATATCCCGGCATGACCTGACAAAACCGGCCATGCTGAAGTAGAGCAATTTGTCTCTAACTATGATGATGTAGCTATACATGATGAGACTGACGGTTCTGGCGAGTACAAATCCTACGGCAGCGCCTGTCAATCCCATTTTTGGTGCACCCATCAGGCCGAAAATGAATACTGGCGCAATGACCACGTGCAGGGCTGAACCGATGGTCATAAGATAACCTGGTGTTACCGCATCACCAGCAGCCCGCATGAGTGTTGAACCCACCAGTGCCACAGTGAAAAATGGCAACCCCAATAACCATACTTTCATGTAGCCAACGGCAAGCGGTAGTATGTCAGTCTCGGCCCCTAACAATTCAAAGAAGGCGCCAACATTGAAATATGCGAATACAGACAGAAAAAGGGTTAGCAGCATTACAAGAGCGAAGCAATGCGTTATCAATAACCTGGCCTTGTCAAAATCGCCCAGACCCATTGTTCGTGCCACTACTGAAGATGCTCCTACACTCAATCCCATGGCTATTCCCTGGAAGATCATAACGAGAGGGAAGGTAAAGCTGAGTGCAGCGAGTTCCATGGTACCCACGTTGCCAATATAGACAGTCTCAAGCAGCGCCGCACTCATGATGGAAATAAAGCCCATCATCATATAGCCGGTTAACCGAATGAGATGCTTATGTACCGGCCCCTCTGTAAAATCTCGAGGATTGATATTATCTGCTGCCATAACATCCGGAAGACAGCAGGCGAGAGGTTATCGATTCTGTATGATTAAGTACGGCTCGCATATATTGATATTCTCGAAAAGCGATTCATCTGGAACATTTTAGATGGTTCGTTTTAGATCTGGATAGTCTCGCGACAGACAGGGGGTAGGCCAAAAATCTTTCTGTTGGTTCGTTCATATGGACGGTTATTTGTAGCGATTCAGTTTGGTTACATTCCACAGTCTACCATTATGATCAGGTTAAGCCATTCGGGCTAGAGCAGCAGATCCGCATCAATGGGATGAAATTGATCCGCGGAATCAATAAGTGAATTTGCTGTCAGAGACGGGACCCCATAGACTTCAGTTCGAACGTTAGAGTCACGCCTTACTTTTTCAAGCAGCAGATCGAAGTCACCGTCCCCTGATAGTAGAACGATAGTGTCTGCATTGAGCGCGAGATCCAGCACATCAATAGCAATCCCCACGTCCCAATCACCTTTGGCAGATCCATCGCTCCTCTGAATAAAAGGTTTTAGTTTTACAGTGAATCCAATCTTCTTTAGTGCGTTCTGGAAGCTGAACTGCTTCTCGTCTCCACGGTGAATAGCGTATGCAATCGCTGAAGTGATTTCACCCGTCTCAAGCACTCGCTCCCACAAGGCTCGATAGTTGAACTGTCTGCCATAAGCCTGACGTGTCGTATAGTAAATATTCTGAACGTCTGCGAATACAGCAATTTTATTCATGCGATGCCCATTGAATCTTGGTATCAGGAACGGTTTCCTGATATTCGACGGGTTGACCCGGATTGCTTTGAGCTTCGCTTTTTGCTTTTTGCTGCGGATTTCGATGACCGCTTGAATTTGTGCACATTTTGTCTGGATGGTGAATTCGCTGACTTCTTAATTTTACCTGATCGACTTCCTGCTGATCGACTTCCTGCTGATCGAGCCTGGCGGGATTCAGGAACGGAATGTTCCGGCTCGAACGATTCTATCTCCAGTCTGATCAGGTTTCTTTTTAAGAGCCGCTCAATGGCTGAAAGCTGATCGATTTCGTCAGCGCAAACCAGTGATACCGCTTCTCCCTGGTTACCGGCTCTACCTGTGCGGCCGATTCTGTGGACATAGTCTTCAGGCACGTTAGGCAGATCATAGTTAACGACGTGAGGCAGTTGAACAATATCAAGGCCCCGGGCGGCTATATCAGTGGCTATGAGTATATCAACCTTGCCCTGCTTGAACTCTGATAATGCTCGGGTTCTTTGTGACTGGCTTTTATTGCCGTGAATAGCGGCAGCTAGGATACCGGCTTTATAAAGCTGTTTAACCAGTTTGTTCGCGCCATGTTTAGTCCTGGTGAATACCAGTACCTGAGACCATTTACCGGTCACTATCAGATGACGAAGCAAGTTCGTTTTATTTTTTTTATCGACCGGGTGGACTATCTGATTGATGTTGTCAGCAGTGGTATTCTTGGGTGCCACATCAATCTCTTCTGGCTTATACAACATTGTCTTGGCGAGCTGTCGAATGTCTGAAGAGAAAGTCGCGGAAAAGAGAAGTACCTGTTTCTTTTTTGGCATAAGAGACTGAATTTTTCTGATATCGTGAATGAAGCCCATGTCCAGCATACGATCAGCTTCATCGAGAACCAATGTTTCTACATCCGTGAACTTAAGTGCATTCTGACTGTGAAGATCCAGCAGTCGACCTGGTGTGGCAACCAGTATATCGACACCCTGTCTGAGTTCTTTCATTTGCGGGTTGATTTTGACTCCCCCAAAAACCACAGCAGAACTTATGGCTGTATGCTTCCCGTAATCTCGTACGCTTTCGTGAACCTGTGCAGCCAGTTCCCGGGTTGGCGTAAGTATGAGCACCCTGATGCGGTTGGCTCCGACCTTTTTCCCGCTGGTGAGACGTTCCAGAATTGGCAGGGTAAAACCTGCTGTTTTACCGGTACCGGTCTGCGCTGAAGCCATCAGATCGCCCCCACTCTTAATTACCGGGATTGTCTTCTCCTGAATAGGAGTTGGCGTGCTGTATCCTTTTTCATGCACAGCAGTGAGAATCGGTTTGGATAAACCGAGGTTATTGAAATTCATAGATTATTCCGTAAGCGGTATCCCGCTCTTATTTATATTTAGGCTAAGACTCGTAAAAGCGTTGCCGGTTGGTGCGCGTGGCACAGTGCGGCATTCAGAAATTGGCTCTCTTTCAGAGGGAAGCTGTTGACCTGTAATGACTTGAGTGATTCAACTATTGAAAGCACAAGTTACAACAATAAATACAAGTAACAGCAATACAACTAACAGCAATACAACTAACGATGGCGCTTGATGGTTCAGATCTCTCATGTTGAACCAAGCGGCGCAGTTTAAGGAAACCGGTATGTTAAAGCAAGCGGTAATCTATGTTTACTGCCTTAGCTTGACAGATAATCTCATCAGGGGAATCCTGACAGTGACGATTACGCCCTGACTATCCTCTCTGTCAGAGGCGCTGATTGTTCCGCCATGAAATTCAGTGATCAACCTTGCCACATAGAGCCCAAGCCCGAGATGAGTGCGACTGCCGCCGTAATTTTTTCTGAGTGAGACCATTGAATCAAAGATTTTGTCTCTCATCTCCTGGGGCAGTGGAGGGCCGTCGTTGATTATTCTCAATACAGCCTCATCATCTTCGACGGTCAACCTGATTTTAACCGGATTGCCTGAATCGGTGAATTCGACCGCGTTATTAACAAGTTTATCGAGCATTTGTGCAAACAGGTCGGGTAGACCCGTCAGCTTAACGGAGCTGGTTTCAATACTGAGAATGAACTGGTTATCAGGGAAGGCTAATTCGTAACCGTTGACACAACCGCGTATCAGATCGATAAGATCGAATGGTTCGATCTCCGTTTCATCAAGGCTTTGTTCAAGCCGTGTTGCCTCACTGATGTTATTAAGAATGGTAGTTAACCGATTTACACCTTCATATGCTCGTTCGACATAGATAGCAGATTCAGAGTTCAATTCTTCCTGGACCAGGTTTTCAAGAGATGATCGTACAACAGATACTGGTGTTCTCAATTCATGGGTGAGTCGCCCCGCCATTGATTCGAGATACTCATTGTATTGGCGTAGTCGTTTTACCATATTGGCAAAACGCTGCGACAGTTCGCCGATCTCATCCCCCTGGACAGTCGTTGGGGTTATTTCATGTAGTCGGCCCTGGATATCCACTGCTGATTCTAACTCACTACCCAGGTCTCTAATACGGCGGACTATCATTGACGAAGTAAATGCCCACAGTCCGAATCCTGCGACCAGAAGCCCCAGTGTGATAAGCAGTAGATTTGAAAAGGCCTGGCCACGCAGTCTGATGATAGCCTTGTTGGACTGATTGATTACAACTGCGCCCAGTAATTCGTCATTCACATGCAGCGGGTAGGCTGCTGACAGTATTTTTCCGTTTTCGGTTCTCGTCGAAGAGTTGACACTGGGACGTCCTGCAAGAGCAGACTCAACATGTTTACCGGATATTTGGCTTCGTGGATTATTTATAGCGTTTTCATTGTTGTCGGAAGCAGGAGGAGACTGGAACAATTCTGCCCATCGCGTGTTAACTGATATATCCAGGTTATCCCACAGAGTTGACTGACGTTCTGTATTGCGCACTTCAGCTATTACCCTGTAATTCGCATCGACCAGGGCAATTTCTGAGGTTGCCAATGACGACATGAACTCTTCTACTGCTGTGGAGGTGATGAGTATCGTGCCCAGCGCATTTTCTTCCCTTGGATCTGCACCGCCCATAATGTATTTGATTTCACGACTGAGCGGGTCATCGACGTCGGCAACTGCGATCGCGAATTGGGTTCCCACCATCAATTTTGGAATCCGAAATTCAAGATTGTAGCCACTTTCAGTTGCAAGCCAGGTTCCCTGTATGAGTGATTCCTGTCGAAGGGCACGACCAGTTGGAGAGATAACACTGGCTTTTATCTGTGTGGGTTGGTGTGTCGCTATGGTATACCTTTGATATTCACCAGATTTATCCTTGAAAGCAAGCTGGATGTGATCGTTGCGATGTACACTGAGATGATTGATCTCCCGGTAGATGACTGTGTCATCCGTCACTTCAAGAAATACGTACAGATAGTCATCATCTGCATATAGCATCATGCGATAGACTAACGATTCGACTCCGTAGGGGAAATTGATTTCTATCAGATTTGATTCATCGTACTGTTCCGCTTGATCATAGATTGATACCCACTCGTCTTTCTTGCCGTCAAGATCGATTGCTTTCATGAACTGGTGGGCATATAGATCTTTGCCGGGTATGACAGTCTCACCGACGTCCAGAATGTCCTCCTGGCCAAGCCGTTGCTCCAGCGCAAGAGCCATGGTTTCTGCTGAGCGTAGCAGCGCCTCTTGTTGGCCTTCTTCCAGAACGGCGGACCAGTTATTTATCCAGACATAACCCAGCAGGGGTACGAGTAGTAGCAGGCAAAAGGGAAGAAGCAGTTGAGTTTTGAGACTAATGCGGGGAATTGATCGGTTCATGAATCATCATTCCACCGATAACCCATGCCATAGACGGTATCAATGCAGTTGAATTCAGGATCGATCTGCAAGAACTTTTTTCTTATCCGCTTTATATGAGACGTGATGGTGGCATCATCAACCAGAATCTGGGCTTCATTCATCAATTGTTGTCTGTCTTTGACATGACCCACATGTTTCGTCAGCGAATAAATCATCCAGAACTCAGTGAGAGTCAGGTCCACTGGCTGATCTTTCCAATGGCAGGTAAATCGCTGACCATCGATAATCAACGCTCCCTGAATGATGGTGTCCTGATTTGGCGCATCGACCTGGGACAAGACTTCGATTCGGCGAAACAGAGCGGCGACTCTCGCCATCAGATGGGGCAAACTCACGTCCTTCGTGACATAGTCGTCCGCACCCATCCGCAATCCACTGACGATATCGATATCACTGTCCCTTGCACTCAGGAAGATGATAGGCAGTGTCTGGGAGTGTTGTCGCAACCATTGGCAGAGCGCAAATCCGCCATCAATTTCGTCAGACAGTCCAATGTCAATAATGGCCAGATCGGGAAGTCTGGATTGAAAGGTATGCTGCGCTTCCTGTCTGTTTTGATACCCTGAGACCTGATAACCCTGTTTGCGGAAAGCGTCGGAATAGTTTTGCCGCAACAGTTCATCATCCTCAATGATCGCAATTCTATAGTTCATGAGCCCTCAGCTGCTCTTCAAGAAGAGCCTCAGCAGCGATGGCTATTCTATCTCTTGTCATTTTTCCGCCACATTCTGACCGAACATTTCCCTGTTTGCCCCCTTAAGATGCCTGATTCTCCTAGTTTAATAAACCTCATGTAGCAAAGATGCTTTTTTTTACTTTACGAGAGCGATTCAAAAGTAGCGTTCTCAAAATACCAGCCATTCACGAGAGAGGAATTCTACACATGAAGATCAAATTTACGATAACACTCATTAGTATGATGCTGATTGCAACATCAAGTTTCGCTGCTGAGAGGAAATCATTCTCAAAAGAAACATCGATCGAAGAAAAGCGGGGAGCAATCGCTGGTGCGGTTGTTGGCGCTGGTGTTGGCGGCCCCCTCGGTGCTGCGGTAGGCGCCATTATTGGTGGTGGAGTCATTGGTAATATTGTTGGAATGAACCGGATAAATAGCGAACTTCAGTCGACGATACAGGAGGATGCTGCAGCATTTGAACTCAGCCAGAAAAAAATGCTGTCTGAAGTGAAGAATCTCAATAGCGAGCTGACGCAGATGATCAAAAGTCAGACTGCCAGTTGGAATAGTCGTCAATTACCCGTTCAGTTCAAGACGGGTTCGAGTGACATTGAAAAGCACTACCTGCAACAATTGAATGAGATTGCTCGCATACTGTCGCGCAATCTGGATACAAAGGTTTCATTGTCGGGATTCTCTGATCGAAGAGGTAGCGAGGAGTACAACCTGAATCTTTCACAGCGACGAGTTGATGCGGTTCGCAGTTACCTGGTCAATCACGGCGTCAGGAAGAATCAGATCGTTGCTGATGCGTTCGGTGAATCCCGACCACTTAAATCAGATGAGAGCCTTGAGAATAATTTCTTTGATCGAAGGGTGGTTATGCAGTTCTCCTTCGATGCTGAGTCCTACCTGGCGACAAGGTAAGTCCCGTGTGTGTCGTTGGGTGACTATTGGGGGAACTTTGTTCCCCCTTTTTTTGCGTTTAAGCGATAGCACCCTGACGGGCCAGAGCCTGCATTTGTTCGAATTCCAGTCCAAGCTCTGACAAAACCTCCACGGTATGCTGACCGACTTCAGGTGAAGGCAACCGCAGACTTGATGGCGTATTTTCAAATCTAACGGATGGTCTCGGTTGTCGCATATGGCCCCCTCTAGGATGCTCGATTTTCTGTAGGATCCCCGAGGCTTTAATTTGGGGATCGTCTGCAACCTCAGCTCGCCGGTTGGCGCGGGCGACTGGTATCTCGTTGCGAGCGAATATCTCGACCAGTTCTTCCGTTGAATATTCTGAGCAATCAGCACCGAGTCGGTGAGTAACAATGGCGCCATCCTTCGCCTGACTGATTTCATACATGTCTGCCAGATCGCCGGAGTACTGGACGCCGTCTCCCTCGAAGCTGTAGTTCCACATCAGGTCGGGCCAGTTGAAATATATTGCGGCGTCCAGCATTGACAACTGCAGATGCTGTCCACCAGCGCCGCGTTCTCGGGCGAATAAGGCTGCTGTTATGCCCTGTGCTGCTGTCAGTGCTGTGACTTTATCGTAGATGATTGTCCGTACCATCTTTAACTGGCTTTCTTCAGACTGTGCATCAAGCACGCCGCTGATTCCCTGAATGACGTAGTCATAAACCTTTTGACCGGCATATGGGCCTATATCACCCATACCGTTAATTGACGTATAAATGAGGTCTGGATTAACCGTCTTCAGGGTGTCGTAATCCAGTCCAAGCTTTTCCATCTTGCCGGGTCGGTAGTTTTGCAGCACGACATCAGCGTTTCTTATGAGTTCGATAACTATTTCTCTACCACCAGGATGTTTTAGATTGATAGCAACTGACCGTTTGTTGCGGTTGATCATGGAAAAGATTGCGCTTAGCCCATTTCGGCTGGCACCAAGAGAACGAATTCCGTCTCCCCATCCCGGTGGTTCGATTTTTATTACATCAGCGCCCTGATCTGCCAGGATGACTGCAGCCATAGGACCGGATACGACGGCAGACAGATCAATTATCCTGACACCGTGAAGTGGTCCCTTCCGATCTTCGGCCTGGTCGTTCTCGATCTGGTCGCTTTCGATCTGGTCGCTTTCGATCTGGTCGCTTTCGATCTGGTCGTTGTCTGTAGATTGTTCTGTTGACATGGGTGCTGAATAATCTTTTGTTTGGTTGGCATCTGAGCATATTCAGTTCTCAAACTGAATGATACATTGATCGGACACTCTCATGGGCGGAAATGTATGCCACCCGGTGTAGAATGCCAAATATGTGAATAACGGTAAATCGACTTGAAAACTGACGTAGATAAATTGTTGGACAAAAACAAGGTCTTAAATCACCTCGAAATGCAAAAGGTGGAGTCTCATGTTCAGCGCAAGAAAGGGGATTGGGTGGAAAATACCGTTATGCTGGACAAATACGATTGCCCGTTCAAATATCGACGCAGGAAGGTGTACAGGAGCCTGGAAGGTAACCGGGTGAATATTACATACTATCCTCAGAGAGAAAATGTGGCTGGACTTGAATTCGAAGTGATGAAAGTTGTGAGAATTCGAATTGCCTGATCGGCAGTGTTTCAACGGGCGAAACATCTTATGAAGATACATCTTATGAAGATACATCTTATGAAGATACTTGGTTTTAAGATAAATTGTTTGAAGATACCTGGTTTGGAATCAGTAACGGGAGCACTATGAGATTTGGAATAAACGGAACCGGGCTGGTTCAACGAGCTTCGATCGAATCGATTGCCGTCGATGCACAAAAGGCGGTGGATGATGGGTTTTCCAGTTACTGGCTGGCAGAACATCCAACCGGTGGACTGGATGCCATAACGGTACTGACGGTGGTTGGACTCAAGGTGCAGGGGATTGAACTGGGTACAGCCGTGGTACCCACCTTCCCGCGTCATCCGATGGTATTGGCCGGGCAGGTTCATACCCTGCTGAATGCATTAGGACACCGTTTCACGCTGGGTATTGGTCTGTCGCACGAGACCATGATGGCAGAGCTGGGTATTGCCTTTGAGAAACCAATCAGGCATCTGAGAGAGTACCTCTCGATACTCATGCCGTTGCTCAATAAGGGGAAAGTGTCTTTCAAGGGTGAATTGCTATCCTGCAATGCAGAGTCTTTCTTTCATCCTGAACAGGAAACCCCGGTCGTGGTAGCGGCCCTGGGCCCACAGGCACTCAAGGTTGCCGGTCAGTTGTCAGACGGAACCACCCTGGCCTGGACGGGTCCCAAAACAATAAGGGAACACATCAAGCCGCGATTGTCCGAAGCCGCTGATGAAGCGGGTAAAAAACAGCCAAGAATAATCGCAACACTACCGGTCTGTGTCACATCGGATGAAAATGCAATCAGGAGCCGGATTTCAAAGACGCTGGGAATGTATGCTGAACTTCCCTCTTATAAAGCAATGTTTGAACGGGAGGGGATTTCAGAACCTGGTGAACTTGCAGTCGTCGGGAGTAGGGCAAAAGTTGAGGATTTACTACTGGCAATTGCGGAGGCAGGTGTTACCGATTTTGCGGCATCTGAATTTACGACCAATGATGATGAGAGAGAGCAGACCAGATCTCTTCTGAAGACCTTAAACGGCACGAGTGAATAGTATGTTTGAAGGGTATGAAGAACACGATGCGATTGGCCTGGCTGGGCTGATTAGAAAAGGCGAAGTCAGTGCGAAGGAGGTACTTGAATCTGCGATCACACTGGCGGAAAAATACAATCCCACCATTAACGCTATCGTGACGGAAATGTACGATGAGGCGAGAGAAGTTGCGGATAGCGAGTTGACTGGACCTCTTGCTGGCGTACCGTTCCTGGTCAAGGATATCTGCATGGTTAGCGGTGTGCGCTGCAGTATGGGTAGTCGCCTCTGGCAGGATTTCATACCAGATCATGATGCCGAGATCGTCAGTCGTTATCGAAATGCCGGACTGGTCCTTTTCGGCAAGACAAATACACCGGAAGTGGGTCTGGCGGCAACGACAGAATCGGCGTTTCTTGGGCCCTGCCTGAATCCATGGGATCTGTCCGTGACCACCGGTGGATCGAGTGGTGGTGCGGCTGCTGCTGTGGCTGCTGGTGTTTTACCGGCAGCGCATGCTACCGATGGGGGCGGTTCAATCAGAATACCTGCATCCTGTTGTGGATTGGTTGGACTAAAACCAACCCGGGGACGGATGCCTTCAGGACCTGACGTCGGGGAAGGATGGGGTAGCATGGCAACTGGGCATGTGGTTTCGAGAACCGTTCGTGACAGCGCTATATTCCTCGATGTCGCCCATGGCCCCGCACAGGGAGACCCCTATCATGCACCTCATTTCGAGGGATCGTTCTTCGGCAGACAT
>CAZJRI010000094.1:0-21062 GCA_964548025.1 uncultured Pseudomonadales bacterium
CGAGCGCAATGAGTCGTCCGTCAATGGTCCCGAAAAAGAGCCGGTCTCCAATGGCAGCAACACCTCTGTTGACAACATCACAACAGGCATTCACACCCCAGGCCCGAGGAACCCTGGGATCAAACGACCAGATTAACTCTCCGGTAGCCGCATTGTTTGCAAAGACCTTGCTCCAGGTACCCGTGGTGTAGATGATCCCATCGACAACTATCGGCGATGCCTCCAGGCCTCTTTTTGATCCCGTATCGAAGTACCAGGCTAATCCAAGACCACTAATATTGTCAGGCGTAATCTGAGTGAGGGGGGATTCCCGTTCCTCGGCATAGGTACGGCCGTGGGTCAGCCAGTTCGCGACATCCCCATCTGCGTTAAGCAGGCGGTCCTGATCGAACTGTGCCAGGGCAGTTGGAAGTGACAAACAGAATAGGAGGATCAGAATACGCAGCATGGTTTAACCGGTCTCGTTTTAGTCTGCGAGTATATGACGGAATTTTATTGAATAAACAGCTCATTTAGGGACAGGCAGATCAAGCACCAGATACCCGTGACTTCAGTTCATCATTCAGGGCTATTTCTACTCACAGATTCTACCCTGATCAGTCATCTTCAGCATTTCAACAATATGCGCCTTGCATGAACTGGCCGGATCAAACTGGGCGGTTCTCCCGAACATGGGCAGACCAATATATCCCCTGATTTCAAGTCGCCCGTCATCAGCAAGCGCGATGCGGCTCTGGTAGGTATTACCGGATTCCGGATCATATATTTTACCCTTCCATTTCTGCTTCTCGTACCGATAGTCGCTGAACATCTCCAATCCAAGAATCGGTCTGCTGCGTAGCGCCTTCTCGGGATTCTCATCATCCACCCTTTGCTGTCCGGCTCGCCCTGCGTCTTCTTCTCTGGTGTAGTGAGGCTCCTTCAGGGCAACAATGACACTGTGCAATACGCCGTCTTTTTCAAAAATGTGGAATATTGATCCATCAGATGCCCAGAGGCCTTTTATTCTTTCTCGATCTTCCCCGCACACCGAGGTAGTAAACAACAACCAGAATACAGCAATAATCCACTTCATAATTCCCCCTTTTTTTTCATCCAATGAAGACGCGATGCTGGAATGTTGTGATATTGGACACTGAAGAACTCAAACAAGTTCTCTCTCCTGAGACATAGATTTCAAGGGGAGAATCCAGTACGCCCATAATTGGGCGAAGAACCGAGAAATGGCCTCTCGAATCTGACGGACGCTGATATACTGATTATTTTACGACAAGGAAATAGTCGATGCTCCTGTGGCCTTCTCTGGCGCTGATCGGTGGAATAACACTGCTCGTTTTCAGCGCGGACAAGTTTGTTGAAGGTGCTGCAGCGGCGGCAAAAAGACTGGGTATGCGTCCCTTGCTGATCGGAATGATCATCATTGGATTCGGCAGTTCGATGCCAGAGATGGTCATTTCAGCACTCTCCTCCCTGCAAGGTAATCCAGGCCTTGCAATAGGAAATGCCGTGGGATCGAACATCACGAATATCGCGCTTATTCTTGGGTTCACAGCAATCATTAAGCCACTGCCTGTCGATTCCACCGTGTTGTATCGGGAACTACGATACCTCGCCATCGTGACGTTTTTCATCGTGGGAATACTCTATATGGACGGTTTTCTCAGTCGGATGGACGGCGGATTCCTTATCACGCTTTTTACGGTGCTCGTGGTCTGGTCAATCTATGAAGGTATCAAGATAGAGCAGGACCCCTTCGCTGATGTTGTTGAACAGGAGTGGCGGGAACCTATCAGCATGCGTAGAGCATTTATCTACACTTTTTTCGGATTGATTTTTCTCATAATCAGCTCACGAATACTCGTCTGGGGAGGCGTCGAAATTGCAAAATCACTGGGTATCTCTGATCTGATTATTGGATTGACCGTCGTTGCAATTGGCACATCGTTACCAGAGCTGGCATCCTCAATCGCGGCAGTGCGCAAGAACGAACATGACCTGGCACTCGGGAATGTCATCGGCTCAAACTTGTTCAACTCGACGATCGTTCTCGGCATTACAGGCACAATCGCGCCAACCGGACTGGAAGCCGGGCTACTCTGGATAGATATCCCCCTTATGGCAACGCTGACTGTTGTTCTGTTCATCATGGGATTCAGCTTCAAAGAACCAGGGATGGGCATCATTACGCGACGAGAGGGGATTGCCCTCGTAACAACCTACCTTCTCTACAATATGAGCCTGATCTATCGCGCAGTATCCTGAAGGCCAATCAACATTGGACCAGGCACTACTTCTTTTGCGCAAAGATTCCCGTACTTAATTCACCTTCAGCGTTGATGGAAGCACGGTACATACCGGCTGAATTGAAGGAATACACGATATTGCCATCTGTATCAATGCCTATAACGCCACCGTCTGCGCCCATTTTAATCAGCTTATCGTGAACCACTTCATCGGCCGCTTCCTGCAGGCTGATGCCCTTGTACAGCACCCGGGCACAAATATCATGAGCAACTGCGGCTCTAATAAAGTATTCACCGTGGCCAGTCGCTGAGATACCACAGGCTTTATTATCTGCATAGGTACCCGCGCCAATAATCGGGGAATCGCCGATCCGGCCGAATCTCTTGTTCGTCATTCCACCGGTTGAAGTACCTGCCGTTATGTCACCGAACCGATCAATGGCAACAGCGCCGACTGTACCTCTTTTGTCCGAAACGAAATCGTACGGATCATCTACATCTTCCGACAGGCTTATCTTTTGCTCGTTGGCTATTGCGCGCTCCAATGCCTTTCGTCTTCTTTCAGTATGGAAGTAGTCGTTCTCGACCATTTCAATGTTATGGTCTGATGCAAACACTTCCGCACCTTCTCCAACGAGCATTACGTGGGGCGAGGTTTCGAGAACCTTGCTGGCAAGCAAGATCGGATTCTTAATCCTCGTCACACCTGCTATTGCACCAGCATACAGATGCCGACCTTCCATAATGGACGCATCCAGCTCAACCTTACCTTCATGAGTGAATACAGCCCCCCGACCGGCATTGAACAAGTCGGAATCCTCCATTGCGACAATAGCCGCGACAACAGCTTCCCTGCTGCTACCTCCTTTCTTCAGTACCTCATGCCCTCTGGTTACAGCGTCGGCCAGCCTCTCACGGTAGGCTTTCTCCACTTCCTCAGCCATTTTCTCCTTTAGTATCGTACCCGCGCCCCCGTGAATAACGATGGAAACGGGTCTGTCAGCGGCCCCAGACATGTTGGAAACTCCAATCAGAATGAAGAAAGGTAAAATAAACCTGTACAAAATGAACATCTCCCAAGATTGGCCGCATATCATAACAGGCTTCGAGAAAAAGATACTTATTTGGGGACGAACTGAAGTCGACAGGAATCTTTCTCTGGCCGAAAACTGACCACTAGAAAAAGTGTTTTACCTTGTCTTTATAAGATCTGCTCATTTTGACCGAGGCGCCATTCGAGAGATTCAGATAGAATTCGCCATTCATATGGGAGCAGACTTTTGTTACACGATCGAGATTCACGATGGTGCTGCGATGTACTCTCTGAAAACTGGCTGGATCAAGCTGTGCTTCCAGTTGCTTCATCGTTATGCGCATTATATGAGTGATATTATTAGCGTGTACGCACATATAGTCACCAGCAGCATCGATCCAGTCTATGTCCTTGATCTGAACGAGTGTTGTCTCTCCGGCATCCTTGATAGCCAGTCGATCAGGATAGGATTTGATGCCTGAATGATCTTTCACGAGTTGGGCAACTGAGTTTTCCGACTTTCCGGTAATACTGATGATCAATTCAAGCAACCGCTGTTTGTCGGTTATCGCTTCTTTTTTTGCAAGATGGTCTCGCGCCCTGCCCACTGATTCTATCAGTCGATCCGTATCGATTGGTTTTAACAGATAGTCAACTGCATGCACATCAAATGCATCCAGCGCATATTGATCAAATGCGGTGACAAAGATGATCAGCGGCATATTGTCCTGTTGCAGATTGCTGATAACATCAAAACCACTTAACCCAGGCATCTGTATATCCAGAAACACAAGATCCGGTCTTAGTTCAACGATGCTGTTGAGTGCTTCCCTGCCGTTACTGCACTCTGCTACCACTTGCAGGTCAGATATCTCATCCAATCGTAATCGTAACCCCTTTCGGGCCAGTGATTCATCATCAACGATAATTACTCGAAGCTGTTCTGTCGTCATCTACAAACTCCCTGCCGGAATACAAGTTTACGCCACTTCATAAGGAATTCTAATTTCTATTTTCAATCCATGAGGCAGGGCAGGCATGAAGTTACAGCTCTGATTCTCTCCGTACAATTCCTGCAGCCGTTCCAGCGTGTTGATAAGCCCGATACCGGTAAACGCTGGCAATTCACCCAGTTTCAAATCCATTCCCGGGCCATCATCGATTACCTCCAGCAGCAGACCGTCTGAAATTCTGGCAGCGTTGATTGTAATCGTGCCGCCCTCCTCCTGATTTGCAATGGCATGCTTGATGGAATTTTCCACAAGAGGTTGCAACAACAAACTCGGAACCAATGCCTGCCTGGTTGCTTCTTCGATATTGAAGTCGACTTTCAATCGATCATCGAACCGAAGTTTTTCAATTTCAAGATATAGCTTCATCGAGTTTATTTCATGATCCAGATCAACCCGCTGCATGGGATCTTTGTCCAGTGAATAACGCAAAAAATTACTCAATTTGCTGACCATTTCGTTAGCGGTCATCGTATCCTTCGAGAGGATAAGGGTAGAAATCGCGTTTAGGGTATTAAACAGAAAGTGAGGATTCAGTTGATAACGCAACATTCTGAGCTGAGCCTCATGTGCCATGGATTCGGCTCTTACACTCTTCTTCTGTTCCTCAAGAAACTGACGGTAAAACTTCAGCCCAAAATACAGACCGCTCCAGCCCAGCATCAGCGTATAGGAAAGATGGATGAATCCACCAAAATAAGCGCCAAGATAACCATATTCATCCAGCAGTTTATACTCATCGTAGAAGCTGAACTGAGCCTGATTCTTAATCGGTTGCCAGATTAATGCCATTACCATGGACCCACCCAGGATTCCGATTATCCGAATGAATACCGGTCTTTCCCAGATGGCAATGTAGAAAAATCGCAGCATTGCTGTGAGGATGAAACCCGCCATCGCATCAACCAGCAATATGAGATTTCTTTCAATCGGAGCACCCCAGTACACATCCCTCAGTGCGTAGAGCGTAAACCAGCCAAACCATCCCAGGAGCTGAAGCGACCAGAATTGGATATGTCGATTCTGAAATCTCTCAAAATCTATACCTAGGCCAAACTGCTTTTTCCCCAGCGCTGCTGGCATTGCACCGAATCTGTTCATACCACCTGGTCTGAAACAATGAGTGAGTAAATTATAGATATTTCTGAATGGGAAAACGGGGAGTCTGCCGACTGCAGAACTCGCTCTATCGCAAGAGCGCCAATCACCGAATCGACACCTAATTATAAAACCGTGACATGAATCACAGTAATCAGGTTGCATATGGACTTTAATGCACTACGGCTCAAATTTAGTTCGGACACCAGCTAATGACTACTGAAGTTCCATACAGACTCGTATTCGATGGCACAACAACCGGGGAATACGATCTCGACACCAGCAAGAAAAGACTCCAGCATTTTTTCAAAATACCCGCTGGAAAAGTTAATCAATTGTTTACCGGTGAAGAAGTCGTGGTCAAAACAAACATCAGTGAACAACTCGCAATGAAATTTGCTTTCAAGATCGCTGAAGCTGGTTGTGAGTGCTATATCGAACCAGTACCGGATGATAATGATCCAACGACAGATCCGAATTTCGTTGAGCGACGCAAAAGTGACCGACGCCTGCGTCCCCGTCGCCCACCAAGGCCTGGTGCGATCATACCTGATCGACGCAACAGAGGCAGACGAAAGACCGACCAGGCAGTATTTCAGTACGCCTAATCGACTAACCACCCGTTAAAAAATCCTGCCGCGATCTAAGGCTGGAATTTATGTGCTCGGTCCTTTGTATGCATTAAGTGGCTGACCAGTGATTCCGTCAATGGGTGGCAGCCCGTTGAACTATCTGTCAAGGTATCCCAATCAGATACCAGCAGATTGGTTTTACGCGGGGAACTATTGTACCAGTTCACAGGCAGGCTAAGCGCACTCAGACATCGCGATTTTTTTCGTTACTGGACTGGTTCATTCGCTTCAGTCGGTGCAACTCAATTGCAGATCATGGCACAGGGATGGTTGCTGTTCGAACTCACCGGCTCGGTCGCCATGCTTGGATACCTCGGTGCGGCTGCGTCAATTCCCGCGATCATTATGACGCTGTTCGGCGGCGCAATGGCAGATCGAGTGAATAGAAAGCAACTTCTGATGGCGACCTCACTCATCATCTCATTCTTACTTGGCTTATTGGCATGGCTGGACGGTACAGAATCTATTCAGGCATCACACGTAATCATAATCGCAGGTCTTATTTCACTGATATCAGGATTTGACTGGCCGACACGCCAGGCGATATTCCCATCATTGATCGAAAAGCAGGATATGATGAGCGCGGTGGCGCTTAATTCAGTCATCTGGCAGAGCTGCCGAATGATCATGCCGGCTATCGGTGGCGTAGTCATCGCCCTGGTGGACACCTGGTTAGTCTTTCTCCTTTGCGCTTTCGGATTTCTTGTGATGTTCTTTGTCGTCGCCGGCCTCAAGTTGCATTTGCCCGGTTCACCATCGGCAGGTTCAGCGTTACAGCAAATCAACGAGGGCTTGATGTACATTCTGCACAATAGGGTATTTCTGGTATTTATCTCTCTTTCATATGCGGCCATGTTTTTTGGAATGGCGCATATGCAACTAATGCCCGCCTTTACTTCCCTGTTAGGAACCACGGAACAGGGTTATGGGTTGCTAATTTCCGCAACCGGCATTGGTTCAGTGCTGGGCACTTTAATCATAAGTTCATATCAGGACTCCAAACATCTCGGTAAGATTATTCTTGGAAACGCCGCTTTATCAGGACTGATGGTATACGTTTTTGCCTACGGCACTGCACAAGCAGAAAGTTATGCATTCGCTTATGAAGTAGCAATCGTTTCGCTTACCCTGGCTTCATTGTTCAGTTCAATGTTTCTCATCAGTTCGATGACGGTACTTCAGTTACAGGTACCAGATCATCTGAGAGGGAGAGTCATGGGCTTTCACGGTATAACATTCAGTCTTATGGCTTTAGGTGGTTTGTTCGCTGGATGGCTTGCAACTCTCAGCTCACCACCGGTGGCGATATCGGTGGGTATTAGTATCTATCTTCTAATTATTTTCTGGATCACAGCAACCCAGCGTGGTATCAGACGAATTTCAAATGAGCAGGTTCAATTATTCAATCAGGCCGGTTGAGAAGTCCGGGACTGCTGATGGGTAAATCTATTTTTTCGACTGTTTCGGATTGTTCCAGATATCGCGGCAGATTTTCCAGCTCTGATCAGGTTGTTGGCGCAAGATCCAGATATGCCGGCTCACTGATCTAAGCGGCGGTGCAGACTCATCCTTCTTGGATCTGAGATAGCCATCGAAGCTGACTCTCACGAACGCGAAATCACCAGAGACAACCAGTTCATCTATGGATGTTTCCTGATCGAACCAGAAATTTTTGGTAAAGCCGTAAAAATTACGCGCCTCATCAACATGAACATCCTGATTGCTGGAGGGCATCATCCATACGGCGTCATCAGTGAATAGATCAAAGTAATCTTCAAAATGATCTGATCTGATCACATCGAGTGCATTGAGTATCAAACTCTTTACGCTGTCGTATTCACTCGTTACCTTTGAAAGCGCCGGGCTCATTGTTCCTCACTATTCCATAGTGGCGACTAACGATGAACGATATTACTCCCTATATTCGTTTAATTGAAGCGCTTTGCAGCCTTAAAAAAACCTGCATTATTCCCGGTAGTCTGAGCGCGGCGGGTATGGGGATCACTATTCAACGAGCCGACGGCGCTGACAAGCTGATGACAGGATGGTCTTTGGTTATACGGTTAAAGTGATATAATTGCCTAATCTAAATCACAGGTTACTTAGAAGATATTCCTCTTAAATATCGTCAGTTTCGATTGAATTGGCCTAATCTGACTAAAATTCAATCAAAATTACTGACTTTGGGAGAGTGAAGGTAAAATTCGATACAACTCCATGGTGAAAGTGTGATCTACTTCATGAAAACTGATCGCCAAAGCCCGCAAAATCAGGCCTTCTTTCATCATATAATCTAACCTTTAATATTGGCAGCATTAAACTCGGCAAAGCGGATGCGCATATCCTCAGAATGTCCAAATGAACTCAAACTTACCAATGACGGTGAGTTGTCGTTCTATTTTATTGGTACCGGTGCGGCCTTCACGAAAACGCTGAATCAGAACAATATTCTGATTGTGAAAGGTGATGACCACCTGCTAATCGATTGTGGCACCAGATGCTCTCAATCACTGCATGATGCCGGTCTGCCATTATCTGATATCAACAACTACGTAATCACCCATAGTCATGCAGATCACATCGGTGGTCTTGAAGAAGCACAGCTTCATGGCAGATATGTCGCACAAAAAAAACCAGCCATGATCATCAACGAGGAATATCAGCACATCCTCTGGGATCAATCCCTCCGGGGTGGTTCAGAAATGTCAGAATTACCCCCTCTGAAGTTTGAAGATCTGTGGACGCCAATCAGACCGGAACTGGTTAGGAATTTTCCGAGAGAAACCTGGCACGCAAAAGTCGGCAGTATTGATATTAAAATGCCACGGACTAAACACTACCCACCCGACGCTGCTTCCTGGAAAGATTCATTCTGGAGCGTTGGCGTTATTATCGATGATCGTATCCTGTTCACATCAGATACCCGTTTTGATCAGGATCTGCTTGAGTCGTTCGACGGGATCTTCGATTTTGAAGTGATATTTCACGATTGCCAGTTGTTCACCGGCGGCGTTCATACATCCCTTGACGAGATTTGTACCCTGCCAGTTCATCTCAGAGAAAGAATTATATTGATGCACTATGGTGACGAGTGGCAGGACTATCAGGATCAGGCCCGGGATGCAGGTATTCACTCCTGGGCAAAACAAGGGCATGCCTATACCTTCCCACCTGAAGCAAGAGCCTGCAAAGCTAGTCAGCCGTAATTCAGCTTCCGGATCCATCAAAGCGACTTATTACCCCCTATCCTTCATCATCCGAAGACTGGCTTTGACGCCATTGATATGATTTACTCTTGCCCACTTTTCAACCCAATATTTGAAAACAACTTTTTCAAGAAACATGATTTTAAAGGAGCAATACTATGGGATTATTAGACGGTAAAGTTGCTGTCGTAACAGGCGCCGGTGGTGGCTTGGGTGAGACCCATGCTCTGCTGCTGGCACAGGAAGGTGCAGCAGTGGTTGTCAATGACCTGGGTGGCACACGAGACGGTTCAGGAAGCGGCAGTGCAATGGCTGATCAGGTTGTAGACAAGATCAAGGCTGCTGGTGGTAAAGCTGTCGCCGACTATGGCAACGTGGCCAGCGAAGAAGACGCGAAAGCAATGGTTCAGAAGGCCGTTGATGAATTCGGCAAGATCGATTTCATGATTGCCAATGCCGGTATATTGAGGGACAAATCATTCAAGAACATGACAGACGACATGTGGGATATCGTCCTGAATGTGCACCTTCGAGGAACCTACCTGACAGTAAAAGCCGCTTACGATCAAATGCTGGAACAGGGAGAAGGCGGTTCAATCGTTGTAACCTCCTCAACTTCAGGTTTAATCGGCAACTTCGGCCAGACAAACTACGGCGCAGCTAAAGCAGGTATTGCAGGTTTTGCTCGTTGCCTGTTCCAGGAAGGTCTGAAATATAATATACGGGTTAATATTCTCGCTCCGGCAGCCTGGTCAAGACTGACTTCAGATATCTTCCCCGAAGGCCAGAACATGGAAGAACTGTTATCTCCAGACAAGGTCTCACCAGTTGTAGTCTGGCTCGGCAGCGATGAAGCCAAGCAGGTCACGGGAAGAACTTTCCTCGTACAGGGAAACAGCGTGACCCTGATGTCCTGGCAGTCACATATGCTCGCAAGTAAGGAAAATACCGAGGATCCCTGGACAGTCGCAGACATTGGAAAAACTGTGTTGGAAAATTTCGACAAGTGGCCCAAAGGCCCACAACCAACACCAAGGGAATTTTGAGCCTTCAGCGGTTCTTGCTTTTAGTGTAAAGAACCCTCAGCGGTTCTTGCTTTCTAAACGTAAAGAGCCCTCAGCGGTTCTTGTAAGAAACCAGAAAAGGGTAGCAAACAGCTACCCTTTTTTAATGCCTGGCCGAATCTCCCCAGAGCACACGTAGGCGTGCGTCCCGCCGACAACCAGTTCGATAGTACCGATAGCGAATGGGGTTCTTCTTGTAATAATCCTGATGATAGGCTTCAACCGGGTAAAAAATGGAAACCGGTAATATCTCTGTAAACACCTGCTGATTAAATCGAGTCGCTACATTCTTTCGAGTTGCGATAGCCAGTTCACGTTCCTCGTCGTTGGCAACGAATATAGCACTTCGATAACTCGGGCCCTTGTCACAGAACTGTCCCCGATTATCAAGCGGATCTATATTTACCCAGAACAAAGCCAACAGTTCTGCATAGCTGACAACTTCCGGGTCGTAAGTGATTTCAACCGCTTCATAGTGCCCCGTGTGATCACCGTTATAAGTTGGATTCTTTAAGGTGCCACCCGTGAAGCCGGACCTTGCGTCACTGACACCCTCCAACTCCTCGTAGAGTGCTTCTACGCACCAGAAACAACCACCAGCAAAAACTGCTTTATCAGCGAAGAGTATCTTCGGTGTGACGACCAGAATCAGAATAGTTACCGAGATTATCGTGCTTTTCATTGTCCGCTCTCTCAATCGTATTTGCATTGACCATTAAACAAACTGTCGCCCAAGTTTTGATTCTACCTAAACCCGTTGTAAATGTGATCGTCCGCGGAATGTTTGTTAATCCGAATCAGACCCTGTATCCGACAGCCATAATTTCGGTATAGTAGCGATACAACGAATACGGATGGAGCATTTATGAAAGATCAATACGGTGACGTGGGCTTAACCTTTTTGGATGGTTTTGTGGCGCAATGCGAAATTAAGAGAGCGCCCAATAACTTTTTCGATCACGAACTCATCTGCGATCTTGCGGATTGTTTTGAAGACCTGGATAAAAATCCTGATTGCAGGGCCATTATCCTGTGTTCAGAAGGTAAACACTTCTGTGCAGGTGCCAATTTCGGGTCATCTTCAGGACGATCCGGTGTTGCGCAGAGGACAGCGGACACAGCTAATCCTTTGTATACCGAGGCAGTACGTCTGTTTCGATGCAAAAAACCTGTCATTGCAGCGGTACAGGGCGCTGCCGTCGGCGGCGGTTTCGGTCTTGCCGTCATGGCAGATTTCAGGATTGTTTGTCCCAATACCAGGATGACAGCAAATTTCGTCAAACTCGGATTCACGCCGGGTTTCGGGTTAACGCATACACTACCGCGACTGATTGGTATTCAAAAAGCCAATACATTATTTATGACCGGCAGGCGCATAAATGGTGAAACAGCATTTGAATGGGGACTGGGTGACGTATTTACAGACAATGACAACGTTCGCAACGCCGCCCTGGAACTGGCTTCAGAAATTGCGGTCAACGCGCCGCTGGCTCTTATCTCATTGAGGGAGCAGATGCGTCCGGGTCTCGCCGATTCAGTGAAAGCGACCACCGACATAGAAGGTAGGGAACAGTTTATCCTCCAGAAAACCGAAGACCACAAGGAAGGAGTAAAAGCAGTAGCAGAAAGACGCGCTGGCGACTTTCACGGTAAATAGTATTCAAAACAAGTTCCGGCAGAGTTGCCTGGATCGGGTATTCCTATTCCGCACTCACTTCCCTCAGAGATCGCAGGAATATCCCCAGGCCGCCCACACTGAGTATCAGGATGACGATAAGGTCAAAAGCACTCATGTTTCGGAATGTGAACTGAATCGAGGCGATGACCCCAAATACAAGAGCAACCAGAGATCCACAGCTCAATAACCAGCCGATAATATTTCTGCTGTTATAAAAGACAATACCGACGCCAAATATAAATGGGATCATCACCATGCCGCTGGTAACGGCATAGTTGCCGCCGAAGGCATTGAATCCATACAGGCGCATACCGTAACCAAAATTGCTGGTAACCAGAATCGAGTTGAACAACATATAAAATCCCCCGGACATCATTGCAAGTCCGATGAGGAATTCGCCTATGCCACCGTTTGTGCCACCTGCTCCTCTCACGCCCAGCTCCTTGATATTCTCAGCGTCCTCATGTCAAAGCATAGCGGGAAAAAAGCAGAAACGTAAGGGATTGTTATTTTGAACATTTAGCTTTCAAGCCCCCTTGCCCGCCACAAATAATAAACCACAGGTAAGACGATAAGCGTCAGGACTACCGCACTCAACATGCCGCCGACCATTGGCGCAGCAATTCGGCTCATTATCTCCGATCCTGTTCCTGTTCCGATCAGAATTGGCAAAAGACCGGCGATAATCGCGGTAGCCGTCATCATCACTGGCCTGACTCTCAATCCAGCACCATGAATAACCGACTCGCGAAGTGATTTAAGATCCGGTTGCAAACCAGCGGCACTTTTCTCATTTCCAAGCCTCTGCCAGGCCTGATTTAGATACACAAGCATAATAACGCCGATCTCTACAGCGACTCCTGCCAATGCGATGAAACCAACGCCTGCAGCCACGGAAAAATTGAATCCCTGCAGGTACATAAGCCAGATGCTCCCAACCATGGCGAAAGGTAGAGTTGCGATGATGATTGCGACTTCTGTAGCATTACGAAAATTTAGAAATAGCAATATTACAATGATAGCGAAGGTGAGTGGCACAACATAAATCAATTTCTCTTTCGCCCGTTCCATGTATTCATATTGGCCAGACCATTGAACTGAATAGCCCGTCGGTAATTCGAGATGCTCAGCCACCTCTGTCTTCGCTGTCTCCACATAAGTGCCGACATCAATCCCTTCAATATCTATATAGGTCCATCCGTTGATTCTGGCATTCTCGCTCTTGATTCCTGACGGGCCATCTTCGATATAGACTCTGGCCACGTCACTCAGAGAAATTCGTTGCCCTGCCGGTGTCACAATAGGCAGTAGCGACAACTGCTCAGGAGAACTGCGATAGTCCTGGGGATAACGGATATTGACCGGATAACGTTCGAGGCCCTCCACCGACTGCGTTATGTTCATACCGCCCACAGCAGTGGCAACCACTTGCTGGACGTCTGCTATATTAAGGCCATAGCGCGCAGCTTTCTCCCTTCTGATATCAACTTTAATATAACGACCACCGGCAACTCGTTCTGAATACACAGAAATTGTGCCAGGCACATCAATCAAGATATCTTCAAGCTGTTTGCCAATATTCTGAATTTCAGCAAGATCGGGGCCAGAGACTTTGATACCCACCGGGGTTTTTATGCCAGTTGCCAGCATGTCAATCCTTGTCTTTATCGGCATAACCCAACTGTTAGAAACACCCGGCAACTGAAGTAGTTCATCAAGTTCTTTGATGAGCAATTCTGTCGTCATACCATCCCGCCACTCAGATCTCGGCTTTAGCTGCACAAACGTTTCAATCATCGTAAGAGGAGCGGGATCGGTGGCAGTTTCAGCGCGGCCCACCTTGCCCAGCACACTCTCAACCTCTGGTACGGTTCTAATAATCTTGTCGGTTTGCTGGAGTAATTGACGCGCCTGGCCCACAGATATCCCCGGATAGGTAATGGGCATATACATCAGATCGCCCTCATCCAGAGATGGGATGAATTCGCTGCCAATCTTGTCGACTGGCCATATACCCGCACACAGTACAAGAATAGTTGCAGCTAAGGTTGTCTTTGGGCGGCTCAGTACCTCCTTTAACAAAGGCACATAGATTCTTGTGAGAATACTGTTAATTGGATTCGATTTTTCTGGGCGTATTCTTCCGCGAATAAAATATCCCATGAGTACAGGCACCAAAGTTATTGAGATCAACGCTGCTGTGCCCATGGCATAGGTTTTGGTATAAGCAAGGGGCGAAAACATTCTCCCTTCCTGTGCCTCGAGTGTGAATACCGGCATGAAACTGACTGTGATAATCAGCAGGCTGAAAAACAAAGCGGGACCAACCTCAGTGGCTGACTCCATGACAATCTGCCAACGATCTGCTAATTGATTTTCAGAACTTTCAAGATGTTTATGCATATTCTCAATCATCACGATGGCACCATCAATCATTGCCCCGACTGCAATGGCGATACCACCCAATGACATGATATTGGCGTTGATACCTTGAAAATACATAATGCTGAATGCCATGAGGATGCCCATGGGTAAACTCAATACAACAACCAGTGCGGATCTGAAATGAAATAGAAAAATCACGCAGATCAGCGCAACTATGATGAATTCCTCATATAATTTCTCCCATAGTGTATTTACGGCTCGTTCAATCAGGGTAGACCTATCGTAGGCGGTAACCAGTTCGACACCTTCAGGAAGTCCCTGCTTGAGTTGCTCCAGTTTTTCTTTAACTCTGGTAATAGTTTCTTGCGCATTTTCTCCTGATCGCATCACCACTATTCCACCAACGGTTTCTCCTTCGCCGTTCCACTCCGCAATACCCCGTCGCATCTGAGGTCCAATGTCAATCTCTGCCACATCCTTCAACAGAAGGGGTGTACCGTTTTGATTTACACCCAATGGAATATTCCCGAGATCAGTCTCGCTTTGAATATATCCAGTGGCACGAACCATATATTCAGCTTCTGCCATTTCAAGAACTGAAGCCCCGATCTCCTGATTCCCCCTTAGTACAGCCGTTTGTATGTGTGATAATGGCAAACCAAAGGCTCTTAATTTGTCCGGATCCACCTTAATCTGATATTGTTTAACCATGCCCCCCAGTGAACTTATTTCAGAGACACCTGGCACGGTCTGCAACTCATATCTCAGGAACCAGTCCTGCAGGCTTCTAAGCTGACTTATGTCGTGGTTACCCGACCTGTCTATTAACGCATAGATATAGACCCAGCCAACGCCGGTTGCATCCGGGCCTAGTTGCGGGACTGCCCCTGCCGGTAGACTGGGTGCGACCTGACTCAGATATTCAAGGACTCGACTCCTGGCCCAGTAAAGGTCGGTATCTTCGGAGAAGATGACATAGACATAGGAATCCCCAAAAAAAGAGTATCCCCTGACGGTAAGCGCTCCCGGGACAGATAACATGGCCGTGGTCAGTGGGTAGGTCACCTGATCCTCAACAACCTGCGGTGCCTGTCCTGCATAGGTCGTCTTTATTATTACCTGTACATCCGACAAGTCCGGTATGGCGTCAACCGGGGTCTTTTTCAGTGCATACAGACCTATCCCAGCAAGTATTGCGGTCGTAAGGAGTACAAATAGTCTGTTGTTAACAGACCATCGGATTACAGCCTCAATCATCTCAAAGACTCCGGTTTATTCATTCGCTGAAAGTCCGAAGATTTACTTGACTCCGAGTCCAGCAGAAACTGGGCCGATACAACCACCTCTTCTCCTTCTGTTAGACCGGACAATATCTCAATATCCTCTTCATCTGATCTGCCTATCTGTACTTCCACCGATTTGTAACTTCCACCTCCCAGGGCCAACACCACCCTGTCTCTATTCCCGGTTCTGATCACCGCTTCACGGGGAATGAGTAACATTTTGTCTTCGCTGCTCGTATGGATCGTCACCTGGGCGAACATATTTGGTTTCAGTTCCCGATTCTCATTGCTGAATCTGAGTCTTACTCTGATTGCCCTCGTCTGGGGATCGAGCGTAGGATAGATGTATTCAACCTCACCCTGCCAAATTCTGCCTGGCAGATAATCAAGGGTCATTGATACGGGTTTACCGGTTGTCACTGATGCCGCCTGACGCTCAAATATCTCCGCCTCCACCCATACCTGTTTGAGAGACCCAATCGACATAAGTGTTTTATTCGGTGTTACAAAAAATCCCTCACGAATATTGAGATTGTCTATCACACCATCCTGCGGTGCTGAGAAAATGATATTCTGCTTCACCTCCCTACTACGACTAATTTCATTGATTACGCTCTCAGGAAGATGCAGTGCCTTAAGACGATTTTTCGAGGCCTGTACCAGTCGATCATTATCCCTTTCGATCGCCAGAACCAACTCTTCCTGGGCATTCACAAGAGCAGGAGAATAAAGTTCATAGAGGGGCTGATTGTTAACTATCGGATCACCCTCAGATTTTACGTAGAGCTTTTTAATCCACCCCTCTACCCTGGTATGAATATGTATCAGAAGGTCTTCATCATATTGAACGTAACCCACGGTCCGTAGATCAGATCTTAATATGTCCCTTCTTGCTGCGATTGTTCTAACCCCCAGATTATTCACCACATTGGATGAAATTCTGATGGTTCCGGGCCCCTCGTCCGCATTGCCCAGGGGTTCATCATAGACAGGAATCAGATCCATCCCCATGGGCGACTTCCCCGGTACATCCTTTCTGAAATCAGGGTCCATGGGCGCAACCCAGTAGAGTATTTTTTTCTGAACTTCCTTTTCTGATTCCTCAGGCGCACTCACAGAATCATTGGCAAGAAACCAAACCCTGCCAACCAGTAAGCCCAGCAACAATCCTGATACAAGTGCAATCCATGTCCGCTTATCACTCATGACAGTCATTCACCCTCTCCCGACAGCAGATTTATCTCGGCTTTTTCTTCGGTAATCAGCAGCAGGTAATTGAGATGGACCATCACCTTCTGACGGTCGACCAATATGCCAAGCGCATCAATTTCAGCATTTAGTTCATCAATTCGAGCGCGAACAACATCCGAAAAATCTCCCCTGTCATTGGTATAAGCCGATAGCGAAGCCGCCGATTGTTCATTCATCTGAGGCAATAACCGCTCCTGATAGAGTTCACTTCTCTGATTTAGTTTTGTGAGTCTCGCTCTATAGGCTCTGAACGCCACCATCATTTTTTTAAGGCGCTGCCACTTCTCAGTCTTAACCGCTTCTGCCTCTGATATTGCTTTCTGCAGGTTTTTGTCCTGACGTCTGCTTTGAAATATCGGCAGATCCAGATTGACCCCGATGGAGAAAAGGTCTGACCGGTTTAAGCCCCGCTGATCGCTATCGCGATAGCCATACGAGGCATTAACGGAAAACGCGGGTTTGTACATTTCGCGAGCGAGATCAATGCCCGATCTGGATGCACGAATCTTGTTGTCCAACGCCTTGATCGAAGGATGGTATTGAAATCGTCCAACAAGTTCCTGATCACTGATTTCTGAACCAGAATACTCGGGGTACTTCCATTCAACCTGGGGCTGCGTTTCAGGCAGCGTTAATGCATTGAAATCAAGACTGCTGTCAATCGTCCCTGGTTTCCCATAAGGTCTCAACCATCCGGACAGGCTTTGCAGTGATACATCCCGTTGCTGCCCAAGAATCGTTAATCTGTCTTCCAGACGTGAAAGTTCAAGCTGTGCCCTGACAATATCCTGTTGTTGCACTTTGGCGATAGATGACGAATAACTCGCCTGAGCAATATCTATTAACTGCTCGAACAGATATCGATCACGATTGATCAAGGCAATACTTGCCTGCGCCAGAAAACCATCAAACCAGAGGTCACTAACAGTTACTGCTATCTGGGCTTTTCTGTCCAACCGTTCAAAAGGATGCTGACTGGCCTTCCACTTTAGCTGTTTCGATCTAACGGCACGACTGTTTCCGCGAGGGAATTTTTGTGAATAGGATAACTCCAGTTGGGTCATTGGCTCATGATGTAAACTGAATGAATCGACGGGTAAATTTGAGAATGAAACCGATAAGGCGGGATCAGGAAGCTCATTCGCTGCCAATGCGGATGACTCCAGCGCTTTCTGAGCATGACTGTTGCCCCTCAGCCATGGGTCATACTCCTGTGCCAGCTCCACAGCCCTGGCAAGTTCAAGCAACCAATTCTGGCTCGATTGTACCGACATTGAGTTTAAACAGCCGATCATCACTAATGGTATGGTTAGCCATGAAGTACGTCTCTTCCAATAGTTAAGGCTCTGTAGTTGATATCGCATTTTCCCCCTCCGGGGTTATTACCGGCTTTTATCTGATAAACCGGCATGCTGAACTGGTCAGCGGTCAATCTCTGGAAGGATATTCTTCCCCAATTGTCTCTGAATTCAGAGAACAGTTGGTCCAACAAATTTCAGGCGGACCTATCCTGTGTTACACACTGATTGGGGGATGGAGGATGGATGAAGGAATGTTGTCTGGTAGCAACAATTCGCCAGGGTGATCGTAGTAAACAGGCAGAAGTAAGATTTTCGGATTCGTCATTGAAGACTGTATCGACACGGTAAAACTGCAACCAATCATGGTTTCGCAGTCATCACAGCAATCGAAGACATGCTTCGATGTCATATTGCCTGAGTCACTCATTTCAGAGTGATCATTATGCATCATTTCCATAGCGTGATTTTCCATTGAATCGGAAGTATTCATCGGACAATCAACCACCACAGATTCCATAATACTGTTGGTCAAGAACAACAATAGAAGTAATGAGGCAACGAAGCTGTTTCTTTCTATAGCCAAATTGAATCAATTAGATCCGGAAATTGTCATCTAGGATATAGTAAAGCTGCAAAATTTCAATCGATGCAGGGCCTGATTCCCTAGGTCATACGAGAATCGAGATCACCCGAGCAACCATTCATGAATCGGTTGATACCTCATACCCGATTTGATATTAACCGACTCGAACAGGTAAAAACTATCAGCATGTATGCTGAAATCTGGCGGCAACAGACTGGCCGGTGGTGGCACCTCACACTTTCTCGCTATGGAAAGATGAGGCAGATAATCACGTTTTTGTGAACGCAATGCCATCCGCCTTCTTAATTTACTCAGAAAGCCCGCCAATTCAAAGATCTCATCCGGTGCTTCTTTTGAGCCTATCCACAGGATCTTCGCTTTACTCCAAAAACCCAGTTGATTCAAACTGATCTCAAAGGGATTCACCTGAACCTTGTCTACGGACTCGACTATCTCTTCGAGTTGCCTGTCTTGAACCTGACCGAAAAAGTCCAGTGTGATATGCAGGTTGTCCATAGCAACCGGTCGCTGGACCGGAGGCAGTGACCTCTCACGCCAGGCGACAATTGCCATTGCGGTTTGTGGATCAGGTTTCAATCCAAAGAAGAGACGCATTTGGCTAGTAATCTCAATTTCATAGTCAATTTCTAACAGGTCCACTCAGTCAAGCACATAAAAGAAGCTCGCATTTTCAAGACCCAGTTCGGATCATGCACGGGACATGTATTTACCATCGCCGGTATTGACCTTGATAGATTCGCCCTGGCCAATATATTCAGGGATCTGCACAACCAGCCCTGTTGTCAGCTCTGCCGGTTTTGTCCTTGCGCTGGCTGAAGCGCCTTTTATTGCAGGCGCAGTTTCGGTTATTTCCATTACGACTGACTGGGGCAGATCAATAGCAACAATATTGCCATCTATCAGGAGCGCACTTATGCCATCAAGACCGTCTATCAGGTAATCCAGTTGATCCTCGAGGACATCAATACCCAGTGCATACTGGGCATAATCTTCTGTATTCATAAATACATACTGATTACCGTCAATATAGGAGAACTGCACCTGTACCCGCTGGAAGTCTGCATCGGCGAAGACATCATCGCCTTTCAGAGATTCATCCCTCTTCTGGCCGGTGATCAGATTATTGAACCGGACTTTGTACAGCGTGGAAGCACCTCTTGAGGAAGGGCTCTTTGCTTCGAGATGCTTGACGACATGAGCAACGCCATCCAATTCAATGACATCTCCCTTTTTTAATTCGCTCGCTTTTGGCATTGGGGTCTCGTTCATCTAAAATCCCATTGTACCGCTGGAACTGCAGTATAAGAAAAAGATTGGTAATTTAATGTTCGAAAAAGAAGATCTAATCAAAGTTGCCAATCAGGTCATGCCATTTGGCAGATTCAAGGGTCGGGTACTCATCGACCTGCCTGAAGCCTACCTTCTCTGGTTTGTCGATAGAGGATTCCCCAAAGGCAGCCTGGGTGAACTCATGAAACTCAGTCTGGAAATAAAGATCAACGGCCTTGAATCAATGCTTGATCCGTTACGTGAAACATCCGTCAATAACGACAGTGATTGAGGTTGACTCCTCACGCTCTCATCTAGACAATCAGACCAAATCAAACCGATTCCGAAAGGGGAATATTATGGCCATTGGCATTATCGCCCGACTTCCAATCACTCCGGGCAAAAATGAAGAATTCGAGGCTATCTTTGCAGAACTCGAAGCGGCAGTCAGCGCGAATGAACCCGGAAATAACTTCTATTCGCTGCACAAGTCAAGAGAAGATGAAAACAGCTATATCGTTCTCGAACAATATGTGGATCAGGCTGCCCTCGATGCACACGGTCAAACCGATCATTTCAAAACACTCGGTGCAAAGATGGGATCATGCATGGCCGGACGTCCAGAAATAGAAATGCTGGACACTCCCAGCTAGATCAGAAAATTATCCGGGTTCGTCACCCATCAGTTTGTGATACAGAAACGGTAAGGAGATATCCATCCGATAATCGATACTACTGTGATTATCGGGGAATTCTTCGTAAGTATGTTCGATACCAAGAGACGCCAATTTCCTGGTTAACGTTCTTGCGCCAAAAACCAGTGCGTATTGATCCCGGTCACCGCAATCGATAAAAAGACCTTTAAGTGACCGAAGGTTATCCTGGACGTCTTTCCTCATGGAGAGACTGACAGGATCCCAGTTCAGCCAACGATCCCACAAAGTCTGATCAAGCTCACAGGTTTCAAGATCTACCGGCAATCTGATGCCATATGGCAATTCAGGT
>CAZJRI010000095.1:0-9780 GCA_964548025.1 uncultured Pseudomonadales bacterium
AGAGTGAATAATACCCCGTTCAGGTTGGTATGCTGTGCTAAAGAATCTGACTCAGGATTTGAGGGAACGTATATATTCGATCAGGTTCGCTATCTCTGTGTCTGTCAGTTGACTCCATCCCGGCATCGCGTTTGAACCGCCGAACGCTGCTGGACCTTCCCTGATGACATCTTCAAGATCGGTATCGGTACCTTTTTGCCAGTCAGCATCCGTATCAAATTTGAATGCCGCTAAAGCAAAATCCCGGGGTTTCAGGATAAATGCCTCGGCAGCAGGTCCATTGCCATCGCCATTGGGCCCATGACAGGTTTCGCAGTGGGTGCCAAATAACTTCTTACCGGCTTCGATATCCTGCCCAAAAGATGATAGCGAAATAAAACAAAACAACCCCAGAACCGACGCCATAACCGACGCCAGTTTAAATTGATGCAGATACCCGGATTGATTTTTATTCATAGTCGGTCCCATCTATCAGTTTTATATTTCGAATTCCATCACCACGACCTCGAATCTCTCAAAGGATACAGACCCGAGTGTTTCTGTCTGCTCCCCATGGTGCAGGACGGAAACGGCGAAAGCGGCCTGCTCCTGACCCCCTTCACACTTTCTCGGATAGTCGATGCCAATCCGGTACTTACCAGGAATCGGATTATCAAATCTGACTTCCTCTATTCGGATCTCATCAGCCCCAAACTCGTCTCTGGGAATCTCGCCTATTGCCTCCCCCTGACTATCGGCGTCCCCGTTAGTGTCACCTTTATCCCTCCCGTCCTCATCGCAACGAATATCCTCAGAAATTCGACCACCAGACTTGCCGCTGTCGTTAGCGAAGTAGACAGTCTCCAGCAACGGGTCGGTAACATAAAGATCAAGATCAGCATCTGCGCCAAAGGTCAGCTGAATGGTAAGACCCTCATCCCCGGTGGATATCCGTGCGCCCTTATCGGCCAGAATCGAGCTGAGCTTCTGACTCTGAACATTAAGTTGCTGCTGCCGTGCGATGTTCTCTGCTTCAGGGTCCGAGCAACCTCCAGCCCATATAGCCAACAGCGGGACAAATATAATCCGCTTAAACATCTACGGATTCGAACTCACTTGAGGCAGTGAAATCTGACCGTTGACATCCAACCGAATTATCCTCGGCACCCCGGTTTCGATCTGCCAGGCTGGTGCATTTGAGTTTGAAGTCCAGACACCACCATCGATCGAAAAGTCGATATCCCTGGTATAGGTTACCTGCGTGGGTAGAGGATAAACGGTGAACTCACCTGAAGCCTGTTGGTATCGAATCAGCGAGTCGCTATTGGTGCCACAGATCCAGACATCATCTGTTACCAGGTCAACATTGAGCGCATACGGTGTTTCACTCCCCAGGGGTTCAACCGGTATTTCAATCTGTTCAAATTTTCCGGTTTTGATATCGTACTTCGCCAGCATGTTTGAAGAAAATCCTGGAATCCAGAGATTGCCTTTGGAATCAAATCGCATCCGTCTTGGCGCAGTGAACGGTGTATCGATCATCGTCAGTTCGAATGTATCAGGGTCGATATGGCCAATACGGTTGGCATTGAGCTGGCTGAACCAGATGCCACCATCAGGTGCAATATCTATCCCGTATGGTATGGGCAAACTGGCGCCTTCGCCGCCGCCACCGCTTGAAAGGTCCAGATCAATATATTGGCTGAGCCACATAAAAACCGGTATCAGTCGCAATGTGACTTCTTCACCAAAGCTCCGCGCAGGTACCCTTATGACCTCGTGTTGACCGGATGCTGGATCATACATGCCGACGTGATTTGAAACCGCTATCGTATACCAGATGCGATCCTTGCTATCGACCCTGAGAGTATGCGGATAAATCCCACTTGGCAGATCTTCAATCATGAAGCTCTTCTCAACTGTATCAAACCTGGCTAGCTTGTTTCCGACTGCAAGCGTAATCCAGACATCTCCATTTGCCCCCACCTGAAGTGAATGCGGCCCGACTCGCATATCCGTATTCGCCGGTAAGGCACCAGATGGGTCCACGCCGCCCAGCGGAAGTTCGTCAGTCGGAATGGAGTAGGCTTCTCTCGCCCCACCGGGCACAGTTGGATCAAGCTTGAATAACCGGTCGGTCGACATGTCTACCGAATAGATCACGCCGTCTGGATGAACCATCATGTCATGCTGCATAGACGACCGGCCACCGAGTTGGTATTCATCGATTACTGCCTTTCGCACTTCTTCACTAGGTGGTGGCGCAAATCCGGGTTCGCCAAACCCCTGGGTCAGTTTTGGAACGGCATTTTTCGGGTCGTAGACTTTATTAAAGAGCCCGGGTACTTTAGCCCTGAGCTCCGAATCAAGACCACCACCCATACGCCCCATCAATGACAACACTTTATGCCACTCGGCTACAGGTCGCACCAGACGGGTTGCTTCGTTACCCTGTTGATGACAATAGGTGCATTGCCTGACCATTTGCTCCCGTTCGCCTTCATCTGTAAGTTCTTCCAGCACCAGTGCATACCAGTGGTTCGCGGGTAACTGGGCTGCCACTTTAGCCGGATCTGTATGCCTGACCATTTCGAAATCAAGCGTGCTGTCCCCATCAGACAGGGTTGACCCGTTGGTTCGAATATCGTGCCAGCCCGTTCGCCTTACCCTGATCGTATATTCCGTCGACGCGGGTAAACCGCGCACCTCGTAAAGACCCTCGGCAGACGTAAAAACCGTCTTCTCCTGAAACGGATCGCCAAACCTGAAAGTGACCATCGCACCCACAACAGGATCTTTTGCCTCGGATTCTACCTTTCCGGAGAAACCGGCAGCACCAGCAATAACTGGTAGACACAGAAACAGTGAGAAGAAAATCAATAGCGGTTTTTTGGCAGAACTATATTCGGTATTCATGGGTTACCTCCTATCTAATCCTAACGATCTGAAACCAGCCAACTGACGGTCAGCCAATGACGGCCAGTATACTCAGAAAAAAGCGCTATAACACCCAGGCATGCGTCACCCCTGATTCAAATATACTTGTTATGAAGTTGGCTGAATGGGAGTATAGGCTTGGAGTATCGTTATATTGGGTAACGGGTAGAAACAAAAGATGACGGAAACCAGACTGGAAACCTATCCTGGATTTGAGGGCGTATCGATCCATGCGGACGTCTACGGCAACAATGCTGCCCGTCCTGTTCTGTTCGCGCATGGTGGTGGCCAGACCCGACACGCATGGCGCCAATCGGGAAAGTTGCTGGCGGAGGCTGGATTTCAAAGTATCTGCATCGATTTGCGAGGTCATGGTCAAAGCGACTGGGCAGAAGAGGGAGACTACAGAATCGATGCATTTGCTGAAGATCTGATTAGCATCTGCGAGAAACTCGAAGCTCCGCCTGTGCTCGTTGGTGCGTCTCTGGGAGGTATCGCAGCCATGGTTGCGGCGGGTGAATTTCGTCCAAATATATTCAGCGCCGTGGTGTTCGTGGATGTTACGCCCCAGTTGGAATCAAGTGGAGTTGATAAGATCATCGGCTTTATGAACGAGCATCTGACCGACGGATTCGGATCCCTCGAAGAAGCTGCGGACGTTATCGCGGCTCACTTGCCGAACCGACCTAAACCAAAAGATCTGGATGGTCTTTCAAAAAATCTCAGGCTGGGAGAAGACGGTCGGTATCGCTGGCACTGGGATCCACGCTTTATCAACGGGATGCAACCGCCAGAAACGGCAACCCGCGACCCGAACAGGCTTTCTAATGCCGTAAAGAATATCAGCGTGCCAGTTTTGCTGGTAAGAGGTCGCATGAGTGAACTTGTTAGCGAAGAGTCGGTAAAGCAGTTTTTAGCGATAAAACCTGAAGCAGACTTCGTCGATGTTGCCGATGCCGGTCATATGGTCGCCGGAGATCGCAACGATGCGTTCACAAATGCGATAGTTAACTTCCTGACAGCCAGTGACTGACGAACGCCCACTAGACAAACACTCACGAAAGATATCACCCGAACCAATCGACGCTGAGATCATCTCAATTTTCATATGATATTAATCTAAGCCTGCACTTCTTTTAGTGCTAAAACGTATTTAGAGCTGTTTCCGTACAGGAGTAGTATCGCCAAACGAGTTTACTCTGCACTGAAAGAACAAGAATTATACATTCCAGGCAGAGCCAACCTGGACAGTTCCTGCTTGATTCAAAGCGACGTATCAACTGCCAGATAATCAGAACAATATCCAACCCCTGGAGGATAAGTTATGTTATTACGGCGTTATCGTGCTGTTGGATTCCCAACACTTGCACTTTTGCTACTCATACCAGCGTCAAATACCGCGTTCAGTGCTCAGGAACGCCAACTCGAAGAGATTGTGGTCACTGCAGAAAGAAGGGAGGCATCTATCAGTGACACGTCCATTTCAATTACTGCATTTACCGGCGAACTGATCGAGGATTTCGGTATTCGCAATCAGGAAGACCTGCAAAACCTGGTCCCTGCTGCTGTCATCGAACCATACGATATGGCCATTCGTGGCGTGGGTCGCAACTTTCGATCCCTTGGCGGCGATCCCGGGATCGCGACCTATCTGAATGGCGTGTATTCGGAAGACTTCGGTATCGCGTCAACCGAGGGAGGCCTCTTTGACGTGGAACGCATTGAGTTCCTGCGTGGCCCGCAGGGAACACTCTACGGCAGAAATGCTATCGGAGGTGCGGTGAACTTTATCAATAAACTGCCCACTGACGAGTTTTACAGTGAAGTCAGAGCCATACTCGGCAGCTATGAATTGCAGGAGGTTTATGGCGTAGTCTCCGGCCCACTAATAGATGATGTGCTCTCGGCACGACTGGTGGGTACCTCAAGAGACCGGGATGGTTATTATGACGACAAGTCCGGCAACCCTGATCCCGGTGACTATGGAGATGAAAACTACGCGGTCTCTTTCCGATTTACACCCACGGAAAATATTGAACTGAATATCCGCGGAAACGAGCGCAGCTATTCCAGAAGGATGGGCGGCGCAGATGCGGCCGGTATCCTTAATTTATCCCAGAATGTCGACCAGCCAAGAGATACCACCACTTATGCCTGGGGTTTTCGAGCGGTTGATCCGAACGTTGCCTGTCCTGATGCCTTCACACGAACGCCGACGGTACCGACCCAGGGTGTCCTCGGCGGCACGGGATGTGCCATCACTGGCCAGGAAATGTTTAACTTCATCAACCCAGAGACCGGTAGTAACGTCGTTGCACAACGGGTGACCTCAGGCTACGACAAGGCGCCAATTGGTACCACGGATTCAAGCAACTATGCATATGGTCACGATCCCTCACTTCAAAGGATGATCGGCATATCCGATCTTGATAGTGACGACCTGGTAACGGATACCAATGGCCAACAGGCCGAGTTTTTCGACCACCAGGCTGTTTCAATGGACGTCATGTGGGAACTGTCAAACAAGTTCGCCATGAAGTATATCTTTGGTTATACAGACTACTTTTATGACCGTGAATCAGATGTGGATCTCACCAGCAATCCGCTGGTAGACCGTACCTTCTACGTGAGTCAGGAAACCGAATACATATCCCACGAATTGCAGTTCTTTATCGACCCGAGCGATGTGCTGTCATTTACCGCCGGGATATTCGCCTACGATGCAAAGATCACACAGCGGGGTGATTTCTACGACTTTAACTGTGTTGGTAATCCTGATTGTGCATCCCGCTATGCAAACGACGATGTATCAGGCTTTCTCGCCGGTGTTGGCAAGGCAGACCTGTTTACCGCCCAGATGGCGAGTCAGACGGTGAAAGCAGGGGGCGATCTGCCTGGCACCTGTTTTACAGGTGACGCCATAGGCTTTCAGGATCAGCTCCAGTATTTTTGTTTCGGTGAATGGCTGGGTGACAAGGGGGACAGTATCCCGCACGGACCGAATACCATCGGCACTGACCTTGAATACCAGACCAGAACGGAACGATATGCCTATGCCGCTTTTCTCCAGGGTGTCTACGAGATCAACGAGCTGTTCAGCCTGACGCTTGGAGTTCGTTGGGCAAGAGACCAACTCACTGGATACGAGAATCTGTTCTACTACTCGGAAGAAGGTATCGTACCGCTTGGCTTTGAAGATACCTTCTTCGCGGAAGGCGGCAATGGTTGCGGTGCAACAGGAGCGGCAACCTGTAGCTCCAGTCTTGCATCAATGAACCAGGCATTCGGATTCCTTGACACGGACGGTACTATCCTCAACCCGAATCGCCTGCTGGTAGCAGGCATTCCCTCAAGCACATCACTCACACGGGAGCTACAGCAGGCGACCGAAGATGTTACGTGGCGGGCCAACCTTGACTATGCACCGGACGAGGATACGCTCTTTTATCTTTCCGCAACCAAGGGTCTGCGCTCTGGCGGATTTAACCTGGTCTTCTTCAGCTCGAACTCAATTTTCGAACCGGAAGAACTGATCGCTTACGAATTTGGCTACAAGGGGACGCTGCTCGACAGTCAGTTGCAGATTAATTCTGCTATCTATTTTTATGACTACGAGAACGTTCATACTTTCGCCAATGGCCAGTCATTCAATGGTTATACAACGAACGTGGTCGCTGTGCCTGAAGCGGAGATGATTGGTGTGGATGCCGATCTTACCTGGCTTGCAACCAACAATATCACTCTTGGCATACACGGTAGTTACACCCACAGTGAATATACCGACGATTTCTTCGTGATTGATCCCAACGACCCCGAAAGGCCTGAATCACTATTCGACGCATTTGCTGCTCTGATTAATCTCAAGGGCAACAACATGATCAGGGTGCCGGAGTACAAGGCAGGCGCATGGGCCATGTATACATTGCCACTTGATGCTGGTGGTCGTGTGGACTTCGTTGCCAACTACTCATGGATCGATCGGGTTTATTTCTCTGTTTTTGAACGGGAAGATCAGTCAGCGGACCCGTATAACCGATTCGACTTGCGAGTATCCTGGCATCCAAACGAAACCTGGCTGGTTTCAGCATTCGTCAACAATGTTACCGATGAAATCGGACTTCGCCAGATCGAACAGTACGGCGCAACTGAAGTTGGCGGCTATCGCCGAACCGGTACCCCAACCGACCCAAGACTTTTTGGCATAGAGATGAGATACAAGATGGGCACATTCTAACCCGAAGCTGGAGGCAGCGTGCTCGGTTGTGCTGAGTAAGCTCGACCGCGCACGCTGCCCCCGAATGCGCTACCCGATCCTGCAATTGGATCAGTCTTTATCCTGCCAGGCGGCACCAGCCCAGTCGGCGGGTTCACCTTCTCCCGGTACCGGCACTTCCCTTATCCTCTCCGGTACATCGTCAAATTCAAGTCGTAGTGCTTTACAACAAACCGCATGAAGATTGTATCCCATAATATGGTAGGTCAACTCCAGTATGTCTTCGTCTGACAGATGGGAATGCAATGCCTCGAATAGTTCATCTGAAGTCCGGCCGCCGTCGTAGATGAGTGCGTCAGCCCAGGCGAGGACAGCCCGTTCTTTTGCATCGAATTGATCCGATACCTGCCAATGGGGTATGGCTGCAATCTGCTCGTCTGTTATGCCAAATCGACGCGCGGCCTTGCAGTGCTGAGAGAATACAAACTGGCTCCCCTGTGCATAACCGGCACGCATGATCCCCAGCTCGCGAACTTTGTTGTCCAACTGGCTGACACTCTCACTCGCGAACATGCCAAACATGCCGAAATGATCGGTGGCGTGTTTGAAAATATACGGTACCAGGGCAAAAACGGTCCACCAGTTACCTGGCGTGCCTGTAGCGGTACCTGGTTCGGCAACCGGGTCCCGGTCTCCAAACAGCGCATCATAAAACTTCTTGATATCCCCTTTGGCTTCACTTTTCGAAATCTGTCTGAGTCTAGGCACTTTGCTGGCCCTCCGGTTGTCTGATTTGAATTTCAGGGCATTATATACCTGTTATTGCCGAATGTTCTGAGTGACTATCTGGTCTATACAGACATTCAACAGACACTCGACAAACGCCCGACAAACGCCCGGGTTTTACCAGGTGGCCTATCGCAGCACTGATTAATCGTTAGCAGACATTTAACCCGCATTGGTTAAACCGGTAAGAGAGATCGCTCCCGGATCTGAAATCTTCCGATCTCCTCCCTTCTCTTTTCGTGACATTGGAGTAACATAGTTATGCGTGTGCTGTTTGTGAGTCCCAAATCCACCCAAGGATGTAACCACAAATGAGTAACTATCATGATAAAAACTGCGCTGATCTCCCTGATCCCCCTGCTGTTCTCATCATTCCTGTCTGCCGAAGACTACCCAAACATGGTGGGCACCTGGAAAGGCCATATCCGGGTTATGTCCTCCGGGTCAGACGTGGCTGACCAGGTTGCACAAGGCGGAGCCGTACTCTCTGAAATAGATCTGAGAGTCATCTTTGAACACCAGGACGGTGAGACATTTATTGGCAAATCCCGCTCTTCAACAACACCTCGAAACGAACCATCAACACCTATCTGGGGTGCGCTTCGCTCGACAGGTGACGAAGCGCTGTTCGTAACCGGAGGCGGCGGTCGCGGCCATCTCTGGTTAAAAAGTGCCAACGAATTCGAGTATTGCATCACGAATCTGGAGGAGATCGTGATTACTGCATACTGCGGGATGATGAAACGGGAGTAATTGTTTGCGTCACTCAGTCAGGGTGTTCTGATTTACTCAGGCACTTTTCTCGAACCCCTAATCTGCCAATCTTTTGATACAATCAGCGACCCTACTTAATCTTGATCCCACATGAATCAGCGGACCCCGGAGAATCAGGAAATCATCGAAGCGATAGAAAGCTATGAGAACTGGTACCACCAGATCGAGCTCGCCCCCGGAATAGTTACGCCTGGTATAAATGACTCGGCCAGGGTGCTCAAAACACTCGACGAGATGGGTTTGCCAGCACGTGCCGATGGTTTGAGCGTACTGGATATCGGCTGCCGGGACGGATACTTTGCATTCGAGATGGAGCGACGGGGAGCCAAGGTCACCGGCATCGATTATGCGGCACCTGAGATTACGGGATTCAGCATTGCCGCATCTGTGCTAGAAAGCAAAGTAAATTACCGGGTTGAGAACGTCTATGATCTGGACCCGGAAAAACTCGGTCAATTTGACATAATTCTGTTTCTTGGCGTCCTGTATCATCTGCGCAATCCGCTGCTTGCCCTTGACCGGATTCGAAAAGTCCTGCAGCCCGACGGTCTGCTATTTGTCGAAACCGAGCTCTGTACTGATGATCGCCTGAACGACTGTGACGCTCCGGTCTGGCAGTACTATCCTGACGATACGCTGAACCAGGATGATTCAAATAAATGGGCACCTAATTTTTCAGGTTTGAAAACCGTCATCGCTGACTGTCAATTTGAGCTCCTTTTTGATCAAAAAAAAGTCCATCGCGGGTTCGTCACTGCCAGGGCGATCGTCGACAAGCGGAAGGCTTTTTTCACAAGACTCGATAGCAGTCGGGATCTTTACGGCAGGGGCGAACTTAAGAAGATACTACTCGAAGAATCTAACAAGACAGCCGATTAATGCACATATTCACAAAACTTGAGATTAACCGATCACCCCTCCCCTGTTTACTCATCCTTGCCGGTACATTGCTAACCTCATCGCTAACCTCATCGGCTACGGCCAACGAGCTTGCGAAAATTGGCGAGGCGCTGTTTTTTGATACCAATCTCTCAGCCAAACGCAACCAGGCTTGTGCTTCCTGCCACGACCCTGCAGCGGCGTTCAGCGAT
>CAZJRI010000095.1:9790-20836 GCA_964548025.1 uncultured Pseudomonadales bacterium
GGACAACGGTGTAGCAGGTGCAGTTTCACTGGGTGATGACGATCAATCTCTGGGCGACCGCAATACACCTACAATCACCTATGCGACACTCGTTCCGGCATTCAGTCGGGACAGCAAGGATGAGACTAGCGGCGGTTTTTTCCTTGATGGCCGTGCCACCACTATGCTGGATCAGGCAGGTCAACCTTTTACCAATCCAATTGAAATGGCCCTGCAGGACAACGCTGCGGTCGTTGAACGGGTTCGCGAGAATCCTGCCCATGTTAATGCGCTGAGAAAGCACTTTGGCGCTTCGATTTTTGATGACACAGCAGAAGCGTTTAGAGCAATAACATCGAGTATTGTGGCATTTGAAAATACCTCACAATTTGCACCTTTTGACTCAAAATATGACCGCTACCTGCGTGGCGAATACCAATTGTCGACCGAGGAAGTACTTGGCCGGACCCTCTTCTTTTCTCAACTATTCAATTGTCACAGTTGCCATCTGATTGACCTGCGAGAAGACACTGAGAGAGAAGTATTCACCAATCATCGCTATCACAACATCGGATTACCCGTGAACGCTGACATTCGGCAAGCAAACGGACTCGGACCGGCACATGTAGATCGCGGGTTATTTGAGAATCCTCAAATTGATAACCCCTTGCAGGCTGGCAAATTCAGAGTACCCACTTTGCGAAACGTGGCAGTAACGGGCCCGTACGGACACAACGGTATCTTCCGGGAACTGAGAACAGTCGTGCTCTACTACAATAAATTCACCCTGAGCAATACCGAGAGCCAGACTAACCCTGAGACCGGTCAACCCTGGGGTGAGCCGGAAGTCCCGGATACCGTTGATCTTGATCTGCTCGCCCAGGGACAACCGATTTCACCGCTGCAGATCGATGCATTGGTCGCTTTTCTTGAGGCATTGACCGATCAACAATATGAAGATCGGCTCCATCAGATCACCCGTTGATTATCACCGTCGTCGATACTGCCCGGGTGACATATCGAACCAGCGTCGAAAGGCGCGCCCAAAATTTGCGGCGTCACTATACCCAAGCAGCACAGCAATTTCACTGATCGAATAGCGCGCCTGCCCCAACAACTCACTGGCAGTATTTTTCTGCGCCCTCTCCAGCAGTTCTCGATACCCATGACCCTGAGCAGCTAACTGGCGGATTAAGGTTCTCGGCGACATATTGAGTGAGCGAGCCACGTCTTCCAAAACTGGTGCCCCACTGATTGCCGTTCCTGCTGAGAGTTGCTCAAAGTGAACCTCAAGCAGATTACGTGTTCTGGCAACCACATCCGCGGGATCGATAATAGCAGCCAGCGCAGTGCGGCATTGGGCTACTGAAGTTGCGAAACTCTGCTCGTCGTAGAGTGGACATGGCACGGCACAAAACCTCTGTGGGAGTTCCACACCACTCACTGGCTGATCAAACCTGCAGGGCGAAATAAAATAACGAGGATAGTCCGCCGCGTGTATTGGCGGTGAATGGGCAAGCATCATATTCATACCATTGGGAATATAGCCCAGGACTGCTTTGATCGAAGCCTCGGCAACCTGGAGTACGAGCTCGTCCATTGTCAAACCAATATCATCAAGTTCTATCGCTGGTCTGACAGTGAAACGGAAGCGATCCCCGATTCTTCCAGATTCGTAGAACAGATAAGGCGTTCGAATTCGCGCATAGGCAGCAAGTATTTCAAGACTTTCTCCCAGCGTTGGCGCACTGAGCGCGGCAAATCCAAGTGAGCCATGACTATTAACATTGAGCTGCTGACCTAATGCCAGCGCCCAGTCGGGATTTGTTGCCAGCTTCCCTGCATTGCTGAAAACCCTTATCTGCTGCTCTGCACTTATTGAATCTGAAATCGAAAGCGATGCCTCAGTCAGGCCGGTTCCCTCAAGGAGTGCGGCCTGATTCTCTGGTGCGGTAGCCTGCATCAAGATCCTGGTATAGGTCGCAGGAGTGGGTAAATCCTTAATCATTTCAAAAGATTTGGCGTTAAATGACCAGAATATTGTCACTAAATGCAATCGATTATACAAGCCACTAACACTAGGATAAGCATCAAGTCGAAATTCAAAGTAACCCTTCAAAAAAATCAGGTAGGCAAAATGACCAAATATTCAGCGGATGTAGAAGCAAGTATCGATAATATGCGTGACATGGTTAATGGGAACTTTGACCTTGGGTGGATGGAATCGAATCCGGACGGATGGGGTCACGAGGTCAAACGAAGTGCCGATGGCCTGCGCATGGTCAATATCGAAACCGGGCACTATGGCAATGTGCCGGAACACGGATCATCCCATGGCAGCATGGCACCCAGAGGATGTCATGTGCCCGATGATACACCTGAACTGGGTCAGTACACGCTGAATGAAATGTCTGAAGTCTGGTCAGAGAACGCCGCGGCGCTTTACGATGAGGCGATCGTCAGGCAGTGGAATTCAATTACGGACATTCCCTGGGATAAGCTTGAGAAACTCCCGGATGATCTCGAAAAAGCCGTATGCCAGATGTGCACCGGATTCACTGAGGTGGAATTCGTCGCGGGCGACATGCCCGCACAGTGGATGGCCAGGATTAATCATGATTATCATGAGGTGAAGTTATTTCTTGCTACTCAGATCATGGATGAAGCTCGCCATATGGATGTTTTTCGCAAGCGCGCACTGGCCAATGGTGGCGGGCTATTAAGTGCTTCACCGACCCAGGAGAAAATACTCGCAGCGATTCTAAATGCTAACGACTACACGACAGCCAGTGCCCTTATGCACATTTTTGGTGAGGGATTTATCCTGACTCTATTCAGGCAGGGTGAATTTCTGGCACCAACCGAAGTAGAGAAGACCATATTCCGAATGTGCATGCAGGACGAGGCAAGACATGTCGCCTATGGTGTTAAGCACCTGCAATATTTACTTGAAAGGCATCCCGAGAGAGCAGAAGAAATTCACAAGATTCTGGATCTGGGTGAACAGGCTATCTTCCAGTTAACGCTGGAATCTCAAACCGCCGAACCAAGGGCCATCCTTGCTGGTGGTGGTATTGCCAATATTGAACTGGGCCTTGAGCGAATGGGGTTTCTCTACGAGAAGCAGGTCAAGGAATACATGAGCCGACTGAAAGTGGCCGGGCTGGATCGCAGCTCAAGAATCACGATTCCAAGACAACTGCCTGACCTTGGCATGGCTGCTTAAAAAACACGAGGAATATGTAATGAACGATATCACCAGTTTTCCTTCAGAAGCATGGATTGATGCATTAGCTGAAGTCATGCAAAAAAATCGAGCGCTCTATGAACCGCTGGGTGCGACGGATTGCACAATGGTCATTCAGTATGACGACACAGAGAAGACAAATCTAATCGAAGTAAAATTCAAGTCCTATGAAGTCGAATCCGTCAGATGCCTGGATAGTGTTTCTGATGCGGATCCGGATCACTTCACGATCACCGCAACCCAGGACATATGGCGTGAAATGATCGGGAATATCATCAGTAACGGTTCCCCTGATCTTGAACATACATTGAATTTTCTGACCTTTCCTGACGATCCAATGGTTGTCGACGGGCCGGACCAGTTGCAGATTGATGCTTTCTTCCGTTACAACCAGAGCTTGCAACTCTTCTTTAACGGTGCCTCCGAAGCTGCCGCAGCATAGATCGGGATCAAGCGCGACCGGGATTTCGAGGATGATGTTTGAAATTTAAGACAAACATCATCCGCATCGCCTTTGACGGCTCGTTTACTCCACCCATTGTATGATGTCACGACCGGGCGGTATGGCCATTAGCTCCAGAAGCGTGTTGTGGCCTTCCTCGCGCGTGTCGAAATAACCGGCCTGTCCACTTCCTGAGAAAGGCGGTTTCGCACCAAAGATAAGCCGCAGACCCCGATTCTCGATCAGGTCGGTATATTCCTTTTCGTAATCATCGATGACATAGGCCAGGTGGTTAATGCCCTCACCCCGGGTATCCAGAAACTCCTGCTGAACCGTTGCGCCTCTTATCGGCTGCCAGAGTTCTATATTCAACGAACCTACGCGAATAAATTTGCCAAGGAGCTTGGCGCTCTTACCCTCTGCGGTAAGCAGCGTTGAGACTTTCTCAACCTGCCCCATCGACTGATAGTACTCGACTGACTTGTCCAGGTCGTAGACCACCATGCCTATGTGATGAAGTATCCAATCTTTTTTCATTCTGCTTTCCCTTATTTAACAGTTGCCTTCTACAGCCGGTTGATCTCATCTTACCTGCTTCGCGTGACTCGTGCGCCAAGATTCGGTCATAAAACATCGCAAGCTTCCGTTCGTCAGATTGTTCCCGATCTATATGTCAGATCAAATATCAATCAACCTGATCGCTACTCTAAAGCGCCTTTGCTTTTTTCCAAAGTTCTTTCGGCAAACTACCCATATAGCTGTCCCTATCCAATTTAACCGCCTCGATTTTGACATCGACCAGTTCAACAAAATCTTTGCTGGCAAGTAAGGACCAGGGACGTACTGCTCTCCACAACTCCAACGAGAGTTCACTATTTGAAGCTTCAGTCGCAACGGCTCGAATGGCCTGTTGTGCCAATCCGTCCTCACCGACTGTTTGGGCACGAATATAATTTGACCTCTGGGTGTTGGTGAGTTCTATGAACATGTTGTTTGCTCTGACAAGTTCGACTTCGTTCAGTACTTCACCCTTCATCACTTTTAGCCAGACTTCAGCAAGCTCACTGTTTTCAGTGACCCGGGCACGCCACACGCCCATCGTATCGGCGTGCCTGTCAATTGCTGCCATCCGTTCGAATTTATTTGATTCTTCCTGTGCCTGGGTGTTGTGACGAACCTGGAAGATCAATACGACCAGCGTCATGACCACTGCAATCGCCCCAACAATTTCTCCGATGGCCCCAATAGCGTCCCAATTCATGATTCGCCTCCTTTTTTATGTTGATATTACAACAAACAGGCAAGATCAGCGCCGGGCCGACCAAGAATATTTTATGGGGTTAGTTCAGGTTGTATACCTTAGCGGCATTGCCTCCGAGTACTGCAACCTGTTGTTCAGTGGACAGGCCAGCAATGGCACTTCGAATCAGATTAGGCGCTTCTATATTCGCATCAACATGAGGGAAATCCGACCCCCACAGTATCCGGTCATCCCCCACCAGCTCCAACATGGCGCCAATGGTGCGCTCCTCAGGTTCGGCCACAAAATAGCAGTTCTGGCGGACATAATCGCTCGGTTTCATTTTTAAAGGTGCCGGACTGATCGGACCAAACCATTGATACTTTTCATCCAGGCGATCCATGAAGTGTGCCGCCCAACCGCATCCCGCTTCGACATTAATTATCTTTAACCTTGGAAATCGCTCGAACAAGCCATCGAGGATCATCGATGCCAGCGCCGGTTGTAGCTGACCCGTCGCACTCAGGCCGAAGGTAAAGACTGCACCCGGACTCGTTGCAGACCAGGCAGCGTAGGGAACGGCGCCCCCCTGGAATCGTACGACCACGTGCAGCACAGCCGGAATATCTGCCGCCTCGCACCGCTGCCAGATGGGATCGAAGTGAGAATTCCCTGGACGTCTGTCGTCAATTACATCCGGTGGCGCAAATACACCGCCAAAACCCATCTTGAGACATCGATCCAACTCTGCTGCGGCGGCATCCACGTCGTGCCAGTTGAGGATTGCAATTGAAACAGTCTGCTCCGGCAAGTCGTTGCGGAAATCATTCTGCCAATTGTTATAGGCACGACAATAAGCATTTGCCAATTCCAGGTCGTCAGGTGGAAACGGCAGAATACTGATGGTCGGCAAAGCAACCCCGATATCAACCTGCCATGACTCGAACATACGTGCCCTGGCTGCTGCGTCGTAACTGGCTTCCGGGCAGCCGTCCTTGTATTTCAGTTTGCCGGAATAAACATCGACACGGTCCCGCTCGACACCGCCAAGCCCCGCAAGCCGTCCTTCGAGAATCACCTGGTCATTGATAATCAGGCGTTCAACATTATCCGTCTCCTCTATGCGAATTGCTCGAGGACGGTATTTCGGTTCGAGATAAGTCTGCCAGAGGTCGGCTGGCTCCATTACATGACAGTCACAATCGACAACGGGAACCTGGTTCATGGCTTTTGGCTGCATCATCATTCCTCTTTATTCGTCAGGCATGCTGGTATTTGGTGCCCTGAACGTAAATTTATGAGAGTTCGACTCTTATTATGCTGCGGCGCTTTAACCTTTCGTGCAAGCGAAAATCGACAAGCAAAACAAAAAACTGATATGGATCAACTACTTTACAACCGATACTCGTGAGCAACAAGCAGGCATGGTTGTGCTGAACGACGGTTGCTCCCTGAACACGCTTGACACTTCGCCAACCTGGCGCGATGATTTAATCAGGCGTTTGAAGGACGCCTCCTCGCCTGCGGGAAGGACTGAGCCCACCTTCGTATTTCATTGCAACAGGTTTTATTAACCTTCTTTCTGTTCGTGCGCAGGCGTCGAACAATAACGAAAGGAGGTCGTCATGACCGAATCAGATTGGCAACATAAACAACCCGGTAACAAACTACCCGATAACCCTAATCTTGAACAACTCAAGAACCAGGCAAAGGACATCCGCAAAGCCCACAAGTCAGGTGATGAAGATGCCTGCAATACACTCAAACTATTGGAAAGGTTCAAAGGCCATTCGAACCAGCGCATTCTTGCAGCAAAGGTAAGCCTCCATGAAGTGCAACATGCACTGGCGCTAAGCTACGATTTCGTGAACTGGTCTCAAATGTCTAAAACAATAGCAATCAGCAACGGTGCGCCTGATTCAAGAGAAACAGACCCGGTCACTAATTTTGTCAACAAGATGCTAATCAACGCGATTAACTCTGGCGCGACTGATCTGGTTTTCGAGCCTTACGAAGATACCTACCGTGTATGCTATCGGATAGATGGCATTGATCAGGTCGTTGCACAACCCCCGGTCAAGTTCGGGCCAAAGATAGCGGACAAGCTCAGATCGATATCGTCGATTGACGCTGAAGCAGTCTCCGGTCGAATGACTTTGAAAATATCAAAGACAACGGAAGGATTTTATTACCTGATACAAGACGGTCGAGAAGTAGGTGATACAACGGTTTGTTTCCAGATGAGTATTCTACCGACAACCTCTGGCGAGCAGATCAGCGTGGCTATCGAAAACGGTTTATGACGCTGGAATGGGTGCGCTTCATTCATCGATGATTGATGATTGATGATTGATTCTCAGGTTCATTAAACCATCAGGTTCCATTGGCTACGATAGCATGGCAGTTTCTTATGGGTCGATCTCAGGCACTACCTTCAAAAGCATGTCATACGCTAGATTAAGAGCCTGACCACCAGAGCGGGCACCTGTGTACTTGCCCAACCGAACCACCACAAGGCCATGGCTTGGAATGATGACCGTGCTTTGCCCTCCTGCGCCAAGGTAGCCGTAGGCGCCTTGGGGAAAGGGCATTGCTCCACTATCGTTGACCCAGGTAAACGCGCCTCCATAAATCCGTCTGCCATCCGCCGACCATGCAGGAGCGACTGTAGTTGCATATTCGATATAACCTTCAGGCAGGATACGCTCATCATTCCACACGCCATCTAAAAGATACAGATTACCAAGCCTCGCCCAGTCACGGGCGGGTAGGAACTCATAACCCTGACCGAGGAAGTTTCCATATGGATCAGTTTCAATAATTGCGTCACGAATCCCGATCTTGTCGAACAGGTTGCGTTGCGGAAATGAATGGTAGTCTTCACCCCTTGCTTCGACTGCGAGCCGCACGAGGTAATTGGCGAGTACCGGATCTGAATTGCGGTATCGGCCAATAGTATTCGGTGGCCACTGCTGCGGGCGAGTCGCTGCCCATTTAAACGAGTTGATCGTACCGGTATAGAGATAGACGTGGTCCGGGTAGCCGATTGAGGCATCGAAATCAGGGTCCTGAGGTGCCCTTATGCGAATGCCTGAAGACATGCGCATGATGTCACCGATGCGAATTTCCTGACGGGGATCACCTTTAGCCTGCCACTCCGGGATCGGCGCGGGTTGCCACAACTCGTATGCACCCTGCTGGATAAGCACCCCCATCAATGCACCCGTAAGGCTCTTGCCCATAGACCAGCTCTCAAGCGGCGTGTGGATACCGATCCCCTCAGCGTATCGTTCCCCAAGAATGCGGCCATTTAAGGTTACGACCAGCGCAAGCGTTCTAGCCTCAGGTGGACCAAAACCTGTATCGAGCGCTTCCTCTACCCTGGCCATATCGAGTTCTTGCGGCCAGGGCTCATCAGAAACCACGTCCCCCATCGGCCAGGCAGTTATGTTGGGAGGTGGAAGCTTGCGTGACACTTCGGTCGGTGTAAAGTAAACCGAGTCCTCACCGATGGGTGAGGTCACGCACCCTTGATTTTTATACTTTCTCGCCGTCCGGGTTATACCGTCAGCAAGTGTCAGCGACACGCTTTGGTCAGCCCTGTCGATAACTGTTTTGACCACATGTTGCCGTTCCGCAAAGGGGCTGGTAAACCCGCCAACGTTTGCTGCCGCATCCTCGGGATCGAGACCAGTGATAAATACTGCCGAACAGAGGATTTTGGCGAAACCGGAGGTATGGTGATGCAGGGCGTCACCAGGAGGAACTTCGTAAGGCGTGTCTAGTTCGTACGACGCAGCCCGAGCTATAACGCCTGTCGTCGTCCCGTCGGCCTGCCTTATCGGACTAACTGCGGTCGCCGTTGAGGACACGCCTGAGCATGCAGTCAAAACCAGCACAATCAACAATCCAAATAAGCGTTGGAATATTCTCATCATTGTTACTCCGACAAAATAACGTATAAGAAAAATAGCTCTGGTCCGGTGGCAGTATAGCTCCTTCCCGAATCAGACCCAACCACCAACTCTGGTGATGAATCCTGCCAACGGGGATACTGATGCGTTGTTGATTTGAAGCTTTAAAGATGAATCGGCCAGGTATCAGATCAAGATTCCTATACGGAAAGCGGATTTGGTTGATAAAGGGTCTCAATGGTATCTATACTCACTCTCGTGAGGTGTTCAGTATCATTGCTGAATCGGCCTCAGGTACGAACCACACTCCAATGTAAGAGCTAACGTAAGAGCTAATATAAGAGCAAAGGTACCAGCCATGAATCATCCCATCCCGGTTAGACGAATGAAATTTGAGACAATTCCTGTTGAAGAATTCAGACCTGATTGCGTGGCTGGCAATCCCATGCTGTCGTACACCATGTGGGGTGTCAGCATGTACGTGACATTTCTTGAGCCATTCATTGTCAAGTCAATGCGTCGCATTATGGACGACATCCGGGACGAAGCGCTGAAGGAAGATGTCGACCGGTTCTCCCGCCAGGAAGCACAACACTACCAGCAACACGAACGTTTTAATAAAGCACTGTTCGCCCAGGACTATCCAGGTCTCAAGGAACGTTACGAAGTGCTGCGAGAAGATTTTGAACGAATGCTGGCTGAAGAATCTGACAAGTACTGTGTGGGATTTGTCGAAGGCTTCGAATCCTACACAACACAAGGCGCACTGGCGTTTTTCCGGGCAGGTTTAACGGACCATCCAAAAACGGACAGGAGGATTGCAGATCTGATGGGCTGGCATATGATGGAAGAAATTGAACATCGCAATGTTGCCTATGACATCTACGACCACCTGTACGGCGACTACTTCTACCGGGTGAAGATGTGCCTTATCGCCCAATATCACATCACCCGGTTCATCATGGACTGTACGGATATCATGTCAGCACATGATGCTGAGCGTTTCGGGAAAGCCTACAAGATCGGGAAACCGGCAAAGTACTTCAGTCAACTGGGACTGTTAATTCTGTCAATTCGCAGTTGTCTACCCTGGTATACACCACATCGCTACAAGGTACCCGATAACCTGAAAGAGGCATCGGAGCATTACTCCGAGATTGCCGAGAAAGTGACCTGACTTTGTGAGTATTTGGTTGATGCGACCAGGATGCTAACAGCGTCCCTCTTTTTATTTAACTAAAAGGTCTTTCTGCCCCTTTCGGCAACTGAACGTCAAAGCTGTTCAGGGTCATTGAAACCATGGTGTAATAGCCCGCGAGATTCACCAGTTCAGCAACTCCCTTCTCACCAAAAATAGTGACCGCATCCTGAAAGGTCTGGTCCGGGATCTGATGTTCGTTATGTAATGTAGTGCAAAGATCAAAGGTAATCTCATCTCCCTTATCGGTAAATTGAGGTCTGTCTCCATTCTTGATGGCACTTATCACATCCTCTGGCACCCCGGCCTTGCGTGCCAAGGGTTCATGGGCGAACCACTCAAATTGCGCCCGCCAGAAGGCACCCGTGATGAGAATCGTAAGTTCTATATATCTCCGATCAACCGAAAGCCGGTATCTGAACAATCTGGAGAGACTGAACAATCGCTCCGCCATCTCGGCGTTCAGCAGCCAGACATCATGGGGACCCCCCATGTGGCCGTCCCCAACGCCCTTCCGCTGCGCTGCCATCACATCGAAAACTCTCTGCTGCTCTGGTTCTAGTTCTTTGTAGCGTTTTCGGGTTTGTCTACCCATGTTTATCTCCAAATGCTGTGAAAGGGTTTTGGGGGCGAAAGATACTTACTTCGAGAAATCCTAGTATATATACTTCCGAAGGCACTAGTTTTAGTATGTAGGATCTATACCCTGAAATCGCGTTGACTGACCAGCCAGCGTAAACACCCAAATCTCAACAAGGGGTATCAAGACATGACAGCCAACAAATTTGAGTACACCGGTTTCAACCACCTGGCTTTAACCTGTAGTGACATGCAAAAGACAGTGGACTTCTATACCAATATCCTCGGCATGAAACTTGTCAAGACCATGGAGTACACAGGGGAAGGCAACAGAGGGCAGCACTTTTTCTTCGACATGGGTAATGGGCGTGATGCAATCGCCTTTTTCTGGTTTGTGTACGTCGTCAAAACCTTTTGGACAGTTAGTCCTTCGAGCTAAGAGACACT
>CAZJRI010000096.1:0-20457 GCA_964548025.1 uncultured Pseudomonadales bacterium
CGCAGCAGGCGATCTTCCAGATCGTTTTTGCCACCGTATGGATCCGTTAGTGCCCCATCGTTGTCCTCTGCCATTGCGTTGATTGTCAGGTCTCTGCGTAGCAGGTCCTGCTCGAGTGATACATCGGCATTTGCATCGCAGATAAACTCGCGATGTCCTTTTCCTGTTTTTCTTTCTGTACGGGCGAGTGCGTACTCTTCTTTCGTATCAGGATGTAAAAATACCGGGAAATCTTTTCCGACTGGTGTATAACCTTTGGCTATGAGTTCCTGTTCCGTTGCGCCGACAACTACCCAGTCCCGTTCTTTAACGGGCAGATTGAGCAATTTGTCGCGGACTGCACCGCCAACCAGATAGATTTCCATGATTAATTGTATCAATCATCCTGTGCTGAAGTGGAGGCAGCAACAGAAAATAAACGCTTGTCTTCAAGTCGATAGGCTGTCAACTTTCTGCCCCATACACAACCGGTATCCAGGGCAATGATATTTGGTTGATTGGTAATCCCTTCTATAGCTGCCCAGTGACCAAATATAATTGTATCCTTCTCTGGGCGCGGAATTGAATACCAGGGCAAATATCCCCTTGGTGCGATATCCGCTTTATGCTGTAGCTCCAACTCCCCCTGGTTATTACAATAACGTATTCGTGTCAGGCAGTTCGTTATTAGTCGCAACCTGTCCCAGCCTTCCAGGTCTTCAGACCATCGGGCAGGCGAATCGCCGTACATGTGGTTGAAAAAACCGGGATATTCATCGCTTCGGAGTACATCCTCAACTTCAGCGGCATAGGATAGCGCATCGTTAATACTCCAGATTGGGGGTATACCCGCATGAACGATAGTGCAGTCAAATTCTTCGCTGTGAAGAATAAGCGGCAGTCTCCGCATCCAATCTACAATCTCCTGAAGTCGTTGGGAACCTAACAGGTCATCCAGGGTATCGCTGCGGGATTGTGAACGGGAAGTGGTTGCCAATGCGAGAAAATGTAAGTCATGATTGCCCAATACAGTTTCAACATTGGGGGCAGACATTATGAAATCTACCGTTTCCAGGTTCCTTGGCCCCCGGTTGATAATATCACCGAGGAGCCACAATCTATCCTTTTCCGGTTTGTAGTTTATCGCTGAAAGTAGTTGCTGAAATTCTTCATAACAACCTTGAATGTCGCCAATCGCGTAGGTGCTCATTTGTATTAACTAGTCCAGTCCATTTTCTCCGGGAAATTCAGCTTGTGATATTTCGGTTATCGAAATGAAATTCGCAAGATCTAGGTTCTCCGGTCTGCTCTGTGGATTCAACCCGAGCATCTTAATCTGTGTCTCGTTAACATATCCTTTGAGTGCATTACGAATGGTCTTGCGACGCATGCTGAAAGCCTGGGTGAGTATTTTCTGCAACATGACAACATCAACTGAGTGATTCTGAATTTTTGGGGTCAGGTGAATAACCGCAGAAGTCACCTTGGGTCTGGGTACAAATGCTTCTGGCGACACATTAAATAGTTTTGTTGAATCGCAGTAGAATTGGCTCATCAGGGAAAGACGGCCATAGTCTTTGGTAGAGTGACTGGCTGTAATTCGATTAACCACCTCCAATTGCAACATAAAGAACATGTCATCGATAACATCCAGATTGCTGAATAACCTGAACAATAACGGTGTGGAGATATTATAAGGCAGATTGCCGACGACCCTGAGAGGTCTCTTTTTATGGAGACTTGCGATATCAAATTTTAGTACGTCTTCGGCGATTACATTTAAATCCGGGTATTTCAGTCTTAGTTCAGAAGCAAGGTCACGGTCTACTTCTATGACATCAAGCTGACATCCGGAGGCGAGGATTAATTCGGTTAGCGCGCCATGACCCGGACCTATCTCGAGAATATGGTCTTCGGGCTGCGGGTTAATAGCCTTTATGATCTTCTGGCGAATATTCTTATCATGAAGGAAGTTCTGACCGAAGCGTCGTCGGGCCTGCATTTATATGGCCCTGAATTGGTTACCGGCCATATCCATAGCACTCTTAATCGCCATTACAAGGCTTACGTTGCTAGCCCTGCCGGTTCCGGCAAGTTCAAGTGCAGTGCCGTGGTCTACAGAGGTCCGGATTATAGGCAAGCCAAGTGTAATATTAACCGCTTTGCCGAATCCGGCGTGCTTCAGGACAGGCAGACCCTGGTCATGGAACATGGCCAGAACAACGTCGACACCATCCAGTTGTTGGGGCGTGAATGCAGTATCTGCCGGAAGTGGTCCGATCACTTCGATACCTGTTGCTCTGGCGCGCTTTATGGCTGGAATGATAGTATCAATTTCTTCCCGACCCATGTGACCGCTCTCACCAGCGTGTGGATTCAGACCGCAAACAAGGATGCGTGGATTTGAGATGGCAAACCGGGATTTTAGATCCCGGTTGATGATTTCTATGGTTTGTTCGAGTGAATCGATATTTATGGCATCGGCAACGTCACGCAGAGGCAGATGAGTCGTAGCCAGTGCGACTCGAAAATCATCTGCAGCAAGCATCATCACGACCTGTCTCGTATCGGTCCTTTCAGCAAGCCACTCGGTATGTCCGGTGAAACTTATGCCAGCCTCATTTATCACCGCTTTGTTGACGGGGCCGGTTACGAGGGCCTGACATTCGCCGGATTCACACAGGGATACAGCCTTCTCGAGGCACTTGAGTACATATGAGGCATTTTCAGTATTCAGTTTTCCAGGAGCTACTTCTCTTCTGGCGTTGACTGCAAAGACATTTAGCGACTCTGGCAGTGACTGTTCGATTGATGTTATCTCGTTGATTGAGATATCCTCAATACCCAGATCCGCTGCCCTTTGTTCGAGTAATGACGGATCAGCGACCAGCACGAGATTAGCCTGAAGATCACTTTTCCGCAGGCTTAATGCCAGATCAGGTCCAATCCCGGCGGGTTCCCCAGGTGATATGACAAGGGTTGATCTGTTTTTGGTCATTCAGGATGCCGGTGATTAAATCCGAATTTCGACAAAAGCATCGTCTCTGATTTCCCTTATCCATGCCTCCAGTTCCTCATCAAATCTTTGATTTCGAAGGTAGTTTTCTGCCTGCCCCATTCTGAATTTTTCGCTGAAGTCTTCTACCCGACGCCCGGTTACCTGTAGAAAGTGATAGCCGTGGCTCGTTAGAAACACCTGTGAAATCTCGTCTATTGGTGTGTTGTGCATCTGCCTTTCAAATTCAGGGACAAATGTATCTGCACGATTCCAACCCAGGTCGCCTCCGCTCAATGCGGAGCCGGGATCGTCTGAATAAAGTTTCGCAACCTCATCAAAATCCCTGCCGCCAACGATTTCCTCTCTCAAAGACTCAGCAAATTCTTTTGCTTCCTGATCCGTCCTGATTTCATTCTTCTGAATGAGGATGTGTCTCACCTGGGTTTGACTAACCTGACCTTCAGCCCTGGCACCTCTTTTTTGTAGAAGCGTGATGATATGGTAGCCACTGCCACTCTTGATGGGGCCTCTGACGTCACCTGGTTCCATTTCCTGGGCGATATCGGAAAACATAGTCGGTAACTGAGCAGCTTTACGCCAACCGAGATCGCCGCCTTCAAGGGCGTGTTGACCAGCACTCTTCTCTACTGCCAGGCTTTGAAAGTCGGCGCCATCCTTGATTTTGTCTATCAGTGCCTGGGTTTCATTCTTTATCTGAAGAATCTGCTCGGCATTGGCTTTTTCCGGTAACGGTAACAGAATATGCCCGAGCCTGAATTCATCCGCTGTTATCGTCTCGCCAAGTTCAGATTCAAGAAAGTTCACCACTTCCTGTTCCGACACCTGGATTCTCCTTCGCATCACCCCTTGCTGTACCCGGCTCATTGCCATTTCTCGGCGAATCTGTTCGCGCATATCAACATAGGAGATACCGTCGTTTTCTATTGCCCCCTTAAATTGGGCAAGTGTCATGGAATTCTGTTGGGCGATTCCGTTCATTGCACCATTGACCTCTTCATCACTGATGCGTACCCCGGCTCGATCTGCCATTTGCAGTTGAAGGCTTTCGACGACCAGACGTTCCAGAATCTGGGAGTTCATCACGTCATCCGGTGGCACCTGCTGCTGGGCGCTGATCAGTTGAGCCTGGATTGATTTCCGTCGTGCATCCAGTTCTGATCGCATGACCACGTCCTCATCCACCACAGCGATGATCGTGTCAAGGACTATGAGGGCAGCCTTTAGCGGGGGAGATAACAAGATCACTGCAATTAGTAGTGCTGCTTTATTCTTCATTTAGCTTCCTTTTATATTTCATTTCTCTCATTACCTATTGCCCAATCAGATTTTCTCTTGCCCTATAACCGGGAATGGCATCTTCCAGTAGCGAGTCCAGGCGTTTACCCAGCGTTGCCAGTCCTTTGAGCTGGAACTCAAAGAAAATACCGACGTCAACCGGCATGGTGTATTCCGATTGAGGAATAAACTGACCGGGTGAGTTGGGATCATCCACGAAAGCTATGATGGTCCTGGGTTCTTTGAGGAACCGGCGGACGACCAGTCTCGATTTCCAGCAACAGTCGTTGTATTCAAGACCAACGAATGACTCAATAGTTCGATTATCATCCCAGCGGAAGTTCCACCTGCCAATTAAATCCCACTGGTTTGCGATAGGCCAGATGAAATTGACATCGGACTCTTCCGATGAGGTGAAGACATTAGGCGTGCGGATATCCGGGCTTGTGTAGATGTAATTCAGGTTAAATATCTTCCGTTGCTTGCTTCGATACTTGATAGCTACTGTACCTCTGTTCGAACGGTTGATATCAGGTTCCCATTCATAGGTCCCTGATATTCTCAGCCTGTTTGACAGAGTTAAACGTGCCTGGGTGAAAAGAGCTGAACGTGAGGCGGTCGGATCATCAGCTCTGGTGGGACGAAATATGACTTCTCTGTCCCTCAGGTAGTAGATCTGCCCGATGCTGGTGGAGAAGAACTCTGCGCCTGTTGACTCTGATAGAAATCGCGTTGTGACCCCCAGACCTATTTGTCGGGCGTCGCCCAATCGGTCATAACCGTGAAATCGATTGGTTCGAAATATTGAAGAATATCCTGATGTGGATGGCCTCGCGTCGAATTGTGGTAAATCGGCCTGCTCATCTTCTTCTACATAGAGGTAAAACGCCCTTGGTTCGAGGGTTTGCTGAATCCGGGTATTATTCCAGTCGAAGTAGCGGTCAAAATACAACCCGGTATCAATGGACAGTCGGGGGGTTGATTCCTCCGGGTTGTCTCTTTCGAAGGGTGAATCATCAAGACTGTATCGTCTGTAGATCAAGCCGACGGCGGGTTTGAAAAATCCCCACTGGTTAGTCATTGGCCACGAAATATCAATATCAGCGACTGCCCTGTCTCCCGTGATGGCAAGGGGACCTGTCATATTGGATACATCCTTGTCGAATACCGAGTACTCCAGATCAAGTTTCAGGTCCAGAAAACCCAACCTGTGAAACCAGTCTGCGCTAAGAGAAGGCAGCCTCTCGTACTGTTTTCGCTCCAGGGGATCGAGATTCTGAAATCCCTGCAGGAGTAACTCTGCATTCCAGCTATCACCCCTGTACTGAATCTGACCAATCTGATCCAGAGCGGCTGTCCTTCGACTGGAAAAATTCGAATCCACTGGATTGATATATTGTTCAACCGTGCTCGAACCCACATCACCGCCTATATCATGAAGGTAATCCGGGTCTGATATGGCACTGTAGTTGATTGAGGTTTTCCACCGTGAATGGGAGCCGCCTTCATGACGAACGTTTAGCAGCCATCGATCCTGCTTTTCAAATTTTCTGTTGAGAATTGAAGGGTCATCCAGAGGCGGAGCAGTTTGACCGCGGACAATTCTGTCGTCATAGATATCATCTTTGTACATGAAAGCCGCGTTGATCTCATTCATCGAGCGATCTGTCAGAAATCTGAACTGGCCGTCGTGAACCAGACCGCGTTTTGCCAAGAGTCTCAATTGATAGGTAGCGTCATAGTGTGGAGCCAGGTTCAGATAATAAGGAATATTGAGATCTGCTCCGCCGTCAGAATCGTATCCGATATTTGGCAGGAGAAACCCTGATTGTCGCTCGTCATTTAGCGGAAAGCGCAGGTAAGGGACGTAAAGCAATGGAATATCCCTGACCCTGAATGTCACCTTCCGTGCGGTGTCTTCGGGTATCAGTTCAATATCCTCGCTTCTCATTGTCCAGGCATTGCTCTCAGGGTCGCAGCGAGTCAGCGTTGCGTTGTCGAGCAGGATATGGCCCCTTTCGTCTTCAGCCATTGTTGCCGCCTGGCCCCGGAATCTCGATTGATGGAGTAAAAACGTTGCCTGGTCTATCGTGCCTGTTCCCTCAAACAGGTTTAAGGTGGCATGCTCCCCTGTCATCAGCAGTCCGGTTTCCCGAATCTGCAAGGGGCCATCGACTTCCGAAATCTGGGTGAGGTCGTTCTGAATAACTCTGGGTGACTGAATTTCCCTTGAGCCCAGAGTAATGACAACATCACCGATCAATGTGGTGGATTTTCCCTCCACGTGGACAGCTTCATTTGCGGTTGCGTTAATTTTCTCATTGGCAGGGTCCCGGTCGTTATGTGGTTCGCGGTAACGCCCTCTGCAGAAATAGGGGAGATCGCTCAGATCTGAAGCAGCCATGTCTGAAGCTGGTTGCCAATCTATCTCAGCAGCAGACCGATATGAACCGTCATCACCGTGTAGGTCACTCGCTGGCAGGAGGATGAGAAGAGCAATAGTTGCTATAAAAGAAACAAGGGAAGTTTCCTTTGTCATATGTATCAGCCTTAGAATTCCTTGGATTATTAGCACCGGGCAAAGGAGATAGGGGATAATAAAGCATTCATCTTATAAGGTCAGGTTATATTTCCTGTGACACATAATGGGATCGATTAATCAGAAAAACCGGGAAGCGTTGCTGAATGCCTGGGCGATGGACCAACTCGATTCTCTGGGGTTGGCAGTTAGCGCCGGATTCAGGATAGTTCCGGCTTCAGACGACGCAAGTTTCAGACGCTACTTTCGGGGGACTGTCGATTCGCGCAGTTTCATATTCGTCGACGCACCACCTGAGTTGGAAGACAGCGAGTCGTTCATAAGGATAGCGGCGCGCATTGGCGATTGTGGCGTTCAGGCGCCAAGGGTGTTTGGTGCAGATCTGAATCAGGGATTTATGATGCAGTCAGATCTGGGGGATAAGTTGTATCTGGATGTGCTCACTAACCAGACTGAACAGTCAGTCAGTAATCTCTCTTCAGTCAGTGAACTCTATGAAGCGGCTTTCTCTGCCCTGCGAAAGATGAAAGAGATTGACTGCACCGACTTGCCGGAATACAACGAAGCGCTTCTAAGAAATGAAATGAATTTATTCGCTGACTGGTTTCTGGAAAAACAGATGAAACTAACGCTGGAAGATTCCGAAAGGGAGACTCTGGAATCTGTGTTCAAGTTGTTAGTGGACAATGCCATCCAACAACCCCAGGTTTTCGTGCACAGAGATTATCACTCCCGGAATCTAATGGTCACTAACGACAATTCTCCGGGTGTAATTGATTTTCAGGACGCTGTCTCTGGTCCGGTTAGCTATGATCTTGTTTCGCTGCTGAAGGATTGCTATTGGCGATTTCCGAGAGATCAGGTCGTATCCTGGACAGAAAGCCACTGGCGAAGTCTTGAGCTTGATGTTGATTTTATCCGCTTTCTAAGATGGTTCGACCTGATGGGCATGCAGCGACATCTGAAGTGTGCCGGGATATTTTCAAGATTGAATTTGAGAGATGGTAAACCTGCCTACCTCAGGGATATTCCTCTTGTTATTGATTATATTCTCGAAGTCACCGATCAGTATGAGGATTTTACGATGCTCGGTGACTGGATTCGCGGGCGAATATTACCTGACTTAAGCTTGAGGACAACCTATTGAAGGCGATGATACTGGCAGCGGGAGAGGGGACCAATATGATGCCCCTGACACGAAACCTGCCAAAGCCGTTACTTGAGGTCCACGGTAAGCCACTGATTGTTTACCACATCGAGGCACTAAGAGATTCGGGTTTTGAAGAAGTCGTCATAAACCTCCACTACCTTGGTGAGAAAATCAGGGAGTATCTGGGTGATGGCTCAAATTTTGGCATCCCCATCAGTTATTCTGTTGAACCGGAGTTGCTGGAAACAGCCGGTGGTATCCAACGTGCTCTGCCACTCCTGGGAGAGAAGCCATTTGCAGTGATCAGCAGTGATATTTATACAGACTACGATTACGCTTCATTGCGTCGACTGCGAATGAAAAAACAGGCTCATCTCATCATGGTGGACAATCCTGAACATCACACGGGTGGGGACTTCTCAATCGATTCGGACGGGATTTTGAGAATGACAGGTGACAGGTTGAACTGGGCAAGCATTGGCGTTTTTGAGCCCCGATTTTTCAGTCGGATGAAACCAGGCAGGTGTAAGTTGCGGGTGCTGTTTGATGAGGCTGTTGCGCTGGGTGAGATAACCGGCGAGTATTTTACCGGGCTGAGGGTTGATGTGGGTACACCGGAGAGACTACGTGCGCTGGAGAACTCAAAATTGTAATGCTTCAAACACCGTATTTGCCGATTTCCATTCCCCTGACGTAAAAGGACAGCCAGCCCCTGATGCGCTTACTCAGCCTACCTTCTCCGTTTCGGTGAGGAACGTACCTCGCGGGTAGATGTAATTGTTGGTAGTGTTTGATTCTGAAATGTCGGGAACCGATCCTTCGCGAATCGAATGCAGAAGATCTTAAGAGATTTGTATCAATGTCCAGAATAGATAAGACTTTGGGCAGCTTGTTCATTTCAATTTTTTGATCGACATCCAGAAGAATCAGCGCATGTACATTTGAAAGATTCCATGATTTGTCCGATATATATTGTTCAAGGTGAATCCATGATCGGTTTAGCGACAGGAGAACCAGATTCAGTTGCCCCTTCTCCGATTCCATAAATTCGATTACAGCATCCAGTTTGCCTCCCGGTGTATTCGAAGCACTCGGCGTTTGTGGATTGATCTCGGTAGTCTCTACTAATGATTCTGGTGACTTGTCCTGGTTGTCTGTTTCGGCAAGGTCCGGTTCGGCGAATCTGGTTTGACCTGTATGGCGAGTTCTGGCCGGTAGTGAGAATTCATTAGTCAGATTGGTAATGGTCACTGACCAGCCGTGGTGTGACAGCACCCGGGCAAGATGATTTGCCAGATATGAACTGGGTTCGGCTTCTGTGATGATGATGCCGCCCTGTGGAATACCGGTTTTCTCGGGGAAGAAATCAATCTGGATCGACGAATCCCCAAGCGGTAGGGTGATTTGTTCGAAATCATCATCAGGTTGTACCGCCAGAGTTCCAGGGATGACAGCCAGTGAGGCAAGAAATACAAAAATATAGATCATCGTCTGAGTATAGGTCGTTATCAACGAGACGGGATTAAGTTAGAATGAAATTCGCCTGACCTTTTTTGTTTTCAGTAGAGGAAACCAGCTTGAAACCAGTGATCGCACCTTCCATATTATCCGCCGATTTCGCCCGTTTGGGGCAGGACGTTGATGCTGTACTCGCGGCTGGTGCAGATTTTGTCCATTTTGATGTGATGGATAACCATTATGTACCGAACCTGACTATTGGTCCGATGGTTTGCAAGGCACTTCGTAATTACGGAATTAAGGCGCCGATCGACGTCCACCTGATGGTTAAACCCGTCGACAGTATAATCTCCGATTTTGTCGAAGCCGGTGCAACCTATATTACGTTCCACCCGGAAACATCAGAACATATAGATAGATCTCTGGAACTGGTACGTGCCGGTGGCTGCAAATGTGGACTCGTTTTCAATCCAACGACACCACTGAGCTATCTGGATTATGTTATCGACAAAGTGGATATGGTGCTGATTATGTCCATAAATCCCGGATTCGGTGGTCAGAGTTTTATGCCGATCTCACACGAAAAGCTGCGCGAGGCAAGACGTCGTATCGATGAGAGTGGACGGGATATCCGGCTTGAAATTGATGGTGGGGTAAAGATCGATAATATCCTCGAGATAGCCCGTTCAGGTGCAGATACCTTCGTTGCCGGATCTGCTATTTTTGAATCAGATGACTATGAGGCAACCATTTCAGCAATGAGAAGTGAACTTGAAGCTGTCTGCAGTGAGGATGAGTAATTCTGCTGACGGTTGATTCACTCGATTGTCTGCATTAAGCTGTCTGCCCTCTCTGCTGAGAGGAATTTTCACGATTTCATAAAATCAGTGGTCATTGATATAAGAGTATCGGATTCGATCTACGATGAATATTAAGAATTACGCTAATTGGTACAGGTACTCCTCTCTTTCCTGGCGATGGTGATCTAACACCGTTGTTCGCGTCTTGTGACGCCCGTTTCTGGGCATCCGCCCAGCCTGATACAGAATATATCGCCGGAGATCAGCTATGACCCCTGAACTATTTGCCGATTTACAATCGCAGGGATTCAATCACATACCCGTTACAGAAGAAGTTCTGGCGGATCTTGATACCCCATTGTCCAGTTATCTGAAAGCAGCACGTGGCAACTACAGCTATCTGCTTGAATCAGCCAATCAGGGGGGTGAGAAATGGGCGCGTTATTCGATGGTAGGTCTACCATCAGAAAAGGTGCTCAAGGTTTATGGCTATGAGGTCATTATCGAAATTAATGGTGAAGAATCAGAGCGATTTCATTGCGATGATCCGCTGACTTATGTAGAGCAGTTCCAGAATCAGTATCGATATCCCCAGTTGGAAGGATTACCGATTTATACCGGCGGTCTGGTTGGCTACTTTGGTTACGACACCGTTCGCTATGTCGAAAGCAAAATCCGAAACAGTCAGCCCCCCGATACGATTGGTACGCCGGATATCCTGCTCATGGTCTCGAACGATGTCATGGTGTTTGACGGTGTAAGGGGAAAGATCCATCTGATCACTCACGCCGACCCGGACGAAGACAAGGCCTATGAGAAGGCACTTGATCGATTGCGTGAAATGAAAAAAAGCCTTCAGGCAGAAATACCCCAGTTTGTAAGAGAAACGGCAGTCGGGCCTTCACTCCATGAGGAAGATTTTACCTCCAGTTATGGCGAGGAAAAATTCAAGGAAGATGTCGAGAAGATCAGGGACTATATTGTCGCCGGTGACGTCATGCAGGTTGTATTATCCCAGCGATTGTCGGTGACAATGGAAAGTGACCCTTTAAACCTTTATCGTGCACTGCGGTCTCTGAACCCTTCTCCATTCATGTACTACATGAACCTGAAAGACTTCCATATCGTAAGTTCATCTCCTGAAATTCTTGCCAGGCTGAACAATGGAGAAGTAACCGTAAGGCCGCTGGCGGGCACGCGCCGTCGCGGGGTTGATGATGAAGAAGACAAGTTTTTTGAAGAAGAGCTACTTGCAGATCCGAAAGAAATAGCAGAGCACCTGATGCTGATTGACCTTGGTCGAAATGATATTGGCCGGGTCAGCGAAGTCGGTAGTGTTGAGGTGACAGAAATGATGGTTGTGGAACGATATGCGCATGTGATGCATATCGCATCGAATGTTCAGGGCAGAATCCGCAAGGGTTTATCGGCAATGGATCTTCTGAGGGCGACCTTGCCGGTGGGAACTTTGAGCGGTGCGCCGAAAGTAAGGTCGATGGAAATAATCGATGAACTGGAGCCTGAAAAACGCGGGATATTCGGTGGCGCGGTAGGTTATTTATCATGGAACGGTAATATGGATACAGCCATTGCCATTCGAACGGCGGTTGTAAAGGGATTACAGCTATATATCCAGGCTGGAGCCGGAATAGTGGCGGATTCTAAGCCTGAGCTTGAATGGCAGGAGACAATGAATAAGGCCCGGTCCATATTCAGGGCTGCTGCTATGGCTGAAAATGGACTGAGTCTTGAACAGATAGAAGAGAATCCAAGGGAATTCAACAAAGGTGAAAGTAGAAAAGTTGTAGGCCAGGAGGAAGTATCAAGATGATTGTCATGATTGATAATTACGATTCGTTTACCTACAACATCGTGCAATATCTGGGTGAGTTGGGCGAAGAGATCCAGGTTTTCAGGAATGATGAGATAACGATTGAACGCATAAGTGAGCTTTCACCAGACCTGTTGGTGATTTCTCCCGGGCCCTGTACTCCCAACGAGGCAGGTATATCCATGGAGGTTGTTGACAGGTTTTGCGGCCAGATACCATTGTTGGGGATTTGCCTCGGACATCAGAGTATCGGGCAGGTTATGGGAGGTGATGTGGTTCAGGCCCGGCAGGTTATGCACGGAAAGACGTCATCGATATTCCATAGGGGTGAAGGTGTTTTTAAAGGTATTCCCAATCCTTTCACTGCTACTCGTTATCACTCGCTGGTTGTCGCTGCAGACACGTTACCTGACTGTCTTGAGATAACTGCATGGACTGAAAAAGAAGGGCAGATTGATGAGATCATGGGGATTCGTCACAAGGATAGCCCGCTTGAGGGCGTTCAGTTTCATCCAGAGTCGATTCTGACAGAGCATGGTCATGACCTGCTGGCAAATTTTCTTGAGTATCAGGTCTGATCAGTATCTAAAAGGAGAAAAAAATGGACATGCCGACAGCTATAGGCAAGGTGATCGAGAAGCAGAACCTCGATCGCGGTGAGATGCTTGACGTAATGAGATTAATCATGACCGGCGAGGCAACGGACGCACAGATCGGAGGATTTCTGGTTGGCCTCAGAATGAAAGGCGAAACAGTTGACGAAATAGTTGCCGCGGCGACAGTGATGCGTGAACTGGCCGTACCTGTTGAAGTTGAAACCGGGAATCTGGTCGATACCTGCGGTACAGGCGGAAGTGGATCAAATAAGTTTAATGTTTCTACGGCAAGTGCCTTTGTGGCAGCCGCAGCAGGAGCCCGGGTCGCCAAACACGGTAATCGTGGCGCCTCCAGCAAGAGCGGTAGTGCAGACGTACTTGAAGCCGCTGGTGCAACCATAATGTTGTCAGCAGATCAGGTTGCAAGATGCATTGATAATGTTGGTCTGGGTTTTCTCTTTGCGCTAAATCACCACAGTGCGATGAAACACGCGATTGGTCCCAGGCGTGAAATGGTGGTTCGCACCGTATTCAATCTACTGGGTCCATTAACAAATCCTGCTGCAGCAAGGAAGCAGTTACTCGGTGTATATGACAGGCGCTGGGTGAAACCCGTTGCTGAAGTGCTGCAAGCCCTGGGCAGCGAGCACGTCATGGTTGTTCATTCTGCCGACGGTCTGGATGAAATCAGTATTTCAGATACTACCCATGTAGCCGAACTGAAAGATAGCGTGATTACGGAATATGATATTTCTCCGGAAGACTTTAATGTGAAAAGGTCTCCTCTGGCCGAATTGGTAATTGAAAACAGTGCTGAAAGTTTCGATCTTCTTAGCACGGCTTTGCGCGGTGAACACGAAGGGGCGATGAACATAGTGGCGCTAAATGCCGGTGCCGCAATATACGTTGCCGGACAGACAGACAGCCTGGGCCGCGGCGTGGAAATGGCATTCGATGCGATAAGTTCAGGGCTCGCAAGTGAAAAGTTGAACGAATTTGCTGACTTCACCAGGCAATTGTCGGATACAGATTTGCAGGAATCATAATGACGCCGGATATATTGCGCGAAATAGTTGCTCAGAAGAGGATTGAAGTAGGCGAATTAAAGACCGCATTCTCAACGGGCGAGATTGAGAAAATGGCAGGTGAAGCAGATCCCGTGAGGGGATTCAAAGCGCAACTGGAAAACAAAATCGCGTCAGGCAAACTGGCAGTGATCGCTGAGATAAAAAAAGCATCTCCCTCAAAAGGTGTAATAAGAGAAGCCTTCGATCCGGGAGAGATAGCAAGGAGCTATGGGAAGACAGAAGCGGGTTGCCTCTCGGTGCTGACAGATCAGAGATTCTTTCAGGGGAGTAACAGGTTCCTTGAGTTAGCACACCGGGAAGTTGAGCTGCCTATACTCAGAAAGGACTTCATTATCGACCCGATTCAGGTTCTCGAATCGAGAGCTATTCATGCTGATTGTATCTTATTGATCGTGAGTATCCTTGACGATGATGAATTGCGGTATCTGAGCGGGCTAGCCAGGGATTTGTCGATGAATGTACTGGTAGAGGTGCATAGCGATTCAGAATTGCGGCGTGCCCTTGCCATTGATCCCGATATTTTGGGTATTAACAACAGGAATCTTCGTACATTCGAAGTATCTCTGGATACGACAATTGACCTTGTGCAACAGGTGGACCCGGATACTCTGGTAGTGACAGAAAGCGGTATTCACACAAGAGAAGATGTTGAACAAATGCTCGCAGGCGGGGTTGGTGCTTTTCTGGTTGGTGAGGCTTTTATGAGGGAGGCTGATCCGGGATCAAAACTGAGAGAACTATTTTTTTGAAGCTGGATTCACCTGGTGCCAAATACGACCATGGTCTTGCCTTTCACTGATACGAGACCCTGGTCTTCGAGAGTTTTCAAAACTCTCCCGACCATCTCCCTGGAACAGCCAACGATTCTGCCAATTTCCTGTCTTGTTACCTTGATCTGCATACCGTCAGGATGGGTCATCGCGTCGGGTTCTTTGGAAAGATCGAGTAGCGTTCTGGCAACTCGACCGGTTACATCCACAAATGCGAGATCGCTCACCTTCCGGTTGGTTTTGTTTAATCGATCAGCCAACTGGCTGGCTACGTTGTAGATGATGCCTGAATCTCGCTGGCTGATTTCAACGAACTTGCTGTATCCCAGTTCCGCCACCTCACATTCGGTTTTTGCTTTTACCCAGGCTGACCGTGTGTTGTCCCCGAATAAAGCCATTTCACCAAAGAAGTCATTTTCGTTGAGATAGGCGATGATGATCTCTTTTCCTGAATCATCCTCGATGAGAACGGTTACAGAGCCGCGAGTGATATAGTAAATCGAATCACTTTCTTCACCAGCGTAAATGATTGTGCTGCCTCGCGGGTATTTGCGTCGGTGAGCTGCTGCCAGAAACTCTTCCATATTCCCTAGATTTGGTGCATTTAAGGTGAGGCTGACCATAGATTGAGTCGAAATATATAAGTACAGATACCCTAGATTACGACTAGCTCTGCTTCAACACAACCATCTATGGACCATGCGGTACAAAATATAGCAATGAATTGCCAATAAATCGGCTGAACTCGGTTACTATTGTTGCCCTCTATCAATATTGGAAGAATTAGTGAAAGGCAGTATTAAGTGGACGAATGATGTGAGTTTCCTTGCGACCTCAGAAAGTGGCCACTCCATTCGGATTGATGGGCCGCCTTCAGCGGGGGGGCAGAATAGCGGTATGAGGCCCATGGAACTGGTATTGCTGGGTGTCGGAGGTTGTACGAGTTTTGATGTGGTTTCAATTTTGCAGAAGTCGCGGCAGCAAATCACCGATTGTGTGGCGCATATCGAGGCAGAAAGGGCAGATGACATACCCAGTGTCTTTACCAGGATTCATTTCCATTTTGTGGTAACGGGAAAGAAGCTGAAGGATTCCCAGGTGAGTCGGGCAATAGATTTATCTGCTGAGAAATACTGTTCTGCATCGATTATGCTGGGTAGGGCAGGCGTCAAAATTACTCACAGCCATGAATTGGTGGAAGACTAGGTGGAGAAAGTACTTAACCCTAATCTGACGAATATTACCCGAAGTCTGGCAATCAACGCATATCAGGTGTGGGATCAGCGTAATAATGAATCGGTTGAATGCTGGTTTGATGAACTTCAGGAGAAATTCTCGGCTGAAAAGCTATCCGGTTTTGTTACAAATTTGAGCCGTCGAATCGGTGCAAGGATTCTGAGTGTTTCATCAGCTCCCTATGAACCCTATGGCGCCAGTGCAGCTCTGTTAGTCGGTCAGGAACAACACTATCTTGCGCATCTTGATGCCAGTCATATTGCGGCCCATAGTTATTTTGAAGCCAGCGATAGTTTTGCGCTGTTTCGACTCGAAATTGAAATTTCCACCTGTGGATCCAATTCCCCCCAGATGCTGATCAATGATGTATTAGAAAAATCATGCGCTGACTTTCTGCAACTTGACTACCGGGTTCGCGGAGCGGTCTGGAATTCGGGTGGAGGACCCAATCTCGCTCGTGAAGAACTCGATCATAAAGCGCTGAAATTTGACGGTTATACCTGTGAGGAATATTCCTCACCTGGGCGGGGTGCCTGTTATGCTGAACTTATTCGCTCTGATCCTGGGTTGCCAATAAGAACAGCGATTGAAGAAATGAGAAAATAGTTAAAATCAATACCGGCACAGGTGCTAGCACCGGCCACAAGCCCACATAATGAAACCGAAACTCCGATCAAGCAGGTTTTTGACCGGTGAGGGCAACCTGGCAACATCGGCCTGCTGTACATCAACCTGATGCCTTGCAAGGTCTCGTTTCATCTCAGTCACTATGGCTCTGGTTCTTAAATCAGTTTGAGGCAGTTTGTTCAGGTTGCGATCGAGATGCCTGTCGCGTTGATTGGAAGTCTCTGCCATCAGGCCCAGGTTTATCCTGTCGCCGAGTAATCCTGCGATTGCACCGGCACAGAAAGATGAACCGTACAATAGTGGGTTGAGATAACTCATATGGGAATCAAGTTTTTTGATTCTTGATTCACACCAGTATAAATGATCTTTTTCTTCACTCGCGGCTTTATCCAGACTTCTGGAAGCGCGACTGGAATTTGCCGTTAGAGACTGTCCATGATAGACGGCTCTCGCGCATACTTCAGCACTATGGTTTGACCTGAGCAATCTGGCTGATAAGTGTTGTTCATCTGCCTTGAGGTTGTCAACCTGAAGCGTCTCTGCGGGGGAAGCTCTACTCGATTCATCGACGAAGCCCGTGGAAGTTCTCAGGGCGCCGTCAAAGTGAATAATCAGCCTGTCCAGGATAGAATTCACTAACCGAGCGCTCTCAATTGTCTGCCACCCAGTAAGTGCAGATGGATATGAAATACTGTTTGACCACCTTCCTGATTGCAATTCATGATCAGACGGAATCCTGGTTCACTCAGATTGTTTTCCGCCGCTATCTTCTTGGCCGTTAGCACCATATACCCCACAAGGCTTTGATCGTCAGGCTCTATATCGTTTATCGTACTTATGTGTTTCTTCGGGATGATAAGCGTGTGCACGGGTGCCTGCGCATTAATATCCTTGAATGCGACCACCTGGTCGTCTTCGTAGACAATGTCGGAGGGAATATCTCCACTGGCAATTTTACAAAATAGGCAATCTGAACTCATGTTAATCTCGATAATTCTCAGTGAATTTTGTGGCGTATCCGGTGCTGATTTATCTCAAGACGTAAGCGGTGAATCCTTTTTCGTTGAGAAGATAAGCCGCAAGCTCAGCACGCTTGCCACCCTCGCATGCAGTCACATAGACAGCTTCGGTCTTGAGCTTCGATAGATTGTTTCGCAACATCAGTAGGGGTACGTTAATTGAGCCCTTTATTTTATCGTTCTCCACTTCCTTCTGATTTCGAACATCCAGGATATAGGTTTTGGGATCCGCTTGCTGCACCATTTCCTGGGCTTCTTCCAGTGAGACTATCTCGATTACGGGTTTCATTAAGAGGCTTTCAAAATCGGGCGCAGAGAGTCTCATCATGGTTCCACGGGTAGTCATGGTAACAGTTGCATTTCGGGGATCATCGCTGATAAGCGCGTCCTGTCCGAAATTGTCTCCTGCTTTGAGTTCCGCCAGCAGTCTGGTCTTTTCACCTGACTTGCGTTCTACCTTCACCCTGCCTGACTGGATGACATAGAAGTAGTCACCGGGTTCCTTCTCACGGATTACAATATCACCTGCATCATATTTAACTTCTTCGAATTTGCTGAACAGCAATTGGATGTTGGCCGGTGGGATGAATTCAAACAGAGGTGAACTCAGAAGGTTGGACATCCAGTCGACACCTTCCTCTTCTTCGTCCAGCTCTGATACCGAATAGTCTGATTCGGCATTCCCCGTGGCTGCCATACCAGTATCATCCCGGGCGATAATCATCATGCGGGTTTCTTCTGTCGAAACCGCGGTCAGGCGATGCGGGTTGTTGTTATCAATCGGAAAGCGGGCAGCATCATCTCCGGCTTTTCGCTGTTTGGCTTCGAATTTTTCATCCAGCAAATCAATACCGCCGGACAGCAGCCAATAGAGATTCGGATCTTCTTCTTCTCGTTTAAAAATCATCTTCCCTTCCGGGAATTTGATGATTTTTGCATTTGAGATCATTGTCTTCAGTTCGCTCTCTTCAGTTTGATCGAATGGAGCGAGCTGCTTGATTAATTCTAAATCCTTACTATCCATCTTGGTCCATATGCGTGGTGCTGCACGGTGTTGGGCGGAGATTGTACCTGACGCGAGAGTTGTGGCAACTTTATCGCGGCTGTCCGTGTACTAGTACCTCACTTCCCGGCGTTCATAGTAACTCAAGCTCCTGTTCTTGAGTGTGGTGATAGCGAGTTGTTTATCAGCGGGGTTGTGAAAAGGACCCAGGAGAACGGCGTAAAGCACACCATTGTGATCGGATTGTTTTTCAATAAAGGGTATCAAACCGATCTTGCTCAGATCTCTCTGCCTGGTCTCTGCTCCCTCTAATCGGGAGAAGATACCAACCTGGATGACCTGACCTGGCAAGGGTAGATCCACATCGGGAATTTTGCCCCGTGTCATGGGAATTCCTGCCTGAATTTCCTGCAATCCCAGTTTCCCGGCTCCAAACAGATTCGAAGGCATCTCTTGCTTATCAGCGGTCGTTAGTCTGGCCAGAAGGACCATCGTAAAAATCAGTGTTGCTGCTACCAGGTACTTCTGCCAATCGAGAAAGAACAGTGAAATCGATTTTCCTGGCTTAGCTTGTTTGTCGCTTTTCCTGACTTCATTGTCTAATAGTTCAATTTCCAGTTGTTCGGGCTTATTGTTGATGTCCAGGTTCTTCTGAAGGGAGGAGTCTGGGCTTTTATTCCTCCTCTGTGTATCACTCTCCGGGACGTAAGTACTGTCGTTAGTCTCGCCTGGGATGTGGGTGTCGGTATCGGGTCGTTGCAGGGATTTTGGCGCTGAAACCAGAATGATAGTGATATTGTCTTTTCCGCCACAATCAACTGCTGCGTTGATCAGCTTGTCAACCGTCTCCTGGTCTGAAGCGCCTTCATCGATGATGCTTTTTATTTCTTCATCCGATATACAATCAGTCAGTCCGTCACTGCATAACAGAATTTTCTGGTTCGATCTCCATTTGTCGCTGACGCTGTCGGCTCTGATTGTCTCTATCTGCTTGATACCCAGTGCTCGTGTAACTGCGTTTTTCCTGGGGTCGAATGAAGCCTCTTTTTCAGTCAATTTACCTTCGTCGATGAGTACCTGTACCAACGAATGATCGACAGTCAGTTGAATCAGATTGCCGTCATATAGATATGCCCGGGAATCGCCAACCCAGAAAACATTATACAGGCTTCCCTGGGAGAGGAGCAGAACGAGCGTTGTCCCCATACTGACGCCCATTCCTTCTGATTCTGCATATTCCTTGATTCTCTGGTGGGCCAGTTCGATTGCCTGATTTACCCCATGGCCCTCTTTGACCTGAGTTTCTACTGTATAGGTTGAAATGGCGCTTGCTGCTTCACCAAAGCCAAGTCCCCCCATCCCATCGGCTACTATCCAGAGCTCTTTGTCTTCATCGCAGACATAGCTGTCTTCATTATTATCCCGTTGGCCAATATGGGTTCCAGCGCCGAACTGATGCAATTAAGGCTCCTATCCACTGTGATGGAAGAGTGTTATTCCAGAAACGTTGCACGATTTTCGATTTTGAAGCATCTAGCCATATATTGCTACTGTTGCCAAGGACCAGCTATCTTGTTCCTTTTCAACATCGAACAATTTTCATTTCGACTTTAGAAACGGTGGAAAATGGATGGAACTAGCGATATTCTTGGTATCCCTCCATTCAATTGGGAGCCGCGGGTTTTCGTAAATGGCCAGAGAGAGCGTTGAAGTTGCAGTAATGTTTGCTGATGTGACCGGTAGCACAAAGCTATATGAGTCGCTCGGTGACGTTGATGCTGAACGAATAATAAACAAAACACTCGACATCATGGCCAAAGTTTCAGAAATGTATCAGGGGCATAAGATCAAGACGATTGGTGACGAGATTATGTGCCGGTTCTCATCTGCAAACGATTGCGTAAGAGCTGCTAAGAGCATCCAGGAAGAAATATCTGAGGGTATCCAGGGAGAGACGGTTCAGATATCAGTGAAGGTTGGCCTTCACTTTGGTCCGGCGATTCTCATGGAAGACGGTTGTACCCCGTCAGCACCATGTGGACCAATTAGCCTGATTGCCTAAGAGAC
>CAZJRI010000097.1:0-20041 GCA_964548025.1 uncultured Pseudomonadales bacterium
GCATAGATAGAACCCCAGCCGACCAGTAGCGAAACATATTGACGCCCCCCAATTGAATAGGTTATCGGTGGCGCAGCGATGCCAAGCCCTAGATCGCGTCGCCAGAGTACCTGACCTGTTGATGCATGATAGGCAACGAATTCTCCATCCGCCCGGCCCTGGAATACGAGATCACCTGATGTTGTTAAAGTGCCGGGATTCCAGGCAACAGGTAATCCAACCTCCCAGACCTGTTTTTGATTGACAGGATCCCAGGCTTGCAATGATCCGTGGGATACACCTGGTTTATATTCCTCCTCGACAGCAGAGACAGCGACCCCCTCTGTTGGTGAACTTGAGCGCCAGTCTGGTGACTCCCAGGTTTCAAGATCAACCTCATCATCAACAAAACTATAAGCCTGATGAATCGTCGGAATGTAAACGAGGCCCGTTTCAGGGTTGAAAGACATGGAAGGCCAGTTGTGACCACCCAACGGCCCCGGCGTGATGACAGCCGACCCGTCCTTATAGCGGGCACCTGTCACCTCCACCGGACGGCCGGTGGCTAGATCTATCTTTGTGGCCCAGTTGACTTCGACAAAGGGTTCTGCCGATATCAGTTTGCCCGTGGATCTGTCAATGACATAGAAGAATCCGTTTTTTGGCGCATGCATGAGCGCCTTTACTTTTCGCCCCTTTATCGTAAGGTCAGCAAGGACGATATCCATATTGGAATTGTAATCCCAGGTTTCGCCGGGCGTTGTCTGGTAATGCCAGCGATATTATCACCACCACCGGGACTCCGGACTTTCTGATTCCATGGAGAGCCATTACCAGTGCCGATATAAAGCGCATCAAATTCAGGATCGTAGGTAAACCCGTGCCAGGCATTGCCGCCACCGCCATACTTCCACCACTCACCTTTCCAGGTTTTTGCAGCCATCTCCATGGCTTTGTTTTCAAATCCATCTGCCGGATTGCCTGGAACGATGAAAAAACGCCAGGCCTTTCAGCATCATAGGCTGTCACATAACCACGACTAGCCCCGTTTTCAGTGCCACCGTTGCCAATCAATACTTTGCCTTTGAATACCTTGGGCGCGCCGGAGATATAGAGGGCCTTGCTTGGATCCACGGTCATCACGCGCCAGATTTCCTGCCCGGATTTGGCGTTGACAGCAATTAGCTGTCCATCCCTTGTTGCCAGATATACCTTGTCATTCCAATACGCTACACCCCGACTGCCGTGCAGGTAAGCCACCTTCAGTCGTTCTCCCGCTGTGGCCTCTATATTTGGATTATATTCCCAGATCACCTCTCCGCTGACTGCATTGACGGCCCGTACGATATTGCGAGACCCCGTAAAGTACATTACCCCCTCAACGACGAGTGGCGTGGCCGCAAGCCCAGCATCGTTGGGCAAGTCCATAAACCAGTCAACCTTCAGACTGGCAACATTCTTCGCATTGATTTGCTTAAGTGGACTATGACGCTGTTCACTATGGGTTCGCCCATATGCCAGCCATTCAGACGTATTGGATTCGTCAGCAAGGTGGGTGTCATTGATTGGTCGGGCATGAGCAGACGATGTGTTGAACACTGCCCCCAGAATCAAGAATTGCATCACAATTAATTTAACAGTCATCTGCTCGGTTCCTTCAGGAGAGGGAATTAAGTACTACGCTAATATTCTCAATCAGAAAGCGCCTCTTGGTGCGCCTTGTGATAATGCTTATTCCGCTGAACATATTGCCAACAGCTAAATCTAGTCCACGATCTTTGTTACAACCCCTGCGCCTACGGTTCTACCGCCTTCCCGTATGGCAAACCGCAGCCCCTGACCAATCGGCATGGGCTCCACAAGCTGTACGTCAATCTGAACGTTGTCACCAGGCATGACCATCTCTCTGCCACTCTCAAGGGTAATCTCGCCGGTGATATCTGTTGTTCGAAGGTAGAAGGATGGACGGAACTTGTTAATAAAGGGTTTCTGCCTACCGCCTTCCTCTTCTTCGAGTATATAAAGCGCGGCTTTGAACAGAGAACTCGCCTGGATAGAATCAGGCTTCGCAATAACCATACCTCGCCTGATATCTGACTTTTCGATCCCCCGGAGCACCAGACCTACCTCGTCACCGGCTTCACCCTGGGGAACAGAAACATCAAGACTGAATATCTCTTCTATTTCGGTTCGGACCGGGTTGCTGCTAAAACCGACAATATCCACCGCATCCTTTACTTTAATTGTGCCGGTTTCGATCATGCCGGTCACAACTGTACCTCGTCCATCCAATGACAGTACGCCTTCAACAGCCATCAGGAAATCCTTGTCCACGTCACGGGGTGGTAGTGGCGTTGATTCAACTACTGCTTTGTTCAGGGCAATGATTTCCTCTTCACAATCAGCAGAGAGATCGCCCAGTCTTTCATTCTGGCACTTGTCGGTTCCACCGACGATGACCGGTATAGCCGCTCCGTCATAACCCACCTCGGTCAACAGTGCTCTCGTTGCCTTTTCTGCCCTGCGAATATGACCACGACCCTTCTTCTCAAGTCCCGCCAGGTTCATATAGACAGTGACTGAAGGGATACCAACCTGGCGGGCCAGCAAGATATGCTCTCTGGTCTGTGGCATAGGGCCGTCACTGGCCGAGACAACAAGTATGACGCCGTCTACAGAAGTACTACCAGTGGACAGATTCTTCAGAGTATCTGCTCCACTCATATGAAATATTTCATCTCGTCGTCGATGTTGTCGCACCTTCGTCAGGTACCGAGGCATACCAAAAAAGCCGGTCCCGGGTGAGAACTCATCACCTTCATCCAGATAGGTCACATCATCACGTTTTACTCTTGAATCAAGGACCTCGGACATTTGCCTGAGCAGACCTGCTGCATCGCCGTGATAATGTCCCAAAACAGCAATATTAAGGTGTGGTTTTGAACGGTCAAAATTCTCCTTCGCCGCATAAACACTGGTGGAAAGGAGAAGAAATAACAGGATGCAGGCTACTCTCATTATAATTGTCATTAGAGCCTTTGGACTTATAGTTTTGGCAATCATAGCCACTTCCATTAACGCTGACAATGTCGGATCTGTTGACATTAGCCGGTAATCTCGCCATTACGATATTGTTGTAGATCAATTATTGAAGATCAATTGTTGAAGTAAGTGAATAAAGAACAATAGTAGTTCAACCGGTTGACCTTGAAATCATGAAGCCTCGACATTCATCGGAGCACAACTGAAGACTTTCTTTTTCTATTCAATTATCGGATATTTAACGATCAGGCATATGGGGACCGGCAATGAAAATCGTTGAACTCAGAACAATCGCCATCGACAATATCAAACCCTATCGAGGAGGCACAAAATGGCTATTCATCGAACTGGTCACTGACGAAGGTGTCATCGGTCTCGGAGAAAGACCCACAGCGCATGCTAGGGACTTAAGGCCACAGATCAGTCTTTTTCACGAACTGGCGGATGAGTTCCTGATTGGTGAGGATCCATTTAATATCGAAAAACTCTGGCAAAACATCTACGCTTCACGTCACGATTTCAGACATCCATCGCTCTTTTACACCCCCGCCCTTTCAGCTATCGAGATTGCCTGTTGGGATATCGTTGGAAAAGCAACCGGGCAGCCAATCTATAATCTGCTGGGCGGCAAGTATCACGACAAATTGCGGGCTTATGCCTATATGCCTGCTGAAGGGGTCTGGGAAAATCCGGAGAAGGCAGGCGAAGTAGCTGCCATGCTGGTCGAAGAGGGAAATACTGCCTGCAAAATAGATCCGTTCATGCCGCTGTTCCCGCTTCCACGTGACGTCCCCCTGAAAACGCTCAATCATGCCGCGAAGATATTCCGTGCCATTCGCGATGCTGTTGGGGACGAACTTGAGATCGGGATAGGTACTCACGGTCAGTTCAGCACCGCAGGTGCGATTCGATGTGCCCATATATTTGAGCAATTTGATCCCTACTGGTTTGAAGAACCTGTGCCACCAGAAAATGTTGACGAAATGGCCCGTGTTGCAGCCCAGACGAGTATCCCCATCGCATCAGGGGAACGACTGGTCACAAAATATGAGTTCACTGAACTGCTTGAAAAACAGGCCGCCCAGATCATACAACTGGATGTCGCCCAGTGCGGCGGTATTCTGGAATCTAAGAAAATCGCTGCCATTGCTGACGCCCATTTCGCCATGATCGCGCCGCATATGTATGTGGGCCCAATTGCTGCTGCCGCAGCCGTACAACTCGACACCTGTTCTTCAAATTTTCTGATACAGGAGTTCAACGTTAACGAGCTTCACAGCGATATCTTTGTCAAACCAATAGAATTCAAGGATGGATTTATCACGCCACCAGAAGGTCCGGGACTGGGTGTTGAATTAAACGAGGAAATAGTCGAGAAACACCGTGTAAAAGACTAGCGTGATACGGGGTTCACTGGGTGTCCCGCTCGGGTCCTCTCAAAGTCACACCGCCGTCGACGATCAGGCATTGACCGGTAACATATCGAGCCATGTCAGAGACAAGATACAGAACTGCATTCCCCACATCCCAGCCTGACCCCTCTACCTGCAACAATGACGATTTGCGACGGATATCCCGTGCAGCATCGGTCATCCCACCGCTATAGACAAGCGGGGTATATACCGGCCCGGGTAATACACAATTCACCCGAATACCATCTGCTGCGTGGTCAACCGCCATCGCTTTACTCAGGCTTATCACCGCACCTTTCGAGGTGGAATATGCGGTTAGCCCACGAGGCCTTATCGCAGAAATCGATGAAACATTGACGATCGAACCGCCGCCGCTTTCCCTTATTGCCGGTACTGCGTACTTACTCATCAGGAACATCGAAGAGACATTTATCTGCATAACCCGATCCCAGCGTTCAGGATCTTCATCAACCACACTGCCACGACTGCCGACCCCAACGTTATTATCCAGTATGTTGAGCCCACCGCATTGCTCTATAGTCTGAGCCACGATATCTCTGCAGGTTTCTTCATCGGTGATATCACCAGCCATGGCGACTCCCCTGCCCGATTCCATCATTGCAACTGTATTCTCTGCCCGCTCGATCTCCCTATCGACAACGACAACTCTTGCGCCAGCTTCATCTAACAATAGTGCTGCAGCGCGGCCATTGCCAATGCCTTCATCCAGCGCACCACCACCGGTTACGATAGCGACTTTGTCTTCTAGCCTGTATCCAAAGTGATCTGTCATCGGACTTTCTCTCTTCGAAATCAATTGAGTCACGCATTAAATCACTTTCTGTGAATGCTTGCAGAGACAGAGGCATAAGCTCGAGGCAATGCCTTCTGGAAACTACCATTGCCCCCTGTCGTTGCGGTTAACCGGGTCCTTCTTTCCATTGTCGCAGCTCGTCTGCGATTGAGTACCAGTGCGCCATGGAACCTGTATGGATATGTCCCCTCGGTACTATACCAGGGTCAGAATCCAGGCAACCGGCTGGAATATTCACTCGCTGACTGCTTACCCTCGGCACAAGTGAACCACAGTCGAGGCAAAATGCTGACCCGAATCTCTCAGCATTGGGCAACTTGTAATGAGAAACCTTCTCACTGCCGCTACGCCATTCGAAGTCCTCGGCGTTGACAAATAGATTGGTTGCATGAGCAGACGAACGGGACAGACGACATCTCGTGCAATGACAATTCATCATACCGATAGGTGTACTAGCCTTGAAACTGACTTCACCACAGAGGCAACTGCCTGTGATACTGTCTTTTTCAAGATACCGGGACAGGTTAGCTAATTTGGGATCTTGCGCCTTATGCTCTTCTGCGACGGTCTCCCATTGTTGGGCGTCGTCAGGGATCTCAGTCCAGGGACAGCGCGATGTCGTGAATAGATGCCATTCTTCTCGTGGCGGCTTCATGTCAAGAATATTACCCGCGAGCACATTACCCAGCACCGTTTCATCGGAATGCGGGGTTGGCAAACTGGATCCACATTGCTGACAAAAAGCCCTGGTAGAAATGTCATGTTTATAGAGACCCAGGTTTGGCACGCCACCAGACCAGGTTAGCCTACCAGCAGCAAAAATGATGAAGCTCGCGAATGTCGAACCCGTGTGTTTTTGGCATCGTTGGCAGTAGCAGTGGATAATACCAAAGGACTCGCCCGCAGCATGGTAACGATTGTTCCCGCAAAGGCATTTGCCATCCACTTCAACGTATTCGGTCTCGTTGTCTCCCGCCATAGTGCCGGGTTACCCCCCTGCAATTAGCCCATAAGATCCTGGCAATCTCAATATTTTCAAAAAAATTTTCTCTGGCAGAATGTGAAACTCAAATGTCAGGTAAATTGTGCCTTGGTACCATCTGTCACCGTCCCGGAATCGTAGTCGAAATAGGGTGGTCGAACCCCATCGTCGCGAACGGGACGCATGGGAGCATCACTGTTCCAAACGGGTCTGCTGGCATCCCGCCAGGCTCGCACCTCCCAGGGTTTACCCCGTTGCGGATCCTCGTGTTCGTACATCCAGTCAATAAGCATCTCATGCATGGTATCCCTTGCTTTTGCTGCAGCCGGTTCACTGATACAGTTAGTTAACTCATCGGGATCATCCGCCAGATTGTAGAGTTCATCGGTGCGATGCAGATTAATAACCAACTTCCAGGGCCACTTCACCAGCATTCTTAACGGTTCCAATCCGCCGAAGCCATCGTGGCCTACTTCATAGCGGGTATATTCAGTGAAGGCAACTCTGTCCAGATCCTGATCTGTGCCAACCACGTCCAGTAAAGATGCGCCATCAAGCGTATCTGGTATCTCTGACCCGGCCAGTTCCAGAAACGTCGGCAGCAGGTCCAGATGGCTGACCACGGATGATTGAACAAGGCCCTTTACAGTATCGTCAGCGTAACCGTCCGGTGGTACGACAATGAGCGGAATCCGCGTATTCTGATCATATCCTGTGGGTCCTTTGTTTCTTAGTCCGTGCGCACCCATATGATCTCCATGATCAGAGGTGAATATAATCCAGGTAGGCCTTCCATTAGACTTCGACCATGATTGTGCCGCACGGGCGACTCGCCCCATCTGACTATCCACATAGGCGTTGCATCCCAGCATGAGTGGTTGGTAAAACTCGCCTGTTCTCTCCTTAACGCCAAAACTGCCAACTGACCAGTCTTTCTGATGTTGAGGCTTGTTTTCAAGGTCATCAAAAGCAGAAGCTCCGATTGGAATGCGGACATCCATAAATCGATCAACATATTCAGGCGGACAGGTCCACGGATGATGTGGTTCATCGAAGCTCGTAACTAACAGGAACGGCTGATCTGTACTTTGTTCTGCCAGAAACCTTTCAGCACGATCGCTGACTCTATGCGCCCATGTAAATTCGCTGGTAATACCATGCTTGCGTAAATTCTTCGCGCCTATCAACCCCCTTCGCCACAGAGCAGCTTCTTCAGCCGACAGATCCACAAGATAATTCTTGCCATCGTACCAGTAGCTGCCTTCCCAGCCTGGTGGCACCTGGCCACTGCCGAAATAGTCGTGACCATCAAGGTGCCACTTGCCAATAAAGGCACTCCGGTAACCTGCGATCTGCATGCGTTGCCCCATATTGACAATCGTATCGCCAAGAGGCTGGCTATTGGTATAAGCGCCAGCACGAGACGGACTCATACCGGTGAACAGCCCAGCACGAGACGGTGTGCAGAGCGGCGATGCACAATATGCGCGATCAAACCTGACACCCTGGGTCGCAAAATAATCGAGTTCATGTGTCTCAACGTCGTGACCGGAATAACAACCGACGATATTCGTTGGCTGGGTGTCAGTCATTATTAATACAATATTAGGTCTGGTCATCAGTTCTTCTCGTAGCTGCCTAACTGTTTAGCTCGTGTGACGAATTCACGAAATTGCGCCAGACTTACGGTATTGGGAATTGAATGATCGGTCCCAATGACGTAGCCACCCTGTTCTTTCATTGTTGGTATGATTCTTTCCATCTCGGCCCACATCTCGCCTGGGTTTTCGTAAGCCACGGCATTTAGTCCCCCATGGAATGACAGGTGCTTCCCAAACTCACTTTTCAGGTGCAGGGGATCCATCCCAGCCTTCACCTCAAGCGGATTCAGCATATCAACGCCTGCATCTATCAGTTCCGGCACCAGGGGATTGATATCTCCACAAGAATGGTAATACACCACACACCCCTTGTTATGCGCCCAGTCAGCAGCCTTTCGATCCGCCTCTTTGAATAGCGCCTGATACATTTCAACTGACATGAACTGGGATTTTTTAAAACCCATATCGTTGTACCACATCACTTCATCAAACCGATATCCCGCATCCCAAATCATCTCGAGCAGTTCTATGCTCAAATCCAGCATGGTGTCCACCATATCAACAACCCACTCCGGGTCATCCATCATTGCAAGAAACAGCTCTTCACCCACCATATGGGAATAGGTTACTTCGAAGCCAAACCAGAGACCCGCGCTGATCCAGTCACCCCGCTCGCGCCATCGGGGGTAATTGGACTTCAGATAATCCCAGTTGACCCGATCACGATCCGGTTTCATTCGCTGTTTTGCTTCAAGCCAGGCGTCTTTGTTCGTGATGGTATAGTCGAGATAACCCTGTGCACCGGTGGTATGCCAGTCTTTCTTGGTGGCTCCCCAGGGAGTCGTATAGCTTCGATACTCGTCAGTTTTTTCAATCATACGAATGGGATATCTGGGACTGTTATCGGCACTAATCTTCCGGACGCAGTCGACGTTGAGGAACTCACCCCAGTCTGCATGCTTCGGTAGACCCTCTTTACGCCATCGGGCAATTGTTGACTCCCAGGGCAAATCGACAATGGGCGCTCGGTCTGCTTCTTTGTGTTCGAACGTGAGTTTCATTCGTTCTCTTGTGGTCATTTCTGACATGGTAAATCTCGATGGTGTCGTTAAGATACGCGTAAGACAGCAGAAGCACTGATATCGTCTAGAGTCCCCGATTAGACATTTCCAGATCTGAATTCTGAAGGTCTACTCAACTTTTGTCGATTGACGAGAGTAATCTAATCGCAACTTGTGTCAAGCCTGTACTACCAGGGTTCCGGATTGCAAAAAAGCAATTAAGTCCGCGCGCACCTGTAAATGTCAGACATCTGCTGTTCAGAAACTGAACGATCACGGAAGACATCCCATAACTTTGATATGGCCAGATTGTCTATTTATGGTAATGTGACGGGGTATCACGAAAAGGCAGTAACCTACAGCACAAAAAAGCAGTCAGTATTAATAAAGTATTACTCTTCCGGGTCAGTCACCCTGAACATGAACATTGGGAGGTAAAGATTATTAAATCAACAAGATATACTTGTCTGTTCTATCAAATAATCAAGTTTTGCCTGCTGGCAATTACTCTAACGGCCCCCTTTGCCGAATCTGCCGAGCTTGGCAGCAATACCTATTGTGATGAAATAACCTGCGGTGCCGGGGAAGGCGACTGCGACAGCGACAGTCAATGTCAGGTCGGCCTGGTATGCGTTGACGATGTTGGCGCCAACTACGGATTCAGATCCATCGTGGATGTCTGTGAAGCATCCGATACCACCGATTCGTTAGGAAGCAATACCTATTGTGACGAGAAAACCTGCGGTGCCGGTGAAGGTGATTGCGATAGCGACAGCCAATGTGCTTCGGGACTCATATGCGTTGACGACGTAGGTGCAAACTATGGATTCAGAGACATAGTCGACGTCTGTGAAGCCTCGCCAACGCAGGATGCACTGGGTAGTGATACGTTCTGTGACCAGATCTCATGCGGTGCTGGTGAAGGCGATTGTGACAGTGACAGCCAGTGTCAGGCAGGTCTGGTTTGTGTTGCCGATGTAGGCGAAAAATACGGATTCAGGGCAATTGTTGATGTATGTGAAGCATCTTCTACCGTTGCCGCTCTGGGCAGTGATAGCTTCTGCGATGAAGTTTCGTGTGGTGCAGGTGAAGGCGATTGTGACAGCGATAGTCAGTGTCAGACGGGTCTGGTTTGCGTTAATGACGTCGGGGCAAACTATGGATTCAGGGACGTTGTTGATGTCTGTGAAGAATCAGCCACACCCATTGCTGTTGGCAGTGATGACTATTGCGATATGACAACCTGCGCTGAGGGCGAAGGTGATTGTGACAGCGATGCCCAGTGCCAGGCCGGTCTTATTTGTGTCAACGATGTTGGAGAAAATTACGGTTTTCGAGCGCCTGTAGATGTTTGCGAGGCACCTGCTGCGGGTGATGCACAAATCGGCGGTATATGGCAAGGCAGTATAACGAGCAACGAGGGGACGCTGGAATACGAAGCCATAACCGCAGATGATGGTGCATTCAGGTTCTTTTCAATCGATACACGAACACAATTCCGCGGCACTCTGAGCGCATCCAACAACGACCTTTCAGGATCCGGGGTCGCAGTATTAAATGGTACATCCGCCAACGATATTACTATTTCTGGTCAGATCAATGAACAAAATTCGCTAGTTGCAAATTGGCAGTCACCTTCGGGTGATTCAGGCAATATCAATCTTCAGTATTGGGATATTTATGAACGAAGCAGTTCACTGTCAAAGCTGGATGGAGATTGGACAGCTTTCAGCGACGGACAGGCATGGCTTGAATTGAACTTTAGGAGTGGTGTCGTCACTGGCACCGACGCACTGAGTTGTACGCACAACGGCACCATAACACCGATTGACGCAGGTAAAAACAGCTTTGTTATCCATGATTCAATTACCAACTGCAGCATAGCCGGTGAATACTCCGGTTTGGGTTCACTCAAAGACACTAATAGTACTAACGATACCCTTATGTTTGCGGTAGACAGCGGTGATTTTTATGTTACTGGTTTGCTCATTCGAGATTAACTGAATACTTACGCACGTCAGATGAAGAGCATATTCAAACTGATGGTACTAGGGATAAAGTCGACATAATAAAAACAACGGGGTACCTGGCATGCAATCTGCGACACCTCAGCTTCAACTTACAGTTCTCGGCACTATATTGTCGATCCTCCTGTCAATTCACATCACCGGCTATGCGACTGCCCAGGAGATGACGGGCCGTGAAATCATGGAGGAGATCAGTCGTCAGCACGAAGTCGAATCAGAACTCGAAAAACTGGAGATGATTCTCATAGACAAAAAGGGTGTTGAATCCAACAGAACCCTTCGACAATTTTCCAGACAATATGCCAGTGGATTGTATAAATACCTGCTGGTCTTCGATGACCCAAAAGCCATCAAAGGTGTCGCCCTGCTGACATGGGAGAAAGAAGGCGGCGATGATGATCAATGGATTTTTCTCCCGGCCATGGGTAACAAACTGAAGAGAATTGCCAGCGGCGGCAGGATGAATTACTTCATGGGTACAGACTTTGCCTTTGAAGACCTGGTCGCTGAACAACTCGATAACTTCAGATATGAACGACTGGCCGATCAGGTGCTGGATGAAAAGGATGTTTTTGTACTGGAAGCCTATCCTGACAACCCTGATCTGGTAACCGGCTATGAAAAAAGGCAGATTTTTGTCCGTAAAGACAACTACATCGTTGTGCGGGTTGATTATTTCCAGAGGAGAACCGGCAAGCTGCTGAAACGTCTGACGACCGACAAAATCAAGCCAACCGATAGTGAGAAACTGCGGGCAACAGAACGCCTGATGGACAATTTCGATAAGAAACATAAAACAAAGATTACATCCATCGATAGCTCTTCCGCCGCTGAAGATGTACCGGAACGCGTCTTTGCTCATCGGTTCATCACCTCTAAAAGTCATATGCGATAACCCTGATGAGCAGTATGAGCGGCTTCTTACTTTTCGCGACCAGGAATCGCCTTCTTGCATCCCTGATACTCCTGGTAGTTACCGCCATATTAGCCTCAGGTTTGCCCAATCTTAGAATAGACACTCGACTCGAACTGCTACTGGATCGCGATGGTCCGAAATATCAGCTCTATCAGGAAGCGATGGCGACATTCGGTTCAGATAATACGACCGTCTTCTTTGTACAGGACGAAAAACTGTTCACGCCAGAGAAACTTGAGCGTTTGCAATCCCTGGCAGATGAACTCGATGCCCTTGAACAGGTTGAAAAAGTAGATAGCCTGTTCACCCTCACCAGCATCAGGAATATAGACGATTCCCTGGAGTCACGAATCGTCTTGGACAGATTACCAGCGAGTCAGAGTGAAGCTGACCTGGCACTCGATGACGCACTCTATAGCCCCTTGTTGCGCGGGAATGTAGTGGGAGAGAAAGGTGACATAACCGCATTGACCGTGACGGTTCGACCGGCCCTGCCAACAGAGAAGACACTGGACATCGATACCCACGAGCGCTTTGAAGAAATTATCCATCAATACTCTGCAGATTTCGAGAGCCTGTTTCAGGCAGGTAATCTGCGGGTGGGTAACGATCTGCGCACCTACCTGCTTAATGACATCTTTACGCTGGGCCCTATCGCAATTGTCGTTCTGTTTCTAACGGTTGCACTATTACTTCGCAATCTATCCATGAGCCTTCTGCCTGTATTCACCTCTGTGCTCAGCACCGTATGGACCTTTGGCTTTATGGGATATGTGGACATACCCATTAATCTTCTAACCGCTATTCTGCCGGTACTGCTATTGGTAATTGGTGCAACCGAGGATATCCACCTGAGCGCCGCCTACACCGAAGCCTACGACGCTGGTGAAGTCAATGACCGAAGCGCCGCGGTTCAATATATGGCACATCATATGGCGATGGCTGTCATTATTACGACCTTCACCACATCTATCGGATTCGTTTCAAATATCCTGTCGAACCTGGAAATTATTCAGCACTTCGCCATAGTCGCATCGTTCGGTATTTTGGCGAATGCGATGGTCACTTTTCTAAGCGTCCCACTACTGCTTTCGCTGATGGGTCCATCTCCGGCACAATCTCGGGAAGCGGACTCAAAGCGAGAAGCCTTCAGCATCCTGGCACCCATCGCAGCATTCTGTGTCAAATATCTTCATGATTCCACTAACAGACATCCTAAGTGGGTCGCAACAATTACCATCTTGCTGCTTCTTGGCAGCGGACTTATTCTGGGTAGGATATCAGTTAACACCGATCCAATGCGTTTCTTCCCCCAAGATTCCAAGATCATTGAACATACAAATCGCATTTCAGAGAGCTTGAGCGGTGTGTTGATCTTCTTTCTCACGATAGAGGCGCATGAGAGCGGCGCATTTACTGAACCTGAGAATCTTGATCGTCTGAACACACTCGTGCGGCGCATTAACAGTGAAGGCGTATTCGACCGTGCCATGGCCCATACACAGCATTTATCCCTGGTTAACCAGGAGCTGCACGATGGTGACACGGCTTACTTCCACCCGCCTGATAATTCAGATCTTGTTGAACAGTACCTCATGCTTTTCCAGCGATCGGACCTCGAGCCTTATATCAATTCAGATTCCAGCACTGCAAATATCATCGTTCGATACAGCATCTACGGATCAGAACTTGCCCTCAAAGAGGTCGAACGACTGGAGCGTAGTGCACAGGAGATATTTGGCCCTGGCATGACGGTTAATATCCTGGGCAGCTATGCCCTGGTGAATGAAGCGTCCCGTCAGCTTGTGGCCAATGAAATCAAGGCGATCATGGTCATCATCAGTGTCATATTCGCTATCATGTGGCTACTCTATGGCTCCTGGCGAGCCGGTCTTGTATCCCTCATGCCCAATCTGATCCCCATTGTTTTTACTTTCGTCATCATGGTACTGGTTGGCATAGAGGTTAATCCTGCGACAGCCATGGTTGCCAGTATTGTAATCGGTGTCGCAATTGACGATACCACGCATCTATTAACCAGATTTAATACTGAATCCAGAAAATCCGATGATATGAACCAGGTGATTCACAACGTGGTTCAGGCAGAAGCAATACCTGTAATCGTCTCTTCCTTTGCGCTGGGGGCCGGATTCTCAGTGCTCATGGTATCTGAGTTTACCCTCACGAGAGAGTTTGGATTCCTTGCCGCTATCGCAATGATATTGGCGCTGCTAACTGAATTTATCGTCACCCCGCTCTTATTGCGTAACCTCTGGGCAGTAAATATATGGGATCTTCTTCTGGTCAAACTTCCAATGGATACCCTGAAGACCTCACCTTTATTTGCCGGTATGACACGCTTTCAGATAAAGAGGCTGGTCCTTTTATGCCGTGAGCGAAGCTGCATTGCAGGAGAAACCATTGAAAGTGAGGCTGAACTGGGACAGGAGATGTACGTGGTCATCAATGGCAGGGTCAGCATTCATTTTGGGTCATCAGGTGAAGACGAAGAGATCTCCTACCGATCAACAGGTGAACTCGTCGGTGAAATCGGATTCGTCGGGGATGCCATAAGAACCGCCACGATAAGAGCGGAGGAAAATGTACAACTACTTGTGCTGGACCAGCGCTCGATTTCTAGACGCCTGGCGAACTACCCGTTTATCTCTGCAAAGTTGATGAGCAACATGGCTAACCTGTTGGGGCACGAACAAGCTGAAGAACCATCACTAATAACAAATTGAGAACTCTAAAACGGACTTTTCTATGATCTTTTCAATCGAAAATATTCACAAAGGCCACAAGACTCAAACAATGCACAATTACAAGAAATTGCGGTTCAACTTACCGGGTTTTTTATGCCTGTTTTTTCTGCCAACGCTGGTTTTGGCTGCCGACAATAACACTGAGGGAGGCTGGCTGAATGACTATTTTGGCAGCATGACCGGTGGACTGGCGGTCCATGTCGATTTCCACCCGAAAAATGCCACTACAGATGTGCCAGATGATCCAGTCTCGTTGTGGACACAGCTTGCGCTCACCAACTATGTAAACTTCACCGACTCGCTTCGATTAGAGACTGAACTGGTCTTCTCTGCAACCTTGCCCAACCTCGAAAACGATGCTTTCCTTTCACCGGGCATCATCAACCCAGACCCACCTTACGTGGACTTCAGAACGTTAATGCTGACCTGGCAGGGGGAAAATACGGCAATCAAGCTCGGAAAAGGCGTAATTGAACTCGGCTATGCTGAAATATATTCACCCGTCGACAGGTTCAGAAGTCAGAACTACAGTAAGCCCCAACACTTTGACGGAAATGATCGCGGCGATGTACAGATCAGTATTACCCGCTTTTTCGGCAATGGTGAACTGTCCTTGACCATGTTGCCATTTCATGAAGATTTCATTGATCCACCAGGGGAATCACGGTGGCTAAACAGCCGGGGAGACAGGGATTTTTTCAGCCAGATTGGCGCAAAGGATGAAGATAGACCCCATAAGTTCCCGGAGGACTGGGGCTATCTACTACAGTACACGGGTATCGGAAACGGATTCGATTATTATCTCGCCGCACACCACGGTCCGGGTGCATACCCGGTTGTTAAAATTGTAGGTATTGTCATTCCGCCAGATACAGTGAAGTTCTACCCAACAGCAACTACCGGTCTGGCCGGTATCAATGGCACGAGCGGTGCCTGGTCATATTATGTTGATATCATGTATCAAAAAACACACTCAAATGAAGATGATACATTTGTCAGTTGGATAGCAGGCGTATCGTATCGTGAAACAAAGCTGGCAAACAGGCTCGGGCTCACGGAGATCAAACCGGTACTCTCCTACTCCGGGCATGAAATTGTGGACGATTCAGATGTTAGAGCCATATTGCATAATAGTGAAGCAGCACGCCCGCATCCTGATAGTTTACTCACCAGAGTTGACCTCACATTCAATGACAAAAATCTGCTGTACTTCGTTAGCTCCGTCAATTTCAAAGATGATGACAGTTCATTCGGGTTTGGGTACCAGTACCGGTATAACGATGCGCTGGTATTCAGCGCACGAGGCCTATTCATGCATGGAGAAGACAACACTCAATTTGGACGCTGGCGGACCAATGATTTTATTTCGGTTGGGCTCGATTACCGATTTTGACAGGCATACCGCCTAACAACAATTTGCCTGTTTCAGCCAAAAACTATAGAACATCCGTCCACTACACTCAGCAGGACTGCACCCAGTAGGACTCCACCCAGTAGGTGAGCTGTAGTTCTCGTATTCATTAAAATTGAAGCTGATCCCATTTTCTGCAAGTATGGGAGCTGGCAGATGTAGATGACTTTCCAATTGCACACCCATGCCAGGGAATGTGCCAGGCAGGCTCGTGAAAGACTCGGAATACGTAGATAACCTTGCGGAACGAAAAGAAACCTATAACCGATTCTGGCAAGGTGAAAATCTCGGCAGACCACTCGTCAGCATTCATGCAAAGAGAGAAAAACCGCGCAAACATGAACAATCACCCGGACTCCCACCCGATCTGGAAACGATGTGGCTTGACCCGGAATATGTCATTCCCAAACGTCTGTCCCTGCTATCAAAGTGCGAGTTTCTGGGAGACAGTATCCCCCATGTATCGGTAGACCTGGGACCAGGAAGTCTCGCTGCCTACCTGGGCAGTCCCATTGTCTGTGACTGGGTAACCGTCTGGTACAAGGAGAAACTAAGCAGCCTGAAAGACCAACTCCCTGTTTTTGACGAGGAGAACAAGTGGTGGAAAAAGCACTTTGATCTGATCAACAAGACCGCAAGCGTTGGCAGAGATCACGGATTCTATGTCGCAATTCCGGATTTTATCGAAGGTCTGGATACGCTTGCATCACTAAGAGGATCAGAGCCCCTGATTTATGACCTTATGGATGATGAGAGCAAACCCCTTGCCCATGACCATCTGGAAAACATCACCAATCTCTATACCCAGTACTATGATCGGGTGCACGCGGAAGTCAGTGATGAGCAGGGCTTCAATATCTGTACCTATCTTGAGCCATTCGGTCAGGGTCGTACCTGCAAGATCCAGTGCGACTTTGCCGCGCTAATGGACCCTGATCTGTTTGCGGAATTCGCCCTGCCCTATATTGAGAAACAGGCTGCAGGTTTTGACTATGTGACCTATCATCTGGACGGACCCGACGCTATTTACTCTGCCCCCCAGGTTGCAAGCGTTGAGAAAATCCGTGCAATTCAATGGATACCAGGTGCAGGTGCCGCCCCTGAATATGATGAGCAGTGGGAATCAAAAGTGCTCGATACCCTGATAGATGCCGGGAAGGTCATACAGATGGTCTTCATGCCTAAATACCCCGCAACCGATGATGAGCAGCGGCAGAATCTTGAGCGCATCATCCACGGACTGAATCGACTTGTCAGCAAGTACGGACCTGAAAAATTCTGGTTTATCTTCAAGTACGGTTTTAAGGAGTCGCTGATACGCGAATTACTTCTACCTGCGGCAAGGCAATGGGGTGTGCCTGTTTAGAAGTTGTGCCCCCAGACAAATTGAACCAGGGCGCGCAGCCTCCCGGCACCCCTACCCTTCAGCACTATTACCATCTTAAAATGAGCATTCCGGTTCGTCTTCAGGTATGTATCACCGATTAAAACCATCATCATCCAACAATATGCAGATCTCCATGATCACCTCGATTGACTGGTCGAATACCAACCAGATGAACTAAGGGGAGAAGACAGAAAGCCGCAAAATCAATGAGCGATTAGTCCTGTAACTGCTTCCTGGGGTGTTTACTTTCCCATGGAATATCATGAGGCCTTTCTTCTGACGCTGTATGCTTAAATGAAGATAACCTTTAACTTAAGCATCTGGAGCGCCGGAGTCTTTTGCCATCGATGCCTGGTATTCCCCCATAACTTTCCATAAAGGGCCATCTACCCAGGTGTCATCGAGAAAGAATTTCTCCGGTTCTTCCTCTTTTGGGTCAACCATCTGATTGTAGACTGATGGATAGGCAATTATCTTGATTACATAATTCGAATCGAGTTCTTTGAGAACAGTACAACTGGGGACACTGAATAAACCTATATAGCTCTGGAACTCTCAGGACACCCAGGTAACAACCTGCTCCAGGTCTCGTTGTCGTTCGAAGTTGTTAACAGGCGCTTCAAGATCGGGATACCCGAGGGCAGTACCAATAACGAGACGTTTATTGTCAGGAACGGGAAGTATTTCCCGAACAATATCGGCATACATGACCGATACAGCCATAATGCAGCTCCCCAGCCCTTTGTCACAAGCCAGAAGACTCACGTTCTGCAGAATCAGTCCCACATCGAGAACGGCATATTCCAATGACAGCTCTTTATCCACCATAAAGTAGAGCAGGACAGGCGCATCAAAAAAGGAAAACATATGACCTGTGTTTTGAAGGCGGCCCTCCTTGTCATCACGATCCGTCTCTTGTGATTCCAGCATGGCTTTCCCAACCTCCCCGTACCGGGTCTTGTGAGCATCCGGCCACACTTCAGGGAAAGGAATCTCAGGTTGAGCTATCTGACCGCCAAACAGGGCTTTTTTATTTTCTTCCCTGAGTTTTGAAAGCTTGTCACCAGTGACCACCATCATCTCCCATTGCTGGGTATTCCCCCAGGAAGGCGACCAAACTGCTTCCGAGATGATATCTTTGATGATTTCGTCGGGTACGGGTTTGGGTAAAAACTGACGGATACTTCGTCTCTGTCTAATCGAGTCGACTAATTGCATCTATGTCTCCTGGTACTTTATTAGAATTTGGTGTGGTGTAGCGTGCCAGGGTGCGGATGAGTATAAGAAGCACAAAGACCCTTTTTCAACAAAATCCAACTTACATCATGGTTAGCTATAAACCCTTATTCAGAATTGACAGGATGACTTTTGCAGTTGTGATGAAATTTCTGTAGGAGAGCTTCACAGTATCCCCCTTCCATATAACCATTACCGAGTTGTCTTCTATTGACAATGCAGGCGATATTGGTGTCTCCTGTATCTGAAGTGTTGTGACGAGTCAAAGATTTTGATCAAGCTCAATGCAAATGCCCAAATTGTTCTTCTCCTTTCCTTCCTTCTATGTTGTATCGAAAGCCATGGAACTCCCATAGAAGGTCCCAACGGCCACTACTATGAACGTGTTACAAGATCAGAAGGGTACAACTGGTCAAGAGCGCGTACCGAGGCTGAAACACGATACTTCAATGGTTTAAAGGGACACTTAGTAACAATCACTTCGCAGGAAGAACAGGATTTTATATACGACAATCTCGGTGGTAGAGACTTACACGGTGAATGGATAGGATTGCACCAGCTACCAGGCAATGGTGAACCGGGTGGAGGATGGGAATGGATCACAGGTGAAGATCTAATTTATACGAACTGGGGCAATGGTGAACCAAACAATAACGACGAGGTGGAAGATGTCGGGCAATTTACCATCCATCTTACATCGACAATAGTCTGGAACGATGGCCCGAGAAATATTCGCAACAGCAGCGGATATGTCATTGAGTATGACAGCGAAGATAGTGATGTGTGTGGGAGTCTCGGTAATAGAACACCTATTGCTCTGAACTCCAGCATAGATTGTGTTGCAGAATTTCGGGGTGGTGGGTCGTCTGAGTTCGTAGACCTCGACGAATTTCAGATTGAAGTAACAGAACCGGGAACACTTTCGATAACTACAACTGGCGCCGTTGATACTCAAGCGTATCTCTTTGAGAACATATTCACGAGGGCAAGCGATGATGATTCAGGCTATGGTACTAATTTCCATATCGAGTATATTGCTGATCCAGGCTCTTACGTATTGAGTATAAATCTCAGGAACCAAGGTGAATACAGTGTTCAGCTTACATTTAGTGCTGTCAGCTCAGCTTCACCACCCCATGTAATTACTGGATCAGCAACCTACCTAGGTGCCGATTCGGTTACGCTTAACGGCCAGGTAAATCCGAATGGTCAGACGACTTCGTCAAACTTCCAATGGGGTACAACCACCGCCTACGAAAACAACACATCGTCGTGGAATCGGGGTGCTGGAAACAGCACGGTTAGCTTTAACGAAACGTTGACGGGGTTGTCGGCGTGTACGACCTACTACTACCGCGCATATGCAGCTAACGACTCGGGAAATGTGGTTGGAGAAGGAAAGAGTTTT
>CAZJRI010000098.1:0-20021 GCA_964548025.1 uncultured Pseudomonadales bacterium
GTCCGCGACTCTAATCGTAGACTCTCGGTTCTATTACCTGGTAGAGAAAGTCTTCCTGAATCCCAGTTCAAAGGTCCGACCAAGCGGATCTCCGAAATACGGATCGTAGCTCAGTTGATGCCGAGCCTCCGATGGATCCTCATCTGCTATATTCACGACCGACAACGAGATAGTGGTTTCCCATGGGGCCTCGTAGCTCACGTACAAGTTAGCGGAGGTGTAGTCGTCCACTTTCTTGCCATAGGTGATCAATACGGGGTTACCCGACGCATCATTCACGCTGGGAGATGGACGTTCGTCTGTAATACCCTCGACATAGCGTACTTCAAATCGCACGTTCCAGGGACCAGTGGCGTAATTGATATGCCCGAGACCCTTGAACTCCGGTACCGCACCCGGAAAACGTGTGTAGTTCGCAAGACCGGAGGCGTCATAGGCTCCCAGAATTGGGACTCCACCGAACGAAAACGCACCGACGTCATATTTATCAACGAAGGTCGCATCAAAACCGACAGAAAGCAGGCCGTTCCATACCTCACCGAAATCATGAGACAACGAGACGTCGATACCCGCGATCTCTACGGTGGTGCCATTCACAACAGGCGCCGCAATGCGCTGCATCTGGTTGCCGGTTGTCACACCCTGTGTACAGGTATTGTTCTGGTCGAAAATGACCAGGTATCGCAGCGGGTGGTCACAATTTGCCAACTGAGCACCAGTGGTACCAGCCGCGCTGTTACCAACAGCATTTGAAACCGGCGTAAAAGGTACTGAAGTGATCTGGTCTTCAAAATCGTAGTTCCAGTAGTCGACAATAGCGCGGAAGCCGCCAAATTCGGCGATAACACCAAGGCTATAGGTATCCGCTTTTTCGGGTTCCAGAGCCGGGTTACCGGTGAAATCGATTGATCGATACTGCTGGGCCGCTGCCGGGATTGGCTGCAGACCTGTTGCACGAAGCGCAATGTTGACCGGTGTCGGTCCGCGGAATGTAGAACCGGCGGAGGCACGAAATGCCAGGTTCTCAGTTGCCTGCCAACGTACGGAAATCTTCGGATCCGTCGTGTCGCCAGTCAAGCCACCATAATCTTCATAACGAACAGCCATCTGAACATCCAGATTGTCGAGAAGCGGAACTGCCAACTCGCCAAAGAAGGAAACGACGTTATCTTCGAGAGACTGGTTGATGAACTGACCCAGGAAGATAAACGGACCAGTCGGCAGCGAACAAGATGTATCACCGGGTATGGGACACGGTGTGATCTCAGAGTTTGCCAGTGGATTATCGACCTTGGTCTGGTACTCCGTCTTTCGATATTGGGCACCCAGTGCCCAACCGATATTACCACCAGGTAAGTCGATGCCGCTGATCTCACCATCAAAAACCGCGTCGACAACGAGCAGTGATTGATCCTGCTCGACATTCCAGCGCTCGATCATCCAGTTGAGCATTTCCGCTGTATTGGCATTTTCTGGTACATAGCCAGGATTAACATTTCCATAAGCCGAATTTGCCGGATGGGCATTCGAAAATGGATTGTAGAACTGACAGGTTGAGCCTGCCTGACCGAACGGGATACCGTTACAGTTGGCACCACCAAGACCATTGATCGCATCCTGCAGACGCGTGATCATGGTGTCGACACCAGTACGACCCATGGTCGAATTAGAGTAGGTGACGGCTACATCCCAACCGATGCCATCTGCAAAGCCACTCTCAATGGTACCTTTCAAACTTGCTGATACCCTTGCCATGTCGTAGACGTTCTGGTTGATCTGACCACCGTTACCACCTGTTAGTTGTGGTACACCACCCCAGGCCTGGGGACGCCACAAGAACATGTTGAGTTCATTTGTTGCATCGATGGTTGCCTGTGGAATCCCGGCCTGCTGCAACGCAACTAGCGCACCAGGGTTGTTGGAGAACTTGGTTGGCCCGTCGTCAAAAACTGAGAACTGAAATGCTCCTGGGCCATTTGGACCTGAGGTGGGCGGGTATGAAGGCGAGGTTCGGTATTCAGGCATTTCCGTGTCAGCCCAAAGGCCTTCTACGTGGAATTCCGTACCTGGTGCGATCTCAACATTAAGCTCGCCGAAGAGTTGTTGTGTTTCGGTTTGGTCGACCAGATTGTCATAAGGAATGTAGGAGTAACGACACGCCACCCCATCATTGTAGCCGCCAATTTCGTTGCAATTCGCATCCACCTGGTAGCCCAGAGTGTCTCCTGCTGCGTCTTTTATCAAGTAACTGCCTGGATGTCCGAAGCCAGACCAGCCGGTGGGGTTCGTCAGGTAATGTGGATTAGCCCAACTGCGATCCGTTGATTTCAGCTCCGAACGGTACTGCTGCGCGTAGGAAATCAGGATATTTGAATCATCGCCCTGCCATCCCCAGTTGACGCTGCCACTCCAGTCGCCGTCGGCATCATCAATATGGCGAAAGTCGCCATTGATCTCGAAGCCATCCAGATCACGCCGGGTGATGAAGTTAACAACACCAGCGATCGCATCCGATCCATAAATCGCTGCGGCGCCATCTTTCAGCACCTCGATTCGACCAATCGCTGCAATCGGCATTAAATTTGTATCAACGCCAGCAGGCCCTTCGGCTGGCGTGTAGGTGGTTCGCCGACCATTCATTAGAACCAACGTGCGCATGCCACCAAGGCTACGCAGGTTAACATTGCCGGTACCAATGGTACCCTGATTGGCCCCGAACTGATTGGTTTCACCCATGGTTGCGCCGACATACGGCATGGCACGAATAAGATCCAGTGCTGATGGGCTGCCTCGACTGAAAAGCTCCTCAGAGCTGATCACGTCTACTGGCAACGCCGCATCTTCTGGCGTTCCTCTAATATAGGAACCTGTAACGATGACCTCCTCCATCGCCTCTCCCTCTTCGGCCACTGCTTGTACTGCGCCGAATATCCCTAGTGATAACGCCGCTGCAAGCGACGCCAACCTGGTGACCCAGGTTATCTGAAGTTGGTGCATATTGTTTTCCCTCTAGATGAATATATTCACGCCGAAGAACGGCATCCGAATTCAACACCAAACCGTTGCTATTTTCAATGCACTTTTAGTAGTAGTTGTCTTTCTAAAAGAATCTGGTACGAGTGTACGAGGGACAAATGCGGATAGTTGATGACTTATGTAATTATGATCTGAGCTTAGAGCACTAATTGCTTATTAAACGCTCATTACCCTCGTGCTTAATAAGGGTATTCAATACCTGCCTATTGGGTTGCCATATCTTCCAGCATATCTTCTAGTATAGGTTCGCAATGCTACATATACTCCAAAGCTGAAAAAATATGTCTGAACAACCAGGGAAATTCCAAGAGGAAATTGTAAGCATGCAAGACTGGAAAGAGATTTACGAATCCCGCCTGACGACGCCTGAACAGGCTGTCAAAGATGTTAATAGCGGCGATACCATCAACATGCCAATTCTAGCCCCACATTCAATCCTCGAAGCTCTCTGGGGGCGCCGAGATGAGTTGCGTGATGTTCGTCTGCAAATGCTGGCACCCACTCATGATCCGGGTTGGTTCGGACCGGATAGTGCAGAATCTTTCAGTATCGATTTTGAAACTTTTATTGGAGATTTTGCCCGTAGCACGCATGATGAAAAGCGAGGCAGCTACCTGCCGAATCTTCTGTCTACCGGTTTCAAGGCCCTTGATGAAAAACGGCCTGAAACTCGACTTCCCAATGTCACAGTCGTTGCCTGTTCAGCGCCCAACGATGCCGGGTATGTTCATTTTGGTCCGCACCACTGGTACAAACGCAGCCTCGTAAGACGGACAGATCTTGTGATTGCTGAGGTTGATCCGTCGATGATCAAGGTACACGGCGATATCTATGCCCACGTCTCAGAATTTAATCATTTCATTGAAAGCACGGTTGAACCAATCACCCAGGAAGATATTGACGAGGCATTGAATGGGGTAAAACAGGAATATCGGGACGAGATGACTGAGCTGGTGGCGCAAGTACCAAAAGACAGGCTGCGCCCTTTATTACCCCTGCTAAATGCTTTTGAACCTGCAAATCTGCGGAACATGCTGGGACTCGTGGAACCACCTGCACACTACAAAGCCATAGCTGAAAACCTGAAACCGCTGATCGATGACGGGGACTGCATCCAGATAGGTGTTGGCGAACCTTCAAGCCTGATGGTCAAACTTGGTGTATTCGATGAGCGCAAAGATTTGGGTATGCATACAGAACTGATTCCACCGGGGATAACCAGCCTGGTAGAGAAGGGTATTCTGAACGGCAGCAAGAAGAACCAGTTTGTCGGTAAAGTGGTTGCGACCGCATGGAGTGGCGGCGGTGACGAGGATATGGCATTTATTGATGATAATCCCGTATTCCAGTTGTTTGATCCTGAATTTATTCTGGACCTGCGGCGTATCTCGCAAAACGATCGACAGGTATCAATCAACAATGCCCTGTCGGTAGATTTTACGGGCCAGATTAATGCTGAGTCTATTTTTGGCGCTATGATGATCAATGGAACAGGCGGACAGCCGGAAAATCATATTGCAGCCTTCTTGTCGAAGGGCGGAAAAGCCATCACCCTGCTCCCCTCAACGGCACTTGATGGTGCAGTTTCGCGAATAGTTCCGCAGCTAGAGGCAGGTTCGCTGGTCACCATACCAAGATACTACGCAGATATGGTCGTGACTGAATATGGCGTGGCCAGATTATTGGGTAAAAATCATCGTGATCGTGCTCATGAGCTTGTCGCCATTGCTCATCCTGATCACCGTGCGGATCTTGAGAAGGCTGCTATCGACCTTTTCGGTTAGCGGGTTTCGGAGCCATCAGGACATACTCGCGGCAAGACTATCCCTGACAGCTTTTACCGTTTCATCGGAAGCTTCATCCGGACTGCCTGAATTAAATGGCGGCTCGGGACAATATTCCATTGCCAGTTGCACTACTTTTGCTGCCTCTTCACCCGCAATTTCTGCCATTAACGCGAGCCCGAAATCTATTCCTGCTGTTACACCGCCTCCGGTCGCCCGATTTCGATCAATAACATATCGCCCGTTGGTTGGGATCGCCCCGAAAGCTGCCAGGTTTTCATGAGCTGCCCAGTGAGTGGTTGCCTTATACCCCTCTAACAATCCCGCCGCACCAATTAACAATGCGCCGGTACAAACACTGGTCACCCATTTCGCTTCCTGACCTTTTCTTTTTAAGAACCCGATCACTTCATCATCTGAGATCAGGTCGAATGTCGCCCTGGTACCACCCGGTGCGAAGAGTATGTCAGGATGGTCAAATGCCTCCGCAAATGAATGGGTCGGGACGATTGCCATCCCGGTATCGGTCATAATGGGATCTGTTGACTTCCACACAATCTGAATCTCCGCTTCCGGCCAAATGCTCCAGGTTTGCAGTGGTCCCAACATATCAAGTGGTGTCATGCCAGGATAGGCAAGCATCGTAATTTTCATTGGCGTTCCTTTTACTTTCTACTCTACGACACTCGCTGTTGTCGCCCCGAACATCCTGTCAGCGGTTTCGGCGCGCAGAAGTGTCAGTTCTTCTCTCAGTGCTTTCCGACCAGCCTCTGCCTCAGGATCTGTCGGGTAATAGGCAAGCTCATTCTTCGGATCTCCTGCAACACGCGTTCCGGTCAGTACGCGTGCGCTCGCGTAGTCATAAGGCATCGCTCGGTGCAGCAGACAACGATTATCCCAGAAGAGCGTATCACCTGCCTTCCAGTCGTGATGGTAGATGCGCGATTCATCAGCAAGCACAACTTCCATCAGTGATTTTAACAGTGACTGGCATTCTTCCCGCGATAAACCGGGAATGCCAAATGCATGACGACCAATGAACAGACTTTTAACCCCCGTTTCAGGATTTTTTTTAACGAGTGGTCTCAAATAGGCTTCGCCGTGGTAAATGCTGTTCTCGTCCTCGGGAGGAAAATCACCCACATCGTTAGCCTGGGAATACTGGGTCGAATGATAGGCACTGAGTCCACTGATACGATCCTTTGTTGCCTGATCCAGCGCTGCATAGGCCGCACGGGTATCGGCGAACTCAGTTCCGCCGCCTTCATCCGGCACTACAACAGCAGATAGCATCGCACACTTACTACTGAGAGGTTTGTAGGTGGAATCAGTATGCCAGGCTTCATTTCCGACATTGGTGCGCATTCGCTGCGTCTCCAACTCGAAAATTCGACCATAGCTGCCATCTTCATTCCTTTGCTGATTCGCCATGGGAGCACCGCCGAATTCAAGCTCGCCAAATCTTTCTCCGAAAGCGATGTTTTCCTCAGTTGTCAGAAACTGACCGGGGAACAACAATAATCCGTATTCAAGGAAGGCGGCATTGATAGACTCAAACTCGTTGTCACTGAGGTTACCCAACTTGACGTCAGTGATGACGGCGCCAAAAACTTTACTTTCAAGTGGTGTGATATTCATGTGATTCATGTTTGGGTTCAGGGTTTCACCGATAAAATAAATCACTTTGGTGCAGATTGGCAAGAGGCGATCTCAGTTCTTTTCTCATGCTTCCTTCAACCGACCTTACAAAAATCCTGAAAAAATGAGTTAATGGATCTCGAGTAACGGATCCCTGATTTATGAATCCAGTTTTGACCTCTAATTGGTTCGCAAGAGTCGCGGCAATGGCGGAGATTATCCTTGTCCTTGCACTCGGAAATATCATAGGCATTGCAATCTATGAAAGTATCCTTCCAAAGTCCGTGGCGGAAGGAAACGCCAATCCGATCCTGATCAACTTTTATGCAGGTCTGAGAATCTTTCTAAGAATCGGCATCACCTCGATTCTCGGATTCGGCTTGCTTTATTTCCGAAGGCGAATTACACCTCGTCAGGCTGGTTTGACACGAAACCGAAAAAGTCTATTGTTCCTGGTTCAAAAAGGCTTTGTACTCGGTATATTTACAGCCTTCTTCGTTGCCCTACTGTTTTCTGTTCACGATCTGCTGCCATTTGGACAAGGGCTGGCATCATGGTGGACGTATCATGAAAAACCAATCGATCTGGCTTTTGCCATTGAGTTATTGGCAACCAGCATATTTGTGCCCCCTCTTATGGAAGAAATAATGTCGCGCGGATATAACAGAACGCGCCTGGTTGAAAGCTACGGTGTAATGGCTGGCGTTATCCTCACAGGAGTATTTTTTGCGCTGGCGCATACCAGGTATCTACAGGCAGATGCGATGCTGCTTGCATTCACGGGCACGGTCATAATCAGTTCAATATCGTGGACTTATCTGGCACAAAAAACGGGTTCGATCATACCTTCGATAGTTGCTCATGCGATGACAAACGGGATTGCAACAGCAATTCTTTTTGACGTCTGGCTACCCTCTGCGTTGGTGACCATCTTATTTCTAATACTTATCAAACCTATTGGCCGTCAATTAAAGGAGTTCAGGACAGACTGGGTAGCAGATGAACATCGATCCAGTTTGTGGTTCGGGATTGGTTTTATCGCACTGGTATTTAGCGTCGGTCTTGCTTTGCTTCCGGTGCTTGGTCGAACACAGGTTCTGATTTCTATTGGTGTTTTAATGTTGATCATCACCATTACTAATCTGTTAGTGGAGAAAACCCGAAACCCTCGCTAACTACCAGGTATTTCTTGATAGACGGCTTGCTCTTGATCATGTCTCAACAGATCGTTTCTTTTAAGGCTATATCTACGAGATGATGTTTTCCTGTGTTCACATCAGGAATCAGGGGCAACCAGAGAATCCTGCTTCTTATTGCACCTATCTACTCATAATTTCAAATTCAGTTGATAGTGCTTCAAATTCTTCCGTTTGCCCAGGCGTTTTTCGATACTGACCAAAGTGTTTAATACGATAGATCCCAGGGGCTGTGTTTTCGGGGATACGCCAGATAATGCGAGCAATCATACCTTTTTCTTCTTCCCGCCAACGAACAATGGTCGACCAGTCCATGTCGCCGTGAATTGTTTGCCAGGTGCCGTTGGTTTGTTTTTGTATGTACAGGTAATTATTGCCACTTCGGTAATCAGAAGATGGATTACCTGACCAAAATTCCGCTGCGACCTCGCTCCCCGTATTAAATACCCGGCTTTGCATCGGCAGCGTATCTCCATATATAGAACCGTCGGGCGGCACATCTGGCAGATCTCCCACCAGGCTTTTGGAGGCAGATCTTCCTCGCCAGTCATCATAGACAGGGCCATTTGGTACCTCTGAACCAGAATCAAGCGCACTCGCAACAGATGAAATTAAGTGCTGATACGCTGGCAGACTCCATTTGCCGTGCAGGGTATGCCCACCTTCATATTGCTGGGTTTCATATTCTTCGGGTGTCGTAACATAACCGCCATATCCATTGGAGTAACCGGCAATAACAATATGCTTCGCCCACGACCCGAGGCTTTGCTGAACTGTCTCTTTAATACGCCGAGCTGCCATCGTTGTGATCTCTGCAGGCATGGCCACAATTGCCAGTGATCCTATTCGAGCAACGCTCACAGATCTGATTTGTGATTGTAGTGGAATATCTCCTGTACCCGTCTCGAACAATATTGCCTTCGGGGCCTGGCAGTCTTTCACTGCCTGGGTCCATTTTTCTGCGCCGGTTACCCACCTTATGACAATGTCCAACCACCAGCTTTGTTCCGTCATCCCTTCTCTGAACAGGAAGTGTCCACCACCATCTTCCGTTGAACCTGCTGCGAAGGTATAACCGTACGCCGAGGGGCAAGTCCTCTGCTCACCAGCACCGGTATATTCATCGCCGACGCTTACATCGGACATGTCGATATAGGTGCGGCGAATGTCCACAGGGCCGGATACACTTTCCTTTGCTTCGCTGTAGAGACGCTGTGCTACATCCAACTGGCGTTGCCCGATTATCTGAGTACTTTCTATCTCATTTTCGCCGGGGCCCGTGTTGTCCAGATTGAGATTGGGCGTCACATCACCAGGTGTTGACTGGGCAAACGCAGCGATAAAACCTTGGTTATTCTCGTAATCCACCTGCTCGGTTATCTCCCATACTGAAGAAGCATAGCCCTTGTGATCGCCAGAAATGAGCAGGTTGTCGTAGGTCATGGAAGTTGGATGAACTGCAAACCAATTCACAAGTCCGATTGGTCCACCGGGACCCACCAGTTTTAACAGCGTCATCTCCTTGTCCATCGGGCTTTCATAACGCGCCCTCTCCTCCGCAGGATTAGCGTTATAGGCAGCCATGGAGCGGTTAGCGCCTGCTCCCTCAACCTGCCCCTTGTTGATCAGAATCTGACCCGGTTGAATATTTTCATGTGCTCGAACAATTGAAGTGACGATACCGCTAACGATACGTTCGAAGTGTTTTTTGTAGAATGAACCAGAAAGACCAAATTCGGTACGTGAGTGCCAGTAACCTGCCGGACCCGCGTGGGTGTGGGTGGCAGTAAGAATAATATTATCCAGCGAATAAACATCGCCAAATCTTTCCTGCAATCGATCGACGACTTCCAGCACGACATTATGCTCTATGCTGCCTATATCGACACTCGTGAGCACAAGTCGATTACCGCTTGCAGGATCAACAAAGATAAAAGCTCGGGATTTCAATCGAATATGAATACCCTGGGTATTCTGACCTGCTTTTCCAAATCCCCACATTGGGCTGCCATAGGCAGGACCGGTGACATCAGCCATTCCCGCACCAATTAGATAATTTGTGCTTTCTTCCGACTTAGCTGCAACCGTGTGCGCCGTCAAACACAGTAGAATTGTTAGACGAATGAGAGATAGGTCTATAATTGTTCTCACAGAATCTTATCCTTTGGTGATGATGCTCTGACCGAAACCTTAATATCGGGGAAATTATCCCTGAATGCAGGTTAACTTGATAGTGAGCTTTCTGGCTAACCGTAGCAGGCAATCAGGTTCAGGAAGGAGGAATTTCTATGGATGCGTGAAGGACATCATTCACTTCATTAGATCGATAACTGAATCACGCCAAATTAACCGTCTAATTTTCGTCAATGCTCTTGGCCAGCAGAACACCGTCTTTTAGCAACAATGATGTGCTTTCATCACGACTGGTAAATCCATCCAGGGATTCAGAGTGAGTACGATAGGATAAGATTTCAAATGACTCTGCGGGTATATCAACAAAATCAGGTCGACCGAGCATTGCGACAATCTCATCTCGATTCTGGTTCTCTTCTATCTTTGAAATGCCAATGGCATTGTTCGCCTGATCGGTCTTGAAGGTCTCTGTATTCGCATTCTTCCAGGTACTGTCAGCCCAGTCGTCAGATTCACTCAAACCAACAAGTCTTTGATTTTGGAAAACAAGCGGGCTTGTTTCATCTACTGTCGTCATCAGATCATTCCGGGTGTCTCTGGTGCGATACATCAGAATATCAACGTCATGATCAAATTTTCTCGAGTAGTCCGGCGGACCCAGTTTTTCCAATACGTCCTCCATGGCCATGCCATTGTCCAGGGTAGCAATGAATGTCCTGTTCATTTCCAACCTGGCTTCCCAGTCATCCACCCCCTGGGAGATAATGCTGGAAATTTCCCCCCAGGCGCTGGGTGAGGAAAAGTCCGCATTTTCGACAAAATCAAAAATGTCGGAACCATCGGCTTTCTTGGCGCTAATTACATTGTGGATATTTCTTTGGACATTGACCTCGGTGTTTTTCCCGACATCAATGTGAACGATTTTTTGATTCTCAATCAACTTTTCCCTGAGTTCTTCTTTTAATTCATCAAAGTCACCTCGATCAAAATCGTTCCCATCAAAATCCTGATCGTCGAAGCCATTATGAGGATCATCTCGAGACTCGTTCTGGTAAGTCTCAATGGCTGACCGGACCTCTTCAATTTCTTGCAGGTCTTCCCCATCCAGATTGACATCCACGCGATAAATCGCGCCACCAACTAAACAAGCGCCAATCAACAAGACATAACCAAATCTTATTTCAGACAGGTCTCGCCAAATACTGGAGTCAGACATCGAAGTTAAATTCCATCCCTTTTCTAGAAGTTATCTCGTTCGCAATTCCTATGCCAAATATTTTTCACTTTATATTCAACACCTTGGAAATGCAGGCACCCACCCGGATTGATAAATTCACCATTTCAAAGTCAGATAAACCACCCCTTGTATTGATCTGGTTCTTTTGATCAGGGGAATTTGTTGTATAGTCCGAACCTGTTCAAACGAATGACTACTATGGCAACGAATAAAAAGGCAACGAACAAAAAGGCAACGAATCGAAAAATTGTACTCGACAGGATACCCCAGGGTGTTCCACAGTTATCGGATTTTAAAACCATCACTGAAGAACTGCCAGCGCTAACCGATGGTGAGATGCTCCTTAAAACAAAATGGCTTACCCTCGACCCTTACATGCGGTCGGGTTTCATGGCCTCAGATAATAGCGAGGGCCAGACAGTTATCGGCGGCACGGTGTCCGAGGTCGTTGAATCGCGAACTGACTCATGGCAGAAAGGTGATCTTGTTGTCGGTTACTATGGCTGGCAGGAATACAGTATTGCCACAGCATCGGACGTTCAATGGGGCAATCCACAGATGCCAATACAGAAGTGGGATGGTTCACTTGGCCCCTCATCAACTGCACTCGGTATCCTCGGCATGACCGGCTACACGGCTTACGAAGGTCTGTTGAATGTCGCGAAGGTTAAGCCTGGTGAGACGGTCGTTGTCAGCGCGGCGAGTGGCGCAGTCGGTCAGGTTGTTGGTCAACTGGCAAAAATTCACGGTGCACGAGCAGTAGGTATAGCAGGTGGCCCCACAAAGTGTGCCTTCTGCGTGGATGAATTGGGATTTGATGCCTGCGTCGACTATAAAGCCGGTCAACTCCCGAAAGATTTGGCCGCGGCTGCACCCGATGGTATCGATGTCTATTTTGAGAATGTCGGTGGGGATGTGCTGGAAGCTGTTATTCCCCTTTTAAACCAGGGTGCGAGGGTACCCATCTGCGGATACGTCGCGCACTACAACCTTGCTGAAAATGAGCAGCGGGCTACACCGCTTCAGCGACTTCGTCAGGAAGGTCTGAACGTACTGGGTAAAGATGGCAGCACGGACGGTTTTGCTTTCTTTGCATTTTCCAATCTTTCTTCAAAACATCCTGAAGCAGAGATCGCACTGCAAACGCTTGCCGGATGGATCAAAGAAGGAAATCTGAAGTACCGGGAGAGTATTACGGACGGGCTCGATAGTTGCACCGAAGCCTTTATCGGCATGTTGGCCGGTAAGAACTTCGGCAAAACGATGGTCCGCATCAATGACTGAATAAACGCGAGCAACTAGGCTGTCGGCACCAGCCTGACAATCCTGCCGCCGTTTTTGTTTTCCAGTAGCAGATAGACGAATCCATCATATCCAATCTCAACATCGCGAATACGAGCCAGGTCCTTAACAAGAGTTTCTTTATGCACTACCTTGTTGCCGTCGAATACATAACGGAACAGAGAACTTCCCTTCAGTGAACCCAACAGGAGATTATCTTTCCAGTTGGCAAATCGATCATGGTTGTAAAAGGCAAAGCTCGATGCCGCTGGCGATGGCGTTATATCGACCAGTGTTTGCTCGATCGTTGAGGTATCGAATTCAATATTCTTGGCCTTGTGACGCTCCACGTCCGAACCACTGTACTCGAGTCCAAGAGAGAAATAGGGCCAACCGTAATTCCTCCCGGATAGCAGTTCATTAATCTCATCACCACCTCTCGGTCCCATCTCGGCATTCCAGACCAGACGCTGATTGTAATTCCATTCGAGTCCCTGTGGACTGCGATGCCCGTATGTCCAGATTGTCTGCTGGGTAAATGGTATTTCTTCTGAAGACTCACCGGAGGTCACAACAAAGGGATTATCCGCAGGGACTGTTCCATTATCGTTAACCCGGTGGATCTTACCGGATGGATTACTCAAATCCTGAGGGCCATATCTGCCTCTCATCCCGACACTGATATAGACATGACCGGTATCGTCAAAGGCAATCCGACCGCCCGCACCGGTATCTGCTCGACTCGTATACCAGGCTTCATCTGCCTGCCAGATGGTTTCTACATCCACCCACTCACCGTCCCTTATTCGTCCCCGATCAAGTCGGTTCATCGAGGTATCCAGAGGTTCAGTATCCACGCATCCCGAGGGGCACAGATCAGTGTAGTGCAGATAAAGCCAGCCGTTATTTTCGTAATCCGGGTGTCTGGCGATATCCAGCAGCCAGCCAACGCCATACTTAATACCCATGACTTCGATTGAATCACCTGTATGGGGCGTTCCGCTGATCAACTCAGACTGCACGCCATCGGCAGAGATAATCGATAGCCCGCGTTCTCGCTCCGTTAAGAGGAAAGATCCATCAGGCATGGGTTCGATACAATATGCCATGGGATCCAGATTATCGGCAAATGTCTCAACGCGGAAAGTATGTTCCTCGGATTGGACAGGTTCTTCTGAAACATCGATTTCTGTATCGAATCGGAAATCGGTAAAGCGCTGGCCCAGTCGACGTTCTGCGACGAAAATCGAAAGCCCCTTGATCTCCAGGCGAGTCAACGTCGAGGCAAAATCTGCACTGCCGGTTCCTTCATGGCGACTCTTGATGCTTTCGATCAGCTCAGCGACGGTATCGCCATATTTCAGATCTGTTTCTACTAACGCGGTGGCAGACCTTGTGCCTTTCAACTCATTGCCGTGACACTCACTACAGTTGACCGAATACATTGCCACGTACATATCCAGGTCACCGGTTTCCCACAAATACCACGCTACCAGGCCACCTACTACTATCAAACCGGCAATGGAAATCAGGATAATCTTCATCTTCGACATGGGCCCAGCCTCTTTTTTTTCGAACTACTATACTCCTTACTCCTTCGTTGATGCTACTGCTGAAAATTTTCCTTTTTCTCGCCACTAAAACTCCCATCACCGATCTGACGAAGATAAATGATCAAATGTCATCATCATTACTGTTGGGGGAATACTGCATGGCTCAGACAGCCAACCCAAATTCGGCTATAGGAAGGCTAACTTGACCGATCTTTTAAATCTGTGTTTTAGTCATTCATCACTTTCCTCAGGGGACTATTCACCATGTCAAAAGTTCGCATCCACCTGATTGGGTTGATCTTCCTGAGTACCATTTACACAGTGGCGCACAGCGAAGAACAATCGCTCTCACCAACAGACATCTCTGCAGCCTACTCGGTAACACCAAACATCACCTACCTGACGGCTGACGGGGTCGAATTGAAACTCGACATCTATATGCCACGTGGTGCGAGAGGAGCAACCAATAAGCCATCACTGAAAACGCTGGTCTACTTCCATGGTGGCGGCTGGATGGGCGGCACCAAAGAGCGGTCCGCTCTGGCGGTTCTTCCCTATCTACAGAAAGGCTGGGTTGCAATCAACGTGGAGTACCGCCTTGGGGGTGTGGCCCTGGCACCCGCTGCGGTTGAAGATACCCGATGTGCTGTCAGGTGGATAATCCGCAATGCTTCCCGGTACCGCGTTGACACTGATCGTATTGTATTAAGCGGGCGATCGGCTGGAGGGCATCTTGCTCTAATCACAGGAATGTTGACCACCGATGCAGGTCTTGATGGACGCTGTCCCGAAGGTAAAGGTGGTAGCGGAGTCGACCGTGCATCAGTAACCCAGACCGACTTCAAAGTTGCAGCTATCATTAACTGGTCTGGTATCACTGATGTAAACGATTTAATTAAGGGGGAACATGCAGTCACCTATGCCGTGTCGTGGATGGGTGCGCAATTGGATCGCGAGGCTATTGCGAAACGGGTATCACCCATCAGCTATGTGCGAAAAGCTCTACCCCCGATCCTGACCCTGCATGGAGATCAGGACGAGGTTGTGCCCTACCAACATGCGGTTCGGTTACACGCTGCACTTAAGAAAGCTGGGGCAACCAATCAATTGCATACACTCAAGGGCAGAGAGCACTTCATTGATTACACTCCTGAAGATATGCAAACGGCGAGTCAGGTGATCGACGCATTTCTGGCTGAACATATGCACTGATGGTGATCCCCGAGGAACATTGCTCAATTAACGCTTGCGCTGACTATGACTCGACAGAATTGATCAGGGCAGACGACAAATAGCCTGGAGGCGATATATATCAGTGATGTCTGGTGCATTCACATTCTTCGAATCACCATCGATAACCGATATCCAACTCCCATATCTGCGCATCAAATGACTCCATGGGCTCCTCTTTAAAGTCCAGATCGCGATAGACGAGCCTGAGCTGGTAGTTACCGGGCATTGTGAAATTGAATCCGAATCGCGCTTCCTGCCTTCCGGTGCTGAAGCTGCCATCATTGTCATATTCACGATAACTGGAAAAAAGACCCAAACGGTTATTAACGCGCCAGTTCACATTTATATCCTGATTATCTGAGTCTGCACGATAGGATAGCTGAAACAGGTCGCGACGAAACCCGCCTGCGACCAGTTGATCGATATCCCGGTCAACTTCAACAAAGGCAAGACCCATGGAAATATTCAACCGCTCCGAGTCATATCCCAATCGAACAGCCTGTTGGCGGCTTTCGGTTGTCCACCCTGACAGGTCGTTTTCCCGGTCCTGCCGCTGGTGAGAAGCACTGACAGACCAGTGCCTGTTCCATCGATAGCGTGCTTTAAACCGAATACGCTGGGTATCCGTGGGAGACGCCAGTATTAACGGATCGTCAATGGAGTTCTCCTCTATGCTCAATCGGAGATTCAGATTTCTGATCGGTCGGTAGTTGATCTCAAGCCAGTATCCTTCACTATCGACTGTTTCCCTCAGCTTATGGTCCCCTTCAGATGAAATTACAATCTGGTCAGTTTCCCGTTCTTCAAGAGACAATCCACCACTCATGGTCAGCATCCTGGCCAGACGCGCAACCACGCCAATTGAAAGGCTGTTACTGTCAATTTCCCAGTCACTTGAGGCATCGAGACCATCAAAACCGACAAATCCATCCTGGCTCAGTTCCCGCATACGCCAGTCGGCAGTCAGCGTAAATCTCTCGGAGAGATCAAATAGGGATGAGAGAATAACCTGCCGTATATCTCGATCTGCACCACCTTCACCTGATTCATGCCTTTCAAATGGAGTCCCTGTAAAATCATTACCCCCCGAACGCTCTTCTGCATCCGTATCCATATCCAGTTTGGTGAATAGAAAATCCGCACTGAGCCGCCATTTTTTTGTAGGCTGCGAGGCAATATTTATCTGGTGTTCGCGTGCATCATAATCGTACGGTGTATCAAGAAAGAAAAAGTCCAGCGCCGTGGGTGAATCCGGGTCACTGCCCATAGATGCACCCGGCAAAATAAACCGGCTATCATCGTCCAGTTCACGCCAGCGTTCATTTATCGTGAGTGTGACCTTGTCCCATCGATACGCGAGACCAAGTTCAATATTCTCCGTCATTGTATCGACGGGCTTATCCAGCTCAAATTCTTCACGCGAAATATCAAATACCGTCACTTCATGGCCAGACTTGTGGCTGTTCTCGAATCCGAATGTGAAATCTGCCCGATCAGTCAATCTGATATCGAGACTCGCATTTTCCCGGACCCGGTTAAAATCGAAGATGTGGAAATCTCCTGCAATTGATGCTTCATGGTCAACTGATTGCGGGTCAAAGAGCACGTCCTGGTAAAAGTAATCTGACTCAGTTCGTTCGTATTTAAAGCGATAAGCACGCTGCTTTCGAATATCCATCCGAATGAACTGATAGGGATCTCCGCCAAGACCGGATACTTCCAATTCGATCTGATCGGGCGTCATCTGTTCTACATCTGAAAGCCGGGCATTAAAGCCTGCATGAAACAAACGAGGCCCGCTATCGAGATTTTCATGCTGTTTGTATTTGTGCTTGTCGCCACTGATATCGACTTCACGGATTCCCAGATTAAAAAACCCTGAAACAGACGACTCAGCCTTCACATCCGGCATGATCAACAGCATCAAAGCCAGCATCGGCCAGGTTCTGAAACTCAAAGCGCCGGTTAGCATCTGGAAACACTCATCGTAAAAAAGACCTGTCGAGATAGAACCATGAATCGAGACATGACAATTGGTGCAGACAGTGCGCTCGTTGAACCGGGGTGGGGCTACCGGCGAGAAACCAAGATGGAACTGGGGTACTTCAGCATGACAGCTATAACATAGCGCTCCAACCTGCTGGTATTTCAGCATATGGCGATTTTGGCTTCCATGGGGTTCATGACAGGCAACACAGCCATCAAGACGGGACGCCGCATGTTCGAACATATAGGGGCCGTCTCTATCAGCGTGGCATTTGTTGCAACCGGACTGACTAGCAACGCTACCGGCAAGGCGTCGCCCGGGATTGTGGGGATCATGGCATGAGCTACAGGTTATCGCACCTTCCATCAGACGATGTCTTTCTCCAAGACCAAATTGCGCAAAGACATTCTGATGACAACTGGTGCACATCGCAGATCCAGCCTTGATATTTCTGAGCCCAAACTGCGGCGAACTGATCTTCTCGTCAGTGTGAATGTTATGACAGCTCGTACAGGCTATGTCCGCAGCCCGATGGGCATCGTTTCCTCTATTGTGATCCTCGGTATGACATGCGCCGCATACCGACTCTGTCTTCGTGGGTGAATCTTTAAATGTGGTTATCGACCTCTTGCCCGGTGATTCAAGATGTTTCTGACCATCACCGTGGCATGCTGCACAGCTAACCTTATTGCTTCCATGAGGTGAGTGCGTCAGGTCCGCAACGGATTTTGCGTGGCAAGTGGCACAGGGGTTATTTTCCGCTGCTGCTGTCAAACTCATGATGAGCATGGATATTCCAGCAACGAGGATTATCATCATCTTACTCACCACCTGGGAAACCTTCCTTATCGTTCCAAATTTTGAGATCGACATAACAATATCATGAAAGAAATGGCACACTGAGTCCATGATCCGAATCAATATTAAACGCGGTTTGGACTTGTCATTGGGTGAAAAACCAGAATCGATGATTGAAGTCATACCTTCGCGTGTTGCTTTACTAGGCCAGGATTTTCACGGATTGCGTCCTCAACTTATGGTTGAAGCTGGCGATCAGGTTAACATCGGGGACGTTCTTTTTACCAATCTGGTCTATCCTCAAGTCCTTTATACTGCACCTGCCCCAGGCATTATCAGTTCGATATCATACGGCGCCCGTCGAAGTCTTGAGGCCGTGGTTATCGACGTTGATCGCAGCAAATCACCTGAAAGAACGCTTGAGGACATTGACTTCTCCGACCTGTCTCCCGAGGCAGTCCGCAATACCCTTCAACAGAGCGGACTGTGGACTGCATTGCGCTCCCGACCCCTTGATCGTGTTGCCTCGCCTGATCAGAGCCCCTCACAGCTCTTTGTCACCGCCATGGATACCAACCCACTCTCGCCAGACCCTGCCGCAATCATTCGAGAGAGAGGGAGTGAATTCGAACAGGGCGTGAAAGTACTCAGCAGTCTCTGCAATGAATTATTCATCTGCATGGCGCCAGGTGCCAATCTGAAATCCCCTGAAGGCAATGGCATAGTGCCGGTGGAGTTCGACGGTTGCCATCCGGCTGGACTTCCAGGGACGCATATTTATGAAATTGCGCGATACCGTAAAATGTCATTGCCTTCGACTCCTGTCTGGCACATCGGTTACCAGGACACCATCACCATTGGCAAATTGTTCCTCACTGGCAAACTTGACAGAGGCAGGATTGTTTCTATTGCAGGTCCCTCAGCCCGTCATCCTTGCCTGGTAAAAACAACGGCCGGTGCACAACTCGCGGAAATGATCGTCGAGCAGGGTGATGGACAGACCCGGATCATCTCTGGGCCGGTATTTTCAGGGCGAGCAGTCACCTCTTCAACCGGCTTCCTGGGACATTATGATAACCAGATAATCCTGCTGCCCGATAGGAACAAATCCTCGTCTGCAACCGGCGGTATGATGGCAATCGAAGCATTTGATCGGGTATGGCCACACAAGGTACCACCCACCCCCTTACTGCGGGCGCTATTGATTCAGGACAGTGAAGCGCTAAGTGCATTGGGTGGTTCATTGCTCGCTCCTGAAGATATGGCACTTTGTTCCTATGTCTGTCCGGGACGTAACGACTATGGTGATGCATTGCAGAAGACCTTGATGGACATTGAAAAAGGGAGATAGACAAAGGTGACAGTTAATCTCCACAACTCACTCAGCAGCACACAATTAATGCGATGGACTGTCCTGGCTACAATACCCGCCGTCCTGGCAGGCACCTGGAACCTGGGTTATCAGGTGCTGCTTAAATCACCTGAAACAGTAACCACTTCGCTCCCTGTTTTTGAATCAAACCCATCATCCCCATCTGTTCTTTCCTGCCTGCTCACGGGTCTTATTTATTACCTGCCGATACTGGCAGTATCCGTCTCGGTTGCCGGACTCTGGTCGGTACTGTTCGCAAAATACCGACATAGGCCTCTCGACCCCGCCTGGTTTTTGTGCGGCTGGCTATACAGTCTGCTGGTCCCGGCGTCTGCATCGCTGTTTCATGTGGGGCTGGGTATATCTTTTGGTGTGGTTGTCGGTTTGCATATCTTCGGTGGTACGGGTAAGTATCTCGTGAATCCGGCATTGCTGGGTGCACTATTTTTACATCTGAGCTATCCCGAATTTGTTAATAATCCGCTACCCTCACCCGTTGTCGAGTCGGGTTCAAGCTGGTCCCTGCTGGTGACAACCGGCACGCAGGGAGAATCACTTGTGAACTACTTCCTGGGGGTTGAAATTGGCTTGCCAGGCAGCACTTCTGTAATTGCCAGCATGGCAGGCTGTGCCATGCTGATCTACCTGGGGACTATCTCCTGGCGTATCGTCGCAGGGGCGGTGATTGGTCTTCTGAGCATGTCATTATTCATCAGCATCTGGATTGACAGTATGGCCAGCCAGATTCCCTGGTACTGGCATCTCGTTCTCGG
>CAZJRI010000099.1:0-6126 GCA_964548025.1 uncultured Pseudomonadales bacterium
TGATCACAAGTGATCTCTGTCATAGCGTTAGAAGTTCATATGCTGCATTGGCCCGATTACTAACGGCTTCTTTCTGCTTGTCCAGATCAACATCTCGGCTTTCACCCATCGCACCCACCAGATAACGTTTATAAACGCCCTGGCTGATTGCTGCGAGCCGCCAATGAGAAAAGGCTCGATAATAATTGATCCCGGAGAGATCACGACCAGTTTTGTTTTGATATATCTCGCACAATTCTTCTCTTTCAGGATAGCCTCCACCGACAGTCGGCGGTGCATCACCTTCACGCAGCACAACCTCATCCGGGGACACCCAGTTATTCAACAGATAGCCAACATCGGCCAAAGGATCTCCCAGTGTGCAAAGCTCCCAATCAAGAATTGCTTTTACCGAGCCTCCGCTGACAATCATATTACCCAACCGATAATCTCCATGGACAATGGTTGCACCGATCTGATCGGGCATCGATTCAGCTAAAATCCTGGCACTCTCCTCCATCGCCGGAATCTCATGCGTCTTGGTCGCTTCCCACTGTTTTGTCCATCGCTTCAACTGTCTGGCAAGATAAGCTTCTTTTCTACCCAGATCTCCAAGACCAACGTCATCCGGGTTAATCGCATGCAGTTTTGCCAGGATATCGATGACGTGTAATCCGATTTTTCGTCGATCATCCATAACAATCTGTTCACCGTCATCCACGTCATTCAGCACCGGACCATCGACGTAATCCATTACATAAAATGGTGCTTCATTAACACCAATATCAGTACAGAGTCCTACAATACCGGGGACCGGCACTTCCGAATCCCGAAGTGCGTATATGATTTTGTGTTCCCGGGACATATCGTGTGCACTTTCGAGTACATGCCCGAGTGGTGGCCTGCGCAGGACATAACTCTTCCCTGCAGCATCATCGCATTTAAACGTCAAATTCGAATGACCGCCAACGATCAGCGTATAAGTTATCGGCAATTCGATATCGGGTATAACTTCTTGGAGCCATTTATTGACATTTGACTCGTTGATCCCGTCAACCATTACTATCTCCAGTTAACAATATGTGGCCAGTCTGACAGCAGACCAGTTGTGATTCAAATTCATCCAATCCTTAAGATTGCTCTCATTCCTCTCGGTAGGTAAAACATCTGTAGACCTTAGCTTTTCAATGTGTTTTCAACCGCTTTTCTCTCTTCACTGAAGACATCTCTCTCAACTCGACAATGCGCATCAAGTATCATCGCCTGTCTCGCTTCATCATATCTGGGCCAATCACCGATACCTTCGTGAGCGGGATTTGAATTTCGTGCAAATGAGATCCAGGCATCCATAATATTCCCGCTTAGATCCTCCACTTCAGTGCCAGTACCTGCAAACCGGTCCTGAGTTGGCGCATCGAGCGTACCGAAGACAAACGGCATCTCCAGGGCATGACAGGCTCCAAATGCTCCTCTGCGCGCAGGTGATTCATGGGAAAAGAGATAATAATAGGTATCTGGATTGTAACGAGCATGATCCAGCGCAAACTGTTCAGAAGGATTTCTGAACCTTGCAACACTTTGAATTCCGTCGAGTATGTCGTTGTTATCCGCAGGCAACCCATGCTTGATTTTGGCTGATCGGAATATCTCAATGACTTCACGGGCACTTTCTTTGTCTGAGTTCAGGGATTCCTGAACCTCGGAAACGAGTTGCTCATCGTCAATCAACTTTCGATCAGGTATTACATTGAACAGCTTCATCTCGTCACGATTGGTTCCAATCAGGAGCGGGATATCAGCGGAAAACCCCTCAGCATTAGCTTGCATCGGTGACTGCAACAGCGTCTCTCCATCAATCACCGGTCCAAGCCCACCGCCAATCAGTTCGCCACTCAGTTCAATTGTTTTGTCAACAATATCGTCAGCCGAAATAGCCATGATGCCTGCCTGATCGCCAGGGGACAGATCAAATTCACCAAGGAGCTTCGTACCAAAATCACTGGCAGACTCAAACGATGCGGCCCTGCCAACTCCGCTTTGCATGATGGCCTTGTTGAACAGTCCTCTCGCGGCAGGCATGGCAAGCAACGTACCAACCGCAGCAGAACCCGCTGATTCACCAAATATCGTTATATTTCCGGGATCACCACCAAAATGTTCTATATAGCGGTTCACCCAGCGCAATCCTTCAATCTGGTCCAGTTGGCCGCAATTTGCACTCGCACCCCAGCTTCTGCTCTTCTCGCCGAAACAGGCGTATCCAAGAGATGCCAGGCGATAGTGAATAGACACCACAACGACGTCACCCCTTTCAGCAAGAGGACCGCCGTGATACAACAGTTCAGAACCTGATCCCAACTGAAATCCACCGCCATGAATCCAGTACAGCACCGGTCTTTTTTTGTCATCAGCCGCTGGCGTGAAGACATTCAGATAAAGGCAATCTTCTGCCCTGGGACCTGACGCCGCCATTCCAGGAATGGGATGCTGTCCCTGCGGACAGGAGTTTCCGTAGGCATTCGCCTGAAGTGTGCCTTCCCAGGAATCAACTTCTTCAGGCGCACAGAAACGTCGATTACCAACGGGTGGCATTGCAAATGGTACACCCAGAAAGGTCTGGTGGTTACCTTCCTGCTTGCCCTCTAATGATCCGATAGGCAGATTTACTCTGGTCATTTTCATCTCCGTAGGTTTCCGGCCTTCGAATAGTAAATGATCGGTAACCCGGAAACAAAAATCCGTATCAATGTTCCATTAATCAACTTGTCAAACCAACTACGGGAAATGGAGACTGGGTGAAGCAGATGATATTCAGCAGAGGCGACGCGGTCAGATCAGGAATGCTCTCGGACGAATCCAAGATCTATCAATTTAGTTACCTCAGCCTCTGAAAAACCAGCTTCATACAATACTTCCCTTGAATGCTGTCCGACATCCGGTGCTTCCTGTACCTTTCGCTTCTTGACACCGTCTACTTCCAGCGGACTATTTACCGTCCATTGAAAATCCGGGTTAGCGGAGTCGGTCTTGACGATAATATCGTTCTCAATAAGCTGGGCGTCGTGAAGCACATCATTAATCTTTTCGACAACACTATAGGTTACATCAGCCTCATCCAGTTTTTTGACCAGTTCCACAAGAGTGTATTTTGCAAATTCTTCGGCAAACATCTGACCCACCATATCTCGCTGTTTCATGATTGCAGCGATATCAGTAAAACGCGGATCATCAATCCAGGCAGTCCTGCTCAATGCCTTGCATATAAGCGGCCACTCTCTCTGCGGGCTTGGACCGACCAGAACAATATATCGATTGTCTCGGGTCATATAAGGATTAAAAAAGGGTGAGCGATAACCCTTCTCGTCCAGAAGCGCAGCCAGATCATATCCTGCGATGGCACCCTGCAAGTGCATGCTATTTGACCAGGCCCCGTTGGCAGCAAGAGATGTCGCCACATAACTCCCTTTGCCAGTTTTCTCTCTCCGGTAAAGCGCAAGCATGATCGCACCAAATAAAGTCATCGCACTGGCATGATCACCTACGCCCCCTACCCCATTCGTTGGCGCCCCCTGGTACGGCTTCATCATATCCAGAATGCCTGAACGTGCCCACCATGCTGCTGTATCGAATGCCCGTCGCTCTGCTTCTGGACCACGGGTACCATATCCGGTTATCTGGGCAAAAATGAGCCGGGGATTTCTTACTTTAAGATCCTCATACCGCAGGTTGTATCTGGTTAACTGCGAACTGTTAAAATTAACCAATAGCACGTCAGCTTCATCAATCAGCTTGTGCAGAACTTTCCTGGCCTCCGCCTCTGTAATATCAAGCGCAAGGGATCGCTTGTTTCTTGAGGTTAATAACCAGTTGTAATCAGTGCGATATCTTGATGCCAGCCTCCGGTACCCATCCCCATCGGGCGGTTCTATTTTGATCACATCAGCCCCATAGTCACCCATGACTGTGGCCGCTGCGGGACCCGCCACATAAGACGCAACATCGATTACCTTCAGGTCATTCAACATATATTTTGGTCCATCTGGTCAATAGGGAACACATCTGCACATCATTGAAGCTGACAGGCAGGTCAATATAAAACTATATTTATGGCAAGAACGAAACAATAACAACAATTCACCGGCGATAGCTGCACCCCGGTCAACCGCGAATCCCGGTTATCTTTTCTTCAATTGGGTTTGCGCCGCCGATGCGCTGCCCCGGGTGGAAGACCTGTATGTTGGGTTTTAAAGGGTTTGCCTCTGGATCTACCTCGAGCGAATTGAGTCAATGGCACCAGATGGTCCTTACCATTTCCTATCAGGTCATTGCGTCCCATTTTCTTTAGTGCCTTGCGAATCAGCGGCCAGTTATCCGGATCGTGGTATCGGAGCAATGCCTTGTGCAATCTTCGTTGAATGGTCCCTTTCGGCACCACCACCGACTCGCTATTCCGGGCAATACGCCTGAGCGGATTTTTGCCCGTATAGTACATGGTTGTCGCTGAAGCCATCGGTGAGGGATAGAAATTCTGTACCTGGTCAGCACGGAAACCATTCCTCTTTAACCAGAGGGCCAGGTTTAACATATCATTGTCGGTCGTACCTGGATGAGCAGCGATGAAATAGGGAATCAGGTACTGATCTTTGCCTGCCAGTTTCGAGTACTTGTCGAATAATTTCTTAAATTCCTCGTAGACGCCGATCCCGGGTTTCATCATCTTTGAAAGTGGCCCTTCTTCCGTGTGTTCCGGCGCAATTTTTAAATATCCCCCAACATGCTCTGTAATCAGTTCTTTAACGTATTCAGGCGTTTGAACTGCCAGGTCATATCGTAGTCCAGATGCGATAAGTACCTTCTTTACGCCTTCCACTTCTCTCGCTTTACGGTAAAGAGATATAAGCGGTGATTGGTCTGTGTTCAGGTTCTTACAAATACCCGGATAGATGCAGGATGGGCGTCGGCAACTTTTCTCAATTGCCTCATGCCTGCAACCCAGTCGCCACATGTTTGCGGTGGGTCCGCCCAGGTCAGAGACAATGCCGGTGAATCCGGGAGTTTTTTCTCGTATGTTCTCTATCTCGTTCACAATGGAATCTACTGATCGACTCTGAATGATTCGACCTTCATGCTCTGTTATCGAGCAAAAACTGCAGCCACCAAAACAACCCCGCAGGATATTTACCGAGAAGCGAATCATCTCGTACGCAGGTATTTTGTCGGTTCCGTATTTGGGATGGGGAGTCCGTTGATAGGGCAGCTCAAACACCCAGTCCAGTTCCTCTGTGGTGAGCGGAATGGGAGGAGGATTGTGCCAGATATATCTGCTGCCATGGGCCTGCACCAGCGCACGGGCATTTCCCGGGTTGGTCTCACGGTGCAGTATTCTGCAGGCCATTGCGTATAAATCCGGATCCTTCTGTACCGCTTCATATGACGGGATCTTTATATAAACCTTCTCGTCAGTCCGCCGATCAACAACTCGAACGGGTTGCGCCTCGACTTCATCTTTCTGAGTGACTGCGAAGTCAGACTGATCAATACATGAGAAGTCCTCCGCCAGATCGGACGACGCATATACCGTACCACGGAGATCTTTTATCTCGCTTATGGATTCACCTCCGGCAAGCCTGTGTGACAGTTCCACTATGGCGCGTTCAGCGTTGCCATAGAGCAATAAATCGGCCTTCGAATCGAGCAGAATCGAGCGCCGCACCTTCTCACTCCAATAGTCGAAATGAGCTATTCTCCGAAGGCTCGCTTCAATACTACCGATAACAACGGGTACATCCTGATAGACCTGCCGGCACCTTTGAGAGTAGACGATGACTGCCCTGTCGGGTCGCTTGCCGCCAATATTGCCAGGCGTATAAGCGTCATCATGACGTATTTTCTTATCCGCGGTATACCGGTTTATCATCGAGTCCATATTCCCGGCAGTGACGCCAAAATACAGATTGGGTTTACCCAGGGAGCCAAAATCGTCTGTACTGGTCCAATCGGGCTGGGAGATGATACCTACCCTGAATCCCTGGGCTTCAAGGACCCTGCCGATCACCGCCATCCCAAAACTCACGTGATCCACATAGGCGTCACCGGTAACAATAATAATGTCACAGCTATCCCAACCAAGCTGCTCCATCTCATCCC
>CAZJRI010000099.1:6145-19988 GCA_964548025.1 uncultured Pseudomonadales bacterium
AGAGTGCCACACCAAAACACTCAGCCCAGAAAGGACGATAGTCGAACAATCGCCTCGGCAACGAGGATTCAGGTACGCCCTTCCCTCCTTTAGTATTCATCGGCTGTCGGCACCACTGTTAACCTGTTTGCATTGGTAATTCAGTATCATTTGCCCACTCAGAGAGACTGTTATCATAAAGACTGACACGTTCCTCATATCCCAATAATGCCAAAGCAAATAAGGTCATACTGGCTGCGATACCTCCGCCGCAGTAGGTGATAATATTGTCTGCACTCAGCGCATGGGTTTCACCGAGTATCTCTCGCAATTTCTCATCTTCGTAGAAGCATCCTGATTCGTGATCAATTAACACACTCCAGGGTGAACTCTCACTATCCTTGATTCGCCCGGGGCGCCCATAGTGAATACCTTCGCCACGAAACTGATCGCTGCTCAGTGAATTGATGATGCAACTCCCTTTTTGCTCGATTGCTTCAAGCACTGAATCACGGCTTGCAATCCTTTCAGGATTCATTACAGCGGTATAGGGTGAAGTCGGGTCCTTCTCGTACATACTGGTCTTTGTTTCAATATCTCGTCCCTCCTGCTGCCACTTTGCCAGCCCGCCATCGAGGACTGAGACCTTCTCGTGGCCAAAAGTTCTGAACATCCACCAGAGTCGGGTTGCCCACATGGGTGTATTTGCTGAATAGAAAACAAGTTGGCTGTCGTTTGAAATACCGTATTCCGTTGCTGCTTTGGCAAATGCCTCATCAGAAGGCAGGGTAAATCTCAGTTTCGATGAATTGTCCGAGAAGTCTGCCTGGAGATCTAATAGCATTGCGCCAGGAATATGAGCTTTATCATAATAGTCATTGCCTGGTTCCACTCGATAAGTCTGCTCGGGATCAGGGATAAGAAGGGTTGTACAATCAAAAATCCGAAGCCCATCATCGGATATCTTCGATGCAAGACTGGCACTGTCAATCAAAAATGTCATCAGGTTACTCCCTCACTGTCCAACTTAGATTTTACTTTATTACCAGAGCCAGAAAGCAAGGAACAGACATTTATACAACCGGCGCAGGGTCACGAGTGATGAATCAACCTACCAACCACAGTTCAAACACACAATCACCAAATTCTTAGACTTCAGTAGGAATTGTTACGCCGCCCTGGTATCCAGAATACATATCATTGAAATTACAGCGCACTCTGAAGGTTACTCGAATGCGCTGTACATTGGCAAAATTGAACTGACTCTCATGCATACTAGGGCTTATACTTGCCGAATCCAGGACCTGTCGGACTAAGATACTCCAAACCCGTTGCTCCCCCACACGGATCGTTGTATACAGTCTGGACGGTTGCGAAAGCCCCCCAGATCACGGGGCCAATTTCATCGTTATCTGCTGTAAACCAGGTACCACCAACCGACTCAGCATCCGATGGTGCAGCAACAATCTTAGTGAAGTAAACCCACTTGCATTCAATGTCGTCCTCACCCATGTAGGTGCCTGACATATGATTTGTCAACCAGGCTCCCGATCCGATGTAGGAAGTAAAACCGTTGTGACGATCAAGGGAATCATCATCATCACAATCTTTATTGCTCAACCAGGCCTCGTTCCACTTCATCATCAGATTGTCATCCCTATAATCCTGACACCAGGCTGCATCCCGATAGGCGTCACAATACCCACCATTAAACATGTGCGCTTGATAGTTGTAACCCCACTGATCGTATCCTGGCCCAATTACATCTCCTGTAGATGTAAGAAGGATTCCACTCTGAATTGTTGTGCAACTGGCGTTCTTACCATTCGCATTTCCGTTCCCGGCAACTACCTGTACTGAACAAACAGTCAACAGTGCCATACAGCTCAGTATCATTGTTAGTTTCTTCATAAATCTCCCCATCATCATGTAAAAAAGAGTCCAGAATAGTAAGAATTCAGACGCTTGCATAGCTGGTCTGACGAATGGCAAATTTGATTAAAAAAGATACAGAACATAGGGATACAGAGGGTGCTATCAATTTATTCTTCGTATGATCGGACACCCTCTCTGTGAATAACTTACAGGCTCTCAGACAATGTTTCTCAGACAATGTTTCAGCGTCTCCACATCAGTCTTGCCGTACTTTCTCGCATACAAAGGTACGAAAGTGAATCGACCCAAGTTGATCACTTTTCGTGACCCGAAATCCGGCCTTGTCGAGTAACCATAACCAGTCTTCTGTTGTGTATTTATTATGAGATGCAAACAACCTGTACATTTGCCCCTGCGCCTTTTCCCTTGCTTCTACAGGGACATTTTCCATCATGCGATCAAGATAGGCCGGTAGTGAACTTCTGATCCAGTCATGCAACAGAAACGTACCACCGGGTTTGATTACCCGTTTTAATTCTTTCATTACAGACAGGGGTTCGGCCAGAACATGTAGAACAGCCACCATGACCAGAAGATCGACGCTTTCATCCGACTGGGACAGCGATTCACTCGTGATATCGCCGACAGCAAATGTAGCGTGTTCCCCTTCAAACGATACTTCGTTCCGGGCATATTCGATCATCGCTGGAGTGATGTCATAACCAAATAACGTGGTATGAGGATATCTTTGCCTTAAATCTCTCAGTAACAATCCCGGTCCACATCCCACATCTACAATCAGAGACTTATCACTGAGATTTGTGCCCACATTCCTTTCGAAAAAATCCCAAAAGGGATCGTCAAACCGGTTTTCATGAGTTCGAACCATCCGATCGATAAGGTCCTGATCACTGACCCCTGCAATTTCCTGGTGGGTTGACATACTTTATCTGACCTCCAATTTACTTCTCCGAATATTCTGTCACTATATACCCCACAAGCCCTTAAATTCAGACGCGCTGCAGGTTTTTACGGGCCTGCAAAACTCAACTCAAAGCTGAATCAGGCAACGCCGGGATTTGCTTCAGAAATTGTATGAAACAATACCACGGGGAAGAATGATTTTGCCCCCTACCATCGTCGATTTGCGGCTGCTTTTAAGTTATCCTTTCTCTATATCTCGGAGAGGTGGCTTCCCTGAACCGGTGAAACCAATATTGAAGAAGAAGGCTAGAATTCATGTTGAGAAATAAGCGATTACAGACCTGGATTGAGCAGATGACATCTCTTTGCGAACCAGACCAGGTCATTATCTGTGATGGCAGCACCGAAGAATATGATCGAATGTGGGAACTTTTGCTGGAATCAGGCTCCGCAAAGAGACTGAATGAGCAATTACGCCCGAACAGCTACCTGGTCCGCTCTGATCCGGTTGATGTTGCCAGGGTTGAGAGTCGAACTTATATCTGCACTGAGGAGGCAGTACAGGCTGGTCCAAACAACAACTGGATTGATCCCGCTGAAATGAAGTCCACTCTCGAAGGATTGTTCAAAGGTTGCATGCGCGGCAGAACCATGTACGTTATACCATTCAGCATGGGACCCGTCGGTTCACCTATCGCTCATATTGGCGTTGAGATTTCAGATTCACCCTACGTTGTAACCAATATGCACATCATGACGCGGGTGGGCACGCGTGTACTCGAAGAACTCGGTGAAAACGGGAAATTCGTACCCTGCATTCACTCCGTCGGTCATCCTCTGGAAGCCGGGGAAAAAGACGTAAGCTGGCCCTGTAATCCTGAAAATCTGTATATTGCCCACTTCCCCGAGACGCGGGAAATCTGGTCTTTCGGATCAGGATATGGTGGTAACGCTCTGCTCGGAAAGAAGTGCTTCGCACTTCGAATAGCGTCAGCGATGGCTCGCGACGAAGGTTGGTTGGCAGAGCATATGCTGATTCTGAAACTCACGAGTCCCGATGGTGAATCAAAATATGTGGCAGGTGCTTTTCCAAGTGCCTGCGGTAAAACGAATCTGGCCATGTTGATTCCTACAGCGCCCGACTGGAAAGTTGAAACAGTTGGAGACGATATCTGCTGGATGAAATTTGGTGACGACGGCCAACTCTATGCCATTAATCCCGAAGCTGGTTTCTTCGGGGTGGCACCAGGCACCAGTATGGATTCAAATGCCAACGCGATGTTGAGCCTGAGCCGGGATTGCATATTTACGAATGTCGCCGAGACAGATGACGGCGATGTCTGGTGGGAAGAGATGACAGATGAGCCACCTGAACATCTGATTGACTGGACAGGCAAGGACTGGACACCGGACAGTGATACACCAGCCGCCCACCCAAATGCAAGATTTACGGTTTCTGCCAGTCAGTGCCCGGCGATCGCTGATGAATGGGAGGATCTCAAAGGCGTTCCAATCAGTGCCATTTTGTTTGGTGGCAGGCGTGCATCAGTGGTACCTCTGGTAAATGAAGCGAAAGACTGGACCCAGGGAACCTTTTTTGGCGCAATAGTCTCTTCGGAAAAGACCGCTGCTGCTGCAGGTAAAATTGGAGAGCTGCGCCGTGACCCGATGGCTATGCTGCCATTTTGCGGCTACAACATGGGTGATTACTGGCAGCATTGGCTGAATATCGGAAGACACAAGGGCGCGAAACTACCCAGGATCTATTACGTTAACTGGTTTCGCAAGGATGATGACGGCAAGTTTATGTGGCCGGGATTCGGAGAGAACAGCCGGGTCCTCCAATGGATATTCCATCGCTGCAACAATTCGATAGATGCAGTTGAAACACCCATCGGAAACCTGCCCACAATGGAAGGCATTAACTTCGATGGATTGGATCTGACGGACGACGAAAAAGCAGAATTACTCAGAGTGGAGATTAACGGCTGGTTAAGTGAGATCCCGCTGATTAGTGAATACTTTGACCAGTACGGTGATCATCTGCCTCCGGAATTTCGGCTGGAAGTTGACAAGCTCAGACAACGTCTGGAAGAGGAAAGACTGGCGGTTGCTTGAAATTACTGGGCGGGTGTACCGACCAGGCGTGCCCAACCAGCCGTCCCCAACCAGGCGTGGCCAACTAGGCGTCCCCAACTAGGCGTCCCCAACTAGGCGTCCCCAACTAGCCGTCCACAACTAGGCGTCCCCCTATTTCTCATTATGAGTTCTGAGTTGTGCTTCTAGTTCCTGGATACGTCTTTTTAAAGCACCCACATCCTGATCGGCTCTCAGATGATGGATCTCTTCCTGTAGCTGCTGGATTTCATCTTCAAGATCTTCTATTTCATCTTCAAGCATGTCTTCGAAATTGTCATTTGGCAGCATTTTCGCGTTACATCGGTCGACCTGATCAGGCAGGGTGGCAAGATCATAGAACCAGCCCACAACGAACAGACCCGCCGTAAAAAAGTAAAGGCACCCCATCAGTGGTTGCCTCAGGTAGAATTTGTGAATCCCGAGTACTCCGAACGGGAAAGCGGTCAGATAAGCCAACCATACCTTGCGCTCTCTATACATTAGATCCTCCGATCCAATCCTCCACTGCTATTCTATCAGGCGTCATCCTATAACGAGAATCTCTGTTCACTGTCGATTCGTCCCGGTCGGCCACAGAATTCTTCCAGATTCATCGCCTTCATGAGTTCCACATCATCAGAGTTTACCCAAACTCGCTCTCCACTCTCGGTTAAACAGGCAATATGGGCGACCGAAGGTTCATTGCCGGAAAACATTACCGTATAGGATTCGATCACCACATCTCCCTCAAAACTCGGCAGGCATACCCGTTCCGGGATCTTGTCCATTTCAGCCTGAATATCATCCCGCTCAAAGTCCTTCTCCGGAGGCTCGGTCGAGTAAACTGCCTGAGCCTGTTTATACAGGTTGCCACCATTTGCGGTAACAAGCCCCTTACTGCCAGGGGATTCACGCAATACCTCTACCATCCGGGCAATGCTGTGCATCACATAATTGTTCACAGGTCCTCCGCCGAATGTCAGTCCACCAGTTACTGTAAGCTTTCGCTCTTCAGATAGTCCCAATTCCTTCGCCGCTACCTGTACCGCGGATGGAAAGCAGCTATAGAGGTCGACGTGATCGAGATCAGCAGGTTCAACATTCGCTAATTCGAACAGTCTTCTTCCCACGAGTCTGATGGCAGGAGAAGAATAAAAATTGGTTCTGACTGAAGCGGAAAAGTGATCACGTCCCTCTACACCGGCATGAGGATAGACCCAGCGATCTTCAGGTATACCCAACTGACGTGCCTTTCCAACCGAACACATGATGAGTGCTGCTCCCATATCGACGGCGTTATTCGCGTTCATTAATTTGGGATAGGGCACGCTCACGGCACGATTGGTATCTGATACCGTGCGGATCTGCTCAGCACTAATATCGTCACGAAGCCAGGCATGAGGATTCGATTGTGCGACTTCGCTGAAACCGGCCCACAGATCAGAAACCCTCGACATGTGCGCTTCCATGGTTTCCCCACGGTGGAACCTTATGGCGTTTTCGTAGATGGGATAAGCCTGGATGGCAGTCTGAATACCTTTCGCGACTTCGTAGTCGTGGTGTTCACTTTTCTGGGTGCCCCCAAAAACGACGTCGTAGGAACCAGGTGCATCTCGCATTTCGATCCGGGTCCCCGATTTCCTTGCCTTGGCCGCGCTATATCCAATTTCAGCACCTGTGATCAGCACCAGATCCATCTCACCAGCCAATATAGATGCCGCTGTGTCATTCACGATGACCTGATTGTAGTTGCCACCAAAGAACGTACCCACGGTTTGAGCATTGACCGCGCCAATCGCCTCGGCGATATATCCAGCCGGATTTTCATAGGTCCACATCCCTCTGATGACTCTGACTGACTGCACCTTGTCAAGCAACTTGACCTTGGCATCCTCTTCGGCCATTTTAGTGGCTCGTAACATGAGATCGAGCGGCTCAACCGCTTCTTCGAGGTCGTTAATTCGGTTTTTTAACTGCGCAACGCCGACAAGCACGGGTGTATTTGGATTCATTGTTTATAGACCTGACTGTGAGATTTCCATAATAGACCAGCCGGACGAACTGAAAAACAACTAATGAGGGGAAATACAATGCCAGGCAGACTAGAAGGAAAGGTGGCCATCATCACCGGTGCAAGCAGAGGACTGGGGCAATACTGCGCTCTTGGTTTCGCCAGGGAAGGTGCCAGGGTCGCTGTTGCAGCACGCACGGTGGAAGATGCGAGTTCCCAATTGCCAGGAACAATCCACGAAACTGCAAATATGATCGAAGAAGCTGGTGGGGAAGCGCTTGCAGTAGCCTGTAATGTCGGAGATATTTCATCGATTGAGGCTATGACTCAGAAGGTCATCGAAAAATGGGGACGAATTGATATTCTGATGAATAACGCTGCCATTCAGCCCCCGGGGGTCAATTCCACCATCACGCCAAAACACTGGGAATTACAATACCGGATTAATGTACACGGGCCTTTTCACTGTATCCGCGCAGTGCTTCCGAGCATGCTGGATCAGGGTGGTGGCAACATCATCAACATCTCATCTGGCGCGGCTTTCGGAGGTACACCCTACGGTGGGACCAAACGTGCTCTGGAGGCAATGACCATCGGTCTTGCAGAAGAACTCAAATCAAAAGAGATCGTCGCTAATGCCCTTAGACCACTCGGTGCGATTGAAACTCCCGGATTTCTGTTCGCTCAGGTGCCAAGGGGTGAACAAAGCGGCGACCTGCCTGAATTACCCCCATCGGACAGTTACGTCGAGGCCTCGGTATTGTTAGCCTTGCAAACTACTGATAGTTTCACCGGCAGGGTACATGACGATGCTGAAATAATCGGCCATTTATCAGATGACGACACAAAAGACAGATTCAGGGCACTAAATCCGGACTACTGGACGAAGGTGATGGATAGCATAGAACCTGAATAGATACCCTTATAAGGAAAAAGGTTAAAGATTTTTCCCCGATACTGGCTTGAGGGTATTTATCCGGGACCCGTTTTCAGCCTAGAATCGGCCTTTGAATATTATTTTTGAGTGAAGGAAGAAAAAGATGCAATTGAAAACAGGGCAACGGTTAGGAAGCACGGTTTGCGATGCCGAGGTTATGGTCATCGCCGCGCCTGAAGGTGAACTAGATCTTACCTGTGGTGGCGCCGAGATGGCCGAAGCAGGTGCCGGGGGAGACAAAGGAACCATTGACCCGGATCAGAAAGAGGGTGTTCAGATAGGTAAGAGATATGTAGATGCAGATGCAACCATCGAACTATTATGTATCAAGCCTGGTGAAGGCTCCCTCGCAATTGCTGGTACTCCGCTCGCTCTCAAGGATGCAAAGAAACTGCCAAAGACAGATTAAAACGACAACAATCGCAGCACTAAACAAAGAGCCCTCAGCGGTAATGAGCCCTAAGCGGTTCTTGTCAAAGAGCCCCGGTGATTTCCAACAAATAGCCATCAACGGTCTTTTGTAGCAGATCCCATTGGGCTTCTTGCGAAGAACTCTCAGCGATTCTCAACTGAGTGCCCTCTGCGGTTAATCAAAAATGTAGGATCTATAATGAACATCATGATGTTATTGGAGATGGCCAATTCAGTCTTCTCCGACAGGACTGCCTTCACCAACGCGGATGACGGCACGTCTATCACGTACCAGGAACTATTCGAGAAGAGCGGCAAGGCTGCGAAGATTGCCCAGCAAACAGGCAGTGATCACTTTGCGATCCGGGATATCAACAGCCTCGCCATGCCGATCAGCTTGTTTGGCAGTGGCTGGGCTGGTTTGCCTTTCGTGCCTTTGAACTATCGTCTGACCGGATCCGAAATTGATGCCCTGCTGGCCCGGATAACACCCACGTATCTGGTAGCAGAAGACGAACATGCGGGTAGTTTCTCGGGTCGCGAGAGTGTTCAGTCTGTTTCAAGAAGCGGCTTTCTTGAAAACCTGATCACCGATGCCGAACATGCGGAAGCCTGGTCAATGGACCCCGACGAAGTAGCCGTACTGCTGTTCACTAGCGGGACAACGGGTGAACCGAAAGCGGCAGTGCTCAGACACAAGCATATGGTTTCTTATATTCTGGGTTCTGTAGAATTCGCTTCAGCAGGAGAAGAAGAAGCTTCACTGGTCTGTGTTCCGCCTTATCACATAGCCGGTATAGCGGCCGTGCTCTCATCTGTTTACTCAGGTCGCAGGGTTGTTCAACTACCGAATTTCACGGCAAAGAGCTGGCTGGAAGTCGGCAGAGCGGAAGCCATCACATCGGCATTCGTGGTGCCCACCATGTTGGCCCGCATCATCGAAGAACTGGACGGCAAAAGCAGTGCTGAAATGCCACATCTCGGATCCCTGTCATATGGCGGGGGTAAAATGCCGCTTTCCGTTCTCGAAAGAGCGATGACTCTCTTCCCGGAAACCGACTTCAGCAACGCCTATGGACTGACAGAAACCAGTTCAACGATCAGCGTGCTAGGACCGGACGAACATCGTGAAGCTGCCGCGAGCACGGACAAGTATGCCCACAAACGCCTGGTGTCAGTCGGGGTTCCCCTGCCAGGCATGGAAATTGAAATTCGTGATGCAGATGGCAATGTACTGGCTGCTGACGAAGCGGGTGAGATCTTTGTTAGAGGAGAGCAGGTCTCCGGGGAATATCGCGGTATCGGCAGTCTGACCGATGATGAAGGTTGGTTCCCCACCAGAGACAGAGGCTATGCCGATAGCGAGGGATTCCTGTTTCTCGACGGTCGGGCAGATGACGTAATTGTGCGGGGTGGTGAAAACTTGTCCCCTGGCGAAATCGAAGACGTATTGCTCGAACATGAAGCGGTCGCAGATGCAGCCATTGTTGGTATTCCGGATGAGCAGTGGGGTGAAGCCGTCGCTCTGGCCGTCGTATTGAAAAAAGGTAAATCAGCAACTGAAGACGACCTGAAATCCTGGGTTAATGATCGAATGCGATCATCCCGTGTACCCCAGGTTATTCACTTCAAGGATGAGCTGCCATACAATCCGACTGGCAAACTACTCCGGCGTGAAATCCGTTCAGAACTACTTGGTGAGTAACGACCACCAGACGGAATCAGAAACAAGCGTATCAAGTACCAGGAGTGGCCACCGCCACTCCTTTCCATGAATACATTGAGACAAAATGTCTCTCCCCTAACCCGGTTTTTTCAAAGAGGCATTCCATGACGGAAGAAACAAATACCCGAATCCTGCTTAATAGTCGCCCCAAAGGTATGTTCACGGATGACAACTTCAAGATTGATAAATCGCCCGTACCTCAGCCGGGTGATGGCGAGATGCTTCTAAAAACACTGTGGTTGTCGCTTGATCCTTATATGCGGGGGCGAATGAACGATGCTGAATCCTATGCAAAACCGACCCAGATTGACGAGGTGATGACAGCAGGTGTTGTCAGCGAGGTTATTGAATCCAACATTCCTGAGTTCAGTGCAGGAGAACTTGTCACCGGAATGTACGGCTGGCAGGAATACGCTATCGCTAAAGCCGATGACTATCGGCTGTTTAAAGTCGATCCGGACAACGCGCCCGTATCAACCGCCATAGGCGTGACAGGGATGCCCGGACAGACTGCCTACTTTGGCCTGCTGAAAGTCGGAGAACCCAAAGAGGGAGAAACTGTCGTGGTCTCCGCTGCTTCCGGTGCCGTGGGTTCCGCTGTCGGTCAGATAGCAAAAATAGTGGGCTGCCGAGTGGTGGGTGTTGCCGGTGGTGAGAAGAAATGCAGCTATGTCGTAGATGAACTCGGGTTTGATGCATGCATTGATTACAAGGCCGGGAATCTCGATGAAGACATGAAATCAGCCTGCCCCGACGGAATCGACGTCTATTTTGAAAATGTCGGTGGTGCTGTCCTGAAAGCCGTTGCACCGCTCTTAAACCCGGGTGCGCGCGTGCCGATCTGTGGTTTTATCTCTGCTTACAATGCCGAGTCGATGGAAGATGTGGAATCACCTTTTGACGTACTGGGTACCTTACCCAATCCACCTGTGCACAGATTTTTTGTCGTAACAGAATGGATCGAGGAGTTTCCTGCATCGGCAGTTCAACTGGGCGACTGGATCAAGCAGGGCAAGCTGAAATACCGGGAGACAGTAGTTGAAGGCATCGAGAATGCACCCTCTGCTTTCAGGATGTTATTTACCGGTGAAAATTTCGGGAAGTTGCTGATTAAGGTATCAGAGCCTGGAAACAGTTAGCTAAAAAATCCCTCCAACCAGCGTAATCGACCGTTTCGAGCCTGGGACAATCAGGGCATGTGTGTTAATTATGACGCATTCAGATTGAACTGCTTGTTCAGTTAAAATTGTAGATTCATGTCAGATCAGAATGGCACTTACTTAAGGCGCCAGGCAGATTTTTCCTCAATCCGCGTCAAGCAGGACGGGTGTGTCTATTGCCAGAGCGCGCCTGCGGTCGCAACGGCGACAGCCTCGCTTACTCAGGAGCCTGTAGTCTCCTTCGGCGCGCTCGGCGCAGGCTTGATGCTCTCGCAATAGACACACCCGTCCTACTCACCGCTAAGGATGATATGTGCCTTAAGTAAGTGCCATTCATGTCAGATCAAGCTTAACCAGATAAGTCTGTGGCAAGATTCCTCCTTGGATCTAATGCGTCCCGAACCGCTTCTCCAATAAATATCAACAATGTCAGCATCAAACCAAGCGTAAAAAACCCGGTTAGTCCCAACCAGGGCGCTTGCAGGTTAGCTTTGCCCTGGGCCAGGAGTTCACCAAGAGAAGGCGACCCCGCAGGCAGGCCAAACCCCAGAAAGTCGAGCGCTGTTAGCGTTGTGACTGCACCGCTTAGAATAAATGGTAGAAAGGTCAGTGCGGCTACCATTGCATTGGGTAGTACGTGTCGCAGGATTATTTCCCTGTCCAGGATACCAAGCGCCCGGGCTGCCCTGACATATTCAAAGTTGCGGGTCCGCAAAACTTCAGCCCTGACGACGCTGACGAGTGGCATCCAACTAAATAGCGTTAGTATACCCAGCAACCAGAAAAAATTGGGCTTGACCACACTGGCAAGTACGATTAGCAATAGCAGGATGGGCAACCCAGCCCAGATTTCGACAAGCCTCTGCCCGACGAGATCGATGCGCCCGCCAAAATACCCCTGAACCGCGCCCACGGTAATGCCAATAGACGAACTCATTATGGTCAGTGTAATACCAAATAGTACTGATAGCCGAAATCCATAGATCAACCTTGCCAGCGTGTCTTTGCCTTCATCATCCGTACCCAGCCAATGTCTGGATGACGGCGGTGCAGGCGCTGCTGACTGTATATATCGATCAGAAGCTTTATAGCTGTACCTGATTGGTGGCCAGATCATCCAGCCGCCGCTTTCCAGAATCTTTTCCTGTATATAAGGTTCTTTGTACATTGCCTCAATCTGCAGATCACCGCCAAACTCTGCTTCTGTATAAGTGAACATTACCGGGGAATACAATCGAGATTGATATTGCATTAATACTGGCTTGTCGTTGGCAATAAATTCTGCGAAAAGCGAGATCGTAAACAAGGTAAGAAAAATCTGAAGAGAATAAAAACCCCGTTTGTTTGCACGAAATTTATCCAGCCTTCGCTGGTTAACGGGGTTCATCAACTTTCCCTCGTTTCAAAATCAATCCGTGGATCAACCAGTACATAGACCAGGTCTCCGATCAAGTGCATGACAAGCGCAATGAGCGTCAGGCAAAACAGGGTACCAAACAGAATCGGATAGTCTCTTTTAATTACCGCTTCATAACTCAACAAACCCATGCCGTCGAGAGAGAAAATCACCTCGATCAAGAGGGAGCCCGTAAAAAAAACGCTGATGAAAGCAGCAGGGAATCCCGCAATTACAATAAGCATCGCATTACGAAAAACGTGCCCATAGAGTACACGATTTTCAGTCAATCCCTTGGCTCTTGCAGTCAGTACAAATTGTTTACTTATTTCTTCAAGAAAGGAGTTCTTGGTTAACATGGTCAAAGTTGCAAAACCGCCAACCGTCAACGCTGTGAGCGGCAGTGCCAGATGCCAGAAGTAATCGATTATCCTGTCCGGCCAGCTCAGCTCCAGCCAGTTTTCTGATACGAGACCACGAAGCGGGAAGAGATCAAGGTAATTACCTCCGGCAAATAAGACGATAAGTAGTACTGCAAACAGGAATCCCGGAATCGCATAACCTACAAAAATGACACTGCTGGTCCAGAGATCAAACCGGGAGCCATCCCTGACTGCTTTTGCGACCCCCATCGGAATGGATATGCTGTAGATGATTAATAAAGACCACAGCCCGAGTGAAATGGAAACAGGCATCCGCTCCACGACCAGTTCGATGACTGGTCGGTCCTGGAAATAGCTGTCTCCGAAATCGAGCTGCAGGTAGTTGGCTACCATGATGAAGAATCGTTCATGGGCGGGCTTGTCAAAACCAAATTGTTTCTCAAGATCTGCTATCAACTCAGGATCGAGGCCATAGCTGCCTAACTGCTCCCCGCTTGCTCCGCTATCGACACTGGAGGTCACTCCGCTGTCACCTCCGCCACTGATTCCGGAAGTGGTAGATGTCGTACCCATGGTAACCTGCGCGATGATCTGCTCCACTGGTCCTCCAGGCGCAAACTGGACGATGATAAAATTAATGAGAATGATGCCAAACAGTGTCGGCAGTATCAGCAACAGGCGTTTCATGATGTAAATACTCATGGACTGTCTCCTGACAATTCAGCCATGCCTGCTTTTACCCTGTTTGATTTCTCCTCATTCCACCACCAGGTGTCTAGCCACGCTGTCCGCAATAAGGCCGTCTGATCCTCCGGTTGTCCGAACTTGTCCCAGTAAACCAACCGAAAACCCGGTTGTGCCATTCCGGGTATAAAGTAAAAATTCCAAAGAAGCACCCGATCAAGAGCACGGGTTGCCGCATG
>CAZJRI010000100.1:0-19842 GCA_964548025.1 uncultured Pseudomonadales bacterium
TACAGGCTCCTGAGTAAGCGAGGCTGTCGCCGTTGCGACCGCAGGCGCGCTCTGGGATTTGAATAGTCTGACCTGCTTGACGCGGATTGGTTAGTTTTTACTTTGAAGAAGTACCACTCTGTACACCGAACTGACATATAGATGCCAGATCAAGTCTAATTATGGCCTCGCCGCCAGCCATGATACTTTTCAAGCAGATCCAACGCCCACTCCGGTTTGTGAGCCTTGCGCCACTCACTCGCAGCAAATTTATTCATTTCAGCAAGCGTCGGGTAGATATGAATCGTCCCGAGAATCTTGCCAAGCCCAAGGCCATGTTTCATCGCAAGTACATATTCACTCAGAATATCTCCGGCATGATCCGAGACAATCGTCACCCCAAGTATCTTGTCATTATCCCTGGGCGTGATCACCTTTACGATACCGTTAGCCTCTTCATCTGCTAACGCCCTGTCGAGGCCTGATATATCGTAGGTCGTAATCTCGTAATCGATGTTCTGAGCCCGGGCTTCTGTTTCATTGATACCAACCCTTGCGACCTCAGGAGACGTAAATGTGGCCCAAGGGATCACCCTGTAGTCGACAGCAAATTTCCAGAATGTGCCAAACAAGGCGTTTACAGCAGCATACCAGGCCATATGAGATGCCGTATGGGTAAACTGATAAGGCCCGGCGACGTCCCCAATCGCGAATATATTCGGATAGCTTGTTCGGAGGTAATCATCTACACGCACCGTGCCGCGCTCGGTTATTTCGACACCCAGTTCTTCAAGGCCGAATCCCTCGACTGCGGCCTTCCTTCCGACCGCGACAATTAGCTCATCAAATTCAAGTTTCGATTGCTCGCCCTCTTTCTCGACAACGAGATACTTATGCTCATCAGCGACCTCTACAGCAATCGCCCGGGTCTCCAGCAGCAAATTCACGCCTTCACTACGAAAACGATTCATAAGAATTGCTGATATTTCAGGATCTTCCCTGGTCAAGATTCGAGATTTCGCTTCTACCTGGGTTACTTCACTACCGAGGCGATTGAAAGCCTGCGTCAGTTCCGTACCAATGGGTCCGCCGCCCAGTATCACCAGACGTTTTGGCTTCTCTCTCAGTTCCCAGACGGTATCTGAGGTCAAGAACTCAATCTGATCAATCCCCTCAATTGGCGGAATAAACGGCTCCGCTCCGGTTGCGACAATAATGCTCCTGGTTGTTAATACTTTACCGTTCACCTCAACGGAATAAGGAGACACTACTCGCGCCTTGCCTATCTCACAGTTAACCCCCAGGCTCTCATATCGTTCGACCGAGTCGTGGGGTTCGATGGTTTTTATTATCCGCTGGACCCGCTCCATTACATCCGTGAAATCAAACCTGGGTTCCATTGTCTGAAAACCGAGTTCACCGGCGCGGTTTATATCCGCTGCCAGTTTTGCTGATCGAATCAGAGACTTGCTGGGGACACATCCTGTATTGAGGCAGTCGCCACCCATTTTATTCTTCTCAATCAGGGTAACTTTCCCCTTAACAGTCGCAACGATAAGCGCTGCAACCAGACCACCGGAGCCAGCTCCAATGACGATCACATCGGAATCAAATATCGTGGGTTTCGGGTAGGCCCTGAGTCGTCTGGTAGACGTCATGAAATCCATGGTCTTCTTGGCGATTAATGGAAATAATCCCAGCAACACCAGCGAACCAATAATCCCCGGCGACAGAATACCGCTGGCAGATTCAATCTGGGCCAACTGCGTTCCTGCATTTATAAAGACCAGTGTTGCAGCCAACATGCCTATCTGACTGACGAAGAAAAAGACCGGTATCGAGATATTGGTCAATCCCATCAACAAATTGATAACAAAAAATGGAAATGCCGGAACCAGCCGCAGACTGAAGAGGTAAAAAGCACCGTCCTTTTCTATACCCGCATCAATGCGTCTTAACTGGACGCCAAATCGCCGACGTACCTGCTCCCTAAGGACATACCGAGAAACAAGCATGGCAATCGTTGCACCAATAGTTGAGGCGAAGGAGACAATCAGCGTTCCCCACCACAATCCGAATATCGCGCCACCGGCGATAGTCATTACCGCCGCACCCGGCAGCGAAACAGCGGTCACAGCGATGTAAATCGCGAAGTAAATCATCGCAATTGTTATCGGGTTTTCCTGCACCAGTCCTTCAAGTTCGGTTTGCTGCGACTTGATGTATTCGAGATTCAGGTATTGGCCAAGATCAAACAGGAAGAACAAACCCGCCAGGCTCAGTATGACTATAACGACAAAAATTTTACCCATTGCTACCCTTGTGTTGAGACTATGTTACCTTTGTCAGATACCACTAAATTCCACTCACCAGAAAACTTCTATCTATAGAGACCGGGTACAGGACAGATGAATCTCGATTACACCAACAATCATAACAATATAAATTGGGAAGAGCTCAAACAGGCGCTTATCGCTGACAATTTTCACAATGGGCGAACCACCGATCAACTGAGAACCTCATTCGAGAATAGCCAGATCGCCGTTTATGTACTCGATGACCATCAATGTATTGCAACGGCCCGCGCGCTGTCGGATGGTATTTGTAACTGTTATGTCGTCGATGTCTGGACCCAGAGTGAATATCGAAAAAACGGCATTGCCACCGAAATGATGAATACCATCATCAACCAGGTACCCGGCCAACACATTTATCTGCAGACCGATGACGCGGTGAACTTCTATAAGAAACTCGGTTTTCAATTCCAGCCAGAAGGTATGGCATTGATATCAGGGCAATGGTTACAGAACGATTAACGATCCTGATCACTCTGTCAATAATTGAAGATCTTGAAGTTACTCCTCCGCAATTCGTTTTAACAGAATTTCCACAACGTCGGGTCCATGGGTATGCTGCAAAAAATGAGCTGCCCTGGCGATACCGTCAAAGGTCGCGCCATTCATCTGCTCTGCCCACTTTTTACCCCATGCCTCGGTAAATACATCATCTGAACAACCCCAGATAAAATGTACAGGCTTTTCCCAGTTTAACAATGTCCTGTAGTGATAGGTCTGGGCAGCACCATTCCCATAATCGTAGTTGTCGAAACATATGGACAGCGGGAATCTCCTTAAACCATTGTATGCGGCATCATCCAGGCCATCGAATGGCGCAGAATAGCCATGATACATATTGGCAGCTTCTCCGGTTAAATCAGGTTCCACTCCTTCCAGCAACGCAGAGATCATAACGTCCCGCTCAATCAATCCTGCACTCATTGGCAGCAGAATACCGACGTTTGGGGTCTGTCTGTAGTACAACCCGCCTTCGTGCCAATTCCTGTTCCAGTTTCTTATCGCATCTGAATACTCATACTCCGGGTGATGCAACCAGGTATTCATAATCGTAAGTCGACTGAACCTTTCGGGCATCGTTGCTGCCTGCGCCAGACCTGTTGGTCCGCCCCAATCCTGACAGAGGAGTGTTATATCGTTTAAATCAAGCGCAGTAATCAGTGTCGTCAGCACCTCCGTATGTCTTGCGATTGTGTACCAGTGAATATCAGTTGGTTTGTCTGATCTGCCAAATCCAAAATGGTCCGGTGCGATACACCGATAACCTGCATCAACCAAGAGGGGAATCATGTGCCTGTACAGATAACTCCAGGTCGGCATCCCGTGCAGCAGTAACATGACAGGTGCATCTTTTGGTCCCTCATCCACATAGTGCATGCGTAGGTCCTGCCACTCGTGGTAGTTGGTGGCATAGGGGAAGTCGGCAAGGCCGTTGAAATTCTCTTCGGGTGTACGGGCATATTCAGTCATGAGCGACTCCTCAATATATGTCTATCAGATTCAATCAGCACTTTTTGCCATCCCACGAAACATAAAAGGCAGGAAATTGCCAAGGAGCGCACCCAGTATTCTTTTGGGGAAACTAACGTCAGGGGTGTTATCCGCTGACCCAAAACTGTTAAGCCCAAGATTTTCTCTCATGCCTACAGTCACCATAGCCATAGGTGCATCAAGGGGAATCCCTGTTCCATCAGCAATTCTGACCATTCGCTGAAAATTTGCTATTACACCAGCCGCGTCCACCATGGCTTCTTCGCCGCAGGCATCCTTCACACTTTCCCGCGCGCTGGAAATCGCCTCACCATCATCGCCAAGAGCGGCCTCTGCGAATGCGATAAGTTCTTTTTCTGCCGGTACACCACCTGTCGTTTCAGTACCCGAGGTTATGACGTGTAGATCAATTTTATTGCCGTCTATCCTGCTGCTTTCACGAAGCATCAATGAATGAGAGGAAGTTCAGTAGAAACAGTCATTTAATGCTGAGACTCTGCCTGCCAACAATTCCATTTGTGCGCGGCTGATCTTTCTCCCACCGTTTTTCGAAGGATCGACTACTTCATGCATCTTAAGATACTGAACCGCAGAAAGCGTTTTCAACATTCGAACAGAATCCGGCACCAGACTCATTGCACTTAAAACATTTCCTGTCCGCTTGTTGCCATCATATAAATCACCCTCTTCTCCATCAGCTTCTGTTGCCGCAATAACCGGCACCCACGCATCTGACTTCACCGCTTTCTCTGGTCTGTACTGATTGGGCTCGCCTGTTCTCGGTAGTGGTAATTCTTCAAGGGGTATACCCATCGCTCTGTGAAAGCCATCAATGCTTATAACTGCAACGACGATCCCCAACAATTCAATATATTGTTCCGCAGACAAGCCATCTGCTTCGCATGCTTTCAACCACTTTTCTGTCAGCCTGGAGGCATCTGTGGCCAGACGGTGAATTGCATCAACCGCCGTATCTGGCAGATTGGTTGATGTCTTGTGCGTTCCGCTGATTGAAAACGGTGACAGTGCCTGTTTGCGCTCAGCACACAAATCGCAATCTCTCGCGGCTCTGGCCTCTGCGGCAATTGCAACCCTGTCGGCACCCCGCCACCAGTTGCCGGGAGACGAGATCTTTTCCCAGATCTGTCGATATGCATCTGGCAGATCTGATCGAATATCATAATCGCTCGCTGAATAATCAAATGCAGTCATTTGTTTTTGATCCTCCGTTGAAGTTCATATGATCAGTATTGCATCCTAACACGCTGAGAATTCATATCTATCGGTGTCAGCGAATGTCGATTATTCTAGATGGACTCATTCGCGTATAGTTAGCTCAACGCAGAGGAGTATTGACACATGGCAGAGAAATTTGAAGCACTGAATGACGATCACACGAGCTTCATACAGTCACAGCAAATGTTTTTCGTGGCAACCGCGGCTGACGAAGGCATGGTCAACCTGTCACCTAAAGGTATGGATTGTCTGCGAATCATTAATGCCAACAAGGTTGTCTGGTTGAATTTAACGGGCAGTGGTAATGAAACAGCCGCCCATATTCTGAAGAATGACCGGATGACGATTATGTTCTGCTCATTTGACCGACAGCCGCTTATTCTTCGATTATACGGACACGCCAGGGCAGTCCATCCAAGAGATAACGCGTGGGATAAATATCTGAAACTTATCTCGGGATTTACGGGAGCCAGGCAGTTCTATGAATTGCAAATTGATATGGTCCAGACTTCATGCGGGTACGCCGTTCCTTTCTACGAGTTCAAGGGGGAGCGAGAAACACTCACGAAGTGGGCGGACAACAAAGGTCGATCAGGGATTGAGGATTACTGGGAAGAGAGCAATCAGATCAGCCTTGACGGATTCAAGACAGAGATTATCAGCTAGAAACTCCAACAGTACATTAAAAGTGCTGGATCTAATTGTCGATTGGCATTCTGGCCATTGCTACCTACACGAACCAACATGGCCGGTTGATTTCTGATGTTGCCCGGCTGATTTCATGCACTGGGGATAGGTCGCAAACACCTGGTACCATTCACCGTTGCTGCAGGTTCCAATGAACTCAGCCGACATTGCTCTGCCAGCATATAGCGCGCTGCCGGTAATCAAAATGAACGCAATCATTACAATCTTGCGTAATCGTTCTTTGTTCATTTTTCCCTCCAGCGGCTATATTCAAATGATGATTCTATCCTGATTGATACCAGTTTCAAGCGACACTCGTTTCCTTAACTGTACTACTCCCACCCCCGCTAAACAGTGCAAGGAACCTTGTTATCGTGGGTAGAGCGACGGCGGCACCAAGCACAGCGCCAACGGTCAGATCGAATAACTCTTTCTGCGTAACAAACAGAAACAAGCCAGACAATCCCAGCATAACAATTAGAGGTAACTTGACCATACCCCAGACACTCACTTCTTCAGGTCGATCGAATGAAATTGATTCTTCCCTGGATACAGTGGAGAGGATTGCTCTCTCCAATCCTGCACTCGCCAAACGCACAGCGGGATCTCGCATAACGAGCCCTCTTGCTTCAAGTTTCAGAACAATCTCCCACTGCCCGGGATTAATAAGATTTCCCTTCGCCAACTGGTAGAGTACTCTTTTCTCAGACACGGTCGAAAGATTCCAAAGGTGAATACAAAGAGATTTTTGGGGATTAGCCAGTAGCCTGATGATCTGCTTCTCAAGCAAATTATCAAACCTGTGTAAATAAGGCTCCAGATGCCTGTGTAATTCCTCATGCCAGCCCAACTCTCCAATCACCACGTTGGTGACATACTCCGGCAATGCTTTTTCATTCACCAATTCTTCGAAGGCTTCTGGAATTCCGGGACGACCCTGGGCGATATCAAAATCGCTGAATAACCTGGACCATCGTTCATGAGGATGTTTTTCGTTCTCTCTCAGAAAAGGCAGGGGATCCACACTACTGGTAACAATTAAACGCCGGTTTGACTTATATGCCTGTTCTTCAAGCTCATAGAGAATCTGAGTAGCAACCGCCGGATTCATGAAACAGACCTCAAGATGAGTAACTAATATCGGTTTACTATCATCCGCGGGATTAAACAGCGGGATTACAGCCGGATTGATATACTTGTGGATATCGAACCGATTACCGTCGGGGATATCTTCCAACAGCTTCAAGGTTATTTCGTCAGGATACAGCCAAAGACAATTCCGTTCAGTTTCTCTGTATTTCCAGGTGTGGATAGGAACCTGATTTTTGGTGTACAAGCCAAGCACATTCCTGCAGAACCAGCGAAGAAACAGGACAAAAAGAAAGGTAAGTATGACAATGGTTATAACCGTCAAAATCCTTATACCAGCTTGACTGGGCATCAATCCCTCATGTAAATGACCCGGAATATCCGGGTATAGGAACGATTTTGGTGAGCCTTTTGCATTATCCGCAATTGAAAAAAGAAACTCGTCATGCTCATCAACATTGCGAAGTTCCTCAGATTCAATATGAGTCATTCCAAGTGAAAGAATCCTGGAGCGGGCATCCAACTGATCCTGTTGCCAATCATTATTTATCGTAAACTGAAGTACACTCGTCAAAAAAGTTGGCGGCAGGTCTGACAGTGCCCCCTCACCATTGGTACCACGATCATCTGAATGTTCATCGAAATAATCGCCGCCAAAGTAGAGGCTCTTATCTATGCCTGATTTCTCCTCCCATTTCTCCTGAGCCAGATGGTCGATCTTCAGTAAAGTTAGTAGACCAGCGTCTCTGGCATCCCTGTAGATAGCCACAGCCGGAACCACAGACAAATTGGTGAGGACCAGCATGATTAATACATAATATACAGCCCTTGTTCTGTATATCGGGTGAAACATCTGTGACAGCCTGGCACCCAGTATCTTATCGATCCATGAATCTGCTGCTAAGGCTTTACGATATTTGTAGACTATATAGCACCAGGCCAACACCAGGGCAAAAGCACAACAATACAACAGAAATGCCGGAAGGGTTGCAACCACATTCCTGTCGTAATGCCACGAATAACGATAAACCACATATACATTCGCAACAATTAAAATGAGCGCGCTTAGACCACAAAATACAGCAGTCAGATTACGAATCCGTTCATAACATCGCCCCTGGTTTGTCTCGAATACATTGACCAGAGAAGAAATTACAAGAACTGCATTCGAAAACAGGATTATAAATGCGACCCCACCTTTTACCATCGTCAGCGACATGAAAATAAATGGCGTATAAAACGCCAATATCAATGCCATGACCACATAGTTGGTCCGAAGTCTGGTATCAGGCCAATACCAACTCGCTTTTTCTGAACCATATGCCAGTATGGCGCCGATCATTATCAGTGCAATCACGAGTACGTAGCCGATGAACATACCGTAACTTGCAAGAGTAGTCTGAAGCACAAATGCATCCGTTAAACTCAAGTCCTGAAGAATCAAAAGATGGCCATCTACAAAGTCCAGAGGCTTATGATGAAGACGGTATTGCTGCCCGAAATAAGTGATCTGCATTTGTGAATCTGACCGTGACATCATGGTGCGAAGCTGCTTTTCTTCCTGGACTTCTTCGAAGAGTTTTTCATCCAGTATCTTGTTGGCTTCGGAATGGTACAACACCAGCCCATCGTCATTAACAATCGCATAACTTATGCCAACCGGCAGGAATGACCTAAGCGTTTTGATGTCCACCACTGCACTGATGACACTTGTATTTGATTCAAACTCATCAAGACAAAAAATCGGGAAACCAATCATCGAATACCTGGTCCCGGTGTTATTGGAGCGGATACTCTGCAAGGTGGATTGGCATAAAGGAATTCCGAGTTCCTGCTCTACCTCGGGCATGAATCTCTTAAAATCTTTGTCGCTTAAAGCCTGAATACTCCTATTGTTTTTCCGTAATTGTTTCTTGGTCAGAACCCTGTCCGCAACTTTCTCGTATAGGATTTTTGGATTTGAGAAATACGACCGGTTCTCTACATTTATTGACGGGGTCCTCTCTTCACTTTCTTTCTGGAACTTCTGTTTTTGTAATCCAGAATTATTAATGAATACCAGCCTCGAGATATTCCCATTTGAAGGTAAATAGTTACTCTCAACTTCAGGGTCCATCGTCAGATCACTGTCTATGTCCCTGCTTCGTTCGTTGGCGCGCTTGATAGCTTCACGCTTTAACTGTTCCAATTCAGCCTCCAGAGAAGCGGAGAACTGATCACCTATCACGTGTAATCGCTCACTGTAATGGAATCCAATCCTCTGGTAGTCGCCAAGTAAGGCAATGAGGATGATGACAATGCCGATCAATGCCATGCCTAGAAGACCGTAGTTTCGCATATCCTGCGTCGTTACCTTCTCACTCTTGCCTATCATTACAATCTTCACGAAAGGCACAGAGAGAATAGCAATCAATATCAGGCTAACAAATATGATCAGCGGAGGCGCCGACACAGCCAACGTGGTTTTCTGAAAATCCGATTCATCGACCAACCCAATCGCCAACCAGTTAATGCGCTGACCTGATGCCTGGTTAATTTCAGTGGGTGACCTCTCAGAGGAAGATTGACTTTCGCTGGTTTTGGTTTTGGTATCGCTTTCACTGCTCAATGGTAAATTGCTGACAATATTGACATGTAAGGGATGAACGTAGGCATGGAATGTTCTATCTCCTAGTTTAACTGTATGAACATTGCTATACCCACTAAATTCCTTTTTCTCAATTTTGCCACCTTCCAGTTCTCTGACAATCAGGGATTCTATGTCTGAAAACCTCGGCAACTGCCCCCCACCCTGATAGAGCACCTTATTGTGTTCGTCTATCAAAAGTATCTTATCGAACGCCTCCTCCGGATCCGGATTTTCGACAATGAGATCTTCCAGGGATGTTTTTACATCAATTCTATATTCACCCCAAAGTGGTGTGCCAAACCTTCTCGTATCTTTAGCTTCATAAACCGTGGTCACTCTAAGATCTTTCGAACCGCGGATATCACTCTCTATAAAAGTGCCCGAGTTTCCTGATTTTTCCCGTACTGCTTTGAAATCAACAAACTCGTATGCAGGCAGATTCTCCATTCGCTCAATGGTACTGGCCCTGGCTACACACTCCTGATAGTGGAATAACTCCATTCCCCTGTCCAAATCAGGTACCTCAGGTGTAAATCCTGAAATGACTTCAAGAAACCGACTTCTTGCCTCATTCTTATGCAGCGCTGCTGCGGAATACAGCCAATAACCAAACTCTTCCTGACGGATGCAATCAGACTTTTCAATTATTTTGCTGATACTGTCATAAATCTCTTTATCAGAATCTTCTCGTTTCTCATTGATCAGTTTTTCAAGCAATTCTTTTTTATAAAACGGTTTGTAGTTAGCCGTATGCCACTTCACCCAGTTTTGATGCAAGGTTTCACATTCCGGCATTGCTATCGAGCAACCTGTAAATACTGGCCTGAATGGTTTCAGATCACGGTAATCGAGATAGGGTGTATTGCGAATTACTGTTGTCAGGCTGTCCAGTCTGCCTTCAAACAATCTCGCAATTGATCCGAGGGTGCGGAGTTTTTCATCATGCTGTTTACTCATGCGATCATCAACGTAATAAACGTAATAACCGCCAAAACCAAGAAAAATTAAAACAACACTAATGGAAAGTACACTCAACCAGCGCATGTATCACTCCGGGGGCGAATCTCTGCAGGAATTCTGATACTCATCACAATGTCATTTATTCTGCAATTAGTCATCGATCATTCCCGGTAAACAACATAGCAACGATCCGACAGATTCCCAAAGGCGTAATCAAAATAGGTACCGTTGTACATGGACTTTGTCTTCTCGGTCCAGTCGAGTGCTTCAGGCGTGCTGATACGGTGATTAATCTGCAAAATACCCTTCTCAAATACCTGATATTCAGCCCATGCACCTGGAAAGTCCTTTACACAGGCAACTTCTACCCATGGAAAGTCCCCTGTCTCCGGGAAATACCTCACACGATTACGATGGGTATGTCCTGCAAAATAACCCTTGATATTTGGGTTGGCAGCGATCATTGAGATAAATCTCTCGGATTCATCCGGCTGAATACCGAAGTAATCAGCCGAGCGATAGGATGTTGCCGGATCCCAGATCTGGTGATGGCCGAAAACCAGCACAGGATTGCTAACGGATTTACTCAGCGCGTCAAGCCACTCAAGATCGTCATCAGAGACTGTTCCACCAGTTGACCCGGGGCGCACTGTTTCAACCATGGCAAGCGTTACGCCATCCAGGTCGATACGAATCTGATTCTCGGTTTGAATACCCGGCGGATCATAGGATTCGTGATTTCCTCGAATATGATACAGCCTGTCTTTAAATGCTTCTTCGTAACAAGAGAGAAATTGCTGATATTGTTCTTCGGTTCCGTCGCTTGTGAGATCGCCTTTGACAAGCACGGCATCTGGATTACTTCCGGAAATTTCGGAGACTGCACCCTGGTTCATGAATTCAGGATATGGTGTTTCATCTTCGCTGACGCTGAAAACTGGTCCCATATCCGGATCATCAATCACTCCGCAGTCGGTTTCACCAAAATGTACATCATTCACCGTGGCGAATACGGATAGACGTTCGCCAAGATGAGGGAGCGTCCGATATTGAATCCCGAATTCTTCATATGAGTCTTCAGGACTGAGATTTTCTACTCGGTGTACGGTCTTGCCATCATGAAAAACCGCATAGTTCTGTGCCACTGTTGTAAGGTGCATCCAGGCCCTTCTTTATTATTATTGACAAACGTCCCTGTTATCTACAACACATCAGCAAAGGTGTAATCGCAAATACTATCGTAACTGGCCTATCCGGCTATCTAAGGCCAGTCGACCCAAGGTTTTCTGTCGCAGACTATCATATTTGATTCGAGTCCGGATTCCCCGCATCTGGCGACTGATCAGCTTGTATTGTATCAGTATCAAAACAATGAGCACTTGTTTTCTTCATAACTCAGATGCGGTCTCGAGACACGGGCGTCGTCGAATTCCGGTCATCTCTGAACCGTTGAAATGCAGTAAACCTTGACCTTGTCATACAGGGCAATTATGTTTAATGAAACACCTGGATTTCACTGCTTTGTTTCAGCGAGAATCAACCAACCCGCTATTTTCAAACTTTTTTCTGTCACGTACAGACTGGCAGACATTAAGACTGCTGATCCCTTTTTTTTCTGAATATCGCTTGCGGATACTCTCTGCACTCGGTGTCCTGCTGTTGGTCACGGCTGCCACCCTCACACTACCGTTCCTGCTCAAGGCCATCGTTGATGGACTCGATTCAAGCGGTCAGCAAATGGTCGCCATTCCACTTACGCTGATTGCAGCCTATTCATTTATTCGATTCGCCGGTGTTGCACTGAGAGAACTGACCCTTGCCATCTACGGAACAGTCACCGTCAGAGCCATGAGACGTGTATCACTCCGGGTACTACAGCATCTGCACCAGTTGGACCTTGACTATCATCTATCAAGACGAACCGGTGGAATTACCCGTGATATGGACAGGGGGGTCAGCGCAATAGCCGCCTTACTGCGAATTCTCACCTTCCAGGTATTGAATATGTTCCTGGGGGTCGGCGGTGTAACCATCGTCTTATTCACCACTTATCACTGGTCTTATGCCGCCATTATTCTCGTTGCTGTTGTTTTCTATTCGACATATACCGTAAAGGTTACAAACTGGCGAACACCTTTTATCCGTGAATCCAATGATGCAAATTCACGGGCTAATACACGAGCAGTAGACAGCCTTATCAACTACGAAACAGTCAAGTACTTCGGTAATGAATCAGTTGAAGCTGAGCTTTACGATACGGACCTGACGATCTGGGAGAATGCCAGGCGCAGAAACCGTTATTCGCTAGCCGGGCTGAATGCTGGCCAGTCTTTTTTCGTCCATGCTGGAATGTTTGGCATGATGCTGCTTGCTGCCTGGCAGGTACTTGAAGGTGAACTTACAGTGGGAGATCTGGTTGCAATCAATGCATTCGCTGTCCAGGTATTTATGCCTCTAAATCAACTCGGCGGGATTTACCGTGAACTGAAACGCTGTTTCACCGATGTCGAGCGCATGTTCGATATCCTGAACACACAGCCCATCATCAAAGACCGAGACAGTCCGATAGTTCTCGAAAATATCAAAGGCAAGATCGAGTTCAAACATGCGGGTTTCAGCTACGATGGCACGAGAAGCATCCTTGAAGATATCTCTTTTTCTGTTCAACCTGGTGAGAAGGTTGCCCTGGTGGGTCCAAGCGGTGCTGGTAAGTCAACGATTGCCCGACTGCTGTTTAGGTTCTACGACATCAACGAAGGTTTGATTGAAATTGATGGCAATGACATCAGGGACCTGGAACTCCGCAGTCTGAGACGCGCATTTGGCATTGTACCCCAGGACGCGACGCTCTTTAATACCTCCCTTTACGATAACATTCTTTATGGCGATATCAGTGTGACGGAACGTGACGTAATTGAAGCCACGACCCTGGCTCATCTGGATGATCTCATAAAGCGATTACCGGATGGTCTTGAAACAATCGTCGGTGAACGGGGCCTGAAATTATCTGGCGGCGAAAAACAACGGGTAGCCATTGCCCGGGCAATTTTGAAACGCCCCACCTTTCTGATATTCGACGAAGCCACCTCGTCACTCGACTCTGTCTCCGAGAATGCGATCATGGATGCGATTGATGATGTTTCCGAAGGACATACCACAATCATTATCGCCCATCGGCTCTCAACAATTGCCAATGCTGACAAGATCATCGTGCTCGATGATGGTCGGGTGGCTGAGAGTGGGACCCACGGCGAGCTTCTGGCAATCAACGGGCTATACCGGAACTTATGGGATACCCAACAGGAGGAGCTTGAAAGGCGACAACCCCAGGTTGTTGGCCATTCGTCGATCAGGAACTTCTGAAAGGATGGGCTAAAAAGAGAACCATCAGCTATCTAAAGATATTGCCCTCAATCCACGCCACACATCGACTGTTAAAGACATCTGCCGTCTCATATTGCATCCAGTGACCTGAATCAGGAATAACTTCAAAATTCACATCCGGCCTTACTTCGCGCAGTTTTTCTTCCCGCAGGTCTATATTGGGATAGGAAGCAGCGTCGTATTCGCCAAACATTACCAGTAAGGGTGCCGTTGCCTCGCTGATACCATCTAGCACATAGGTGCCCAGTGCAAAGTTGGGGCTTCTGAATCTTGCACGATCAGTATTCTCAGTTTGCAGGTAGACTGCAAAGTCATCGATCCTGCTACGGTCGTAGATCATTAAACGCGCCAGGTTTTCCCTGTTGGCCGCGTAGATTTCTTCCTGTGACATCTCGCTGGTGCGAGGGATCAATGGTTTCATATTCGACCTCCTGGGCAGTTCACCCAGGGAAGCAGGTCCGATCAGCAATTGCGATTTAATGCGTTTTTTCTGCTGACCTGCGAGTAAAGACGCGATCGCACATCCCCACGAGAATGCGGCAATGTGATATCTCCTGTCACCCAGAATCTCGTTGATCCCCTCTGCAACACAGGCTGTCGCATCTTCCGGCTGATATCCCTCTGGCAATCTGGCGGCATCACCAAGCCCCGGCAGATCAGGCACAATTACCTCGTAGTAGGTAGACAGCGCGGTGATATTGCGAATCCAATGGGTCCAGGATCCAGAACCACCATGAAGCATCACCAATACTTCTCCGGTAATACTCTCATCACCGGGTGGTTGCCAGATGCGAAATGGCATGAGCCCATCCCCGCAAGGTGTCTCAATCAACTGACAGTTTGATTCATGCTCCCTGAGCTTGTTCTTGAATTGATCAATCTGCATCTAATTCATCCTTTCCCATACCCAGTTGACGAATCATTGGAATCATCAACCCTAATACTGACAGGCCGACGAGAATTGATCCCGCACCTATAAATACAATATCCAGTGACCAGCGAATCAAAGCACCTGCAAGTGCTGCCGTGATCGGCGTCATACCTGCGTTAAAGAGCATAATCACCGACATGACGCGACCAAGCAAGTCTATCGGCACCCTGATCTGCAACCATGATATGAGAAGTACAATCAAGAGCCCGTCGCTGACGCCACCCAGTGCGGAGAAGAACATTGCGACCTCAACATGGTCCGTGAGTGCATAGGCGAAGAATCCCGAACCCAGCACAATAAAGTCTACAAGGACAAGATAACCCAGGTATTTCTGTCGAAACTTTGGCAATGACCCGGCTATGACGAGACCGAGCAACGCGCCGACACCAAATGCAGAGCTGATCAAACCATATGCCAGAGCCCCCTCTTCAAACCTTAAATCTGCGAGGAAGGGAATACCAACGAGGTAAGGACCCCGGAAGAACAGTGAGAAAATAGCCAGGAGGATAACAATGATACGCAGTGGCAAATCGTCCCAGGTCGCGCGGAATCCTTCGTTAATTGAGGCAATCATGGTTTTGAGATCAAACCGCTCTTTGCCATCACCGGTATCACCAAGACGAATCATGTAGAGTGCCAACAGGGATATGATGAAACCATTTCCGTCGATGAAAAATACAACAGCGATACCAAACAGGTCAGCGACCTCTGCATTACTCTCATCACCAAATGCAGCGATTATAAAACCTGCAAGTACAGGCCCAAGCATCTGGCTCATCTGACCGAGTCCCTGGAGCAGGGAATTACCAGCAGGTAATAATTCAGCAGGCAGAACCTTGGGTACAATGGCAGATGAAGCTGGCCAGTAGAAGGCATCGGCCGTACCGAAGGCGAATGCGATGATGAATACCATCCACATCTCAATGGTGCCACTATAGACAAGCGCTGAGAGCACGAACATCAGCGCAAGGCGTAGCCAGTTTGTATAAATCATCACGGTAAGTGCGGAGAAACGATCTGTCAGCGCACCACCAAACAGCATGAAGACTGCCCTTGGGACACCCGCCACCGCCAACACTGCACCCATCGCTAGTGAATCGCCTGTCAGCTTCAACACCAGCCAGGGGAATGCGATCAATGTTAGCTGCCCACCGACAAACGACAGGATAGAGCCGAACCACAGCAACCTGAAGTTACGAATTCCAAGGGGCTGGAAAAATCTGAGACCGCGGCCTGAAGGTGGATTATCCGTCACCTTGCAAGTATCTCATCATTCATTGCGACTATACCAGTTTCTAGGTATCCGCCAGGGAAAGGTGGTTCTCAATGCCGCGAATTCGATCCTCAGTATGATGATTGACATAGATGACTGTGGTTTCACTATCGGCGCAGATTTTTTCTACCAGTGCGAGAACAAGATGGCGATTGATATCGTCAAGACCAAGGCAGGGTTCGTCCAGTATCAACATATGGGGATGTTTCACCATCGCCCGGGCAATCAGCAATAATCGCTGATCCCCGTATGACAACTGATTGAACGGCTGATCAGCCCTGTCCTTCATGCCTAACAGATCAAGCCAGTCGTCGGCAATCTGTTTCTGGGTATCCGTCGCTGTCTGATACAAGCCGATACTGTCGTAAAAACCGGAAATCACAACATTCTTCAGATTGATACTGACCCGGTATTCCCATTGAAGTGCAGTCGACACATAGCCAATATGTTGTTTTATCTCCCAGATTGACTCTCCCTGTCCACGCTGAAAGCCGAAAACAAAAATGTCATTGATATAACATTGAGGGTGATCACCGGTAATCAGATTTAGCAGGCAGGTCTTTCCACTGCCGTTGGGACCGGTCACCTGCCAGTGCTGACCGGGACGAACAATCCAGTCGAGTTTTTCAAAAATAACGCTGTCCCCGTAGGCTACCCGGGCATCTCGCATTCGAACCAGGGGTTCAGTACCGTCGAGCAGCGGAATCTTCTCTGACGGGTCAGCAACAGGTATTTTCAGATCACTGGTCTTCAGATGCAGCAGTTGTTGCAGGTCACTAACCGCGGTCTCGTCCTGATTATCTACAAAATGCTCTATCCGGCCTGTATCCATATAAACAAGGCGAGTGACGAACGCGGGTATCTCAGACAACCTGTTCAGCACCAGCACGATGACCATCCGATCAGCCGCCTGATCAAGCAGGCCAGCCAGCACCTTGCTTGATCCTTCATCAAGTCCTTCAAACGGTTCATCAAGAAGCAGTAATGCAGGGTTGCTGGCAAGCGCTCTAACCAGTAACACCTTCCTGGACTCCCCTGTCGACAATGAACGAAATCCATGGGTCATCAGCGGCTTGATATCGAATAGATCTACCAATTCAGTCAGCAACGACGGATCAGGATTCAGCTCTCCAATGATTTCCGCAACAGGCGTCCCTTCAAATACATCATCCGTCAGATCACTGACATCCCGTTCGCGTTCTCTTTCAATTAATTCGCGTTGGACTTCCAGAGATACCATCTGCACTCTCTCTGGCAAGCCTTTTACTTCCCCGCTTTTGACCTTGCCCTCACCAGCCAGTGAAGACATTAGAGCTGATTTACCCGCACCATTCGGGCCGAGGATTGCATAATGCTGACCGGATTCAATCGAGAGGTTGATTTCCCCAAGGGAGTATGTCTCCGATAGTTCAACGGTACAGTTTATGAGAGATATTTTCATGGAGTCGGAGGTCCTGTATCAGATACAGGACCTATTCAATTGTGCAGTCTGGTCGGCTGTTCTGCGGCTGCTAGTAGAGCATTCAAATAATTTTCTTCATCGCACCCATATAGCCGCGTAAAGTCCGGCCGATATGTTCGACACTATGATCACGAATTGAGGCATTCACCTCGATCAATCGCTGATTGTCTACACTGGTATCATTCAGGCCCATTCCCGTTCCAATGACATCGGCATCTATATCTTTCATAAAGTCAGCCAACAATGGTACACAGGCGTGGTTATACAGATAGCAACCAAATTCTGCCGTATCAGAGATGATGCTGTTCATCTCGAATAACTTTTTGCGAGCCACCAGGTTAGCAATCAGTGGCGTTTCGTGTAGAGACTCGTAGTATGCGCTCTCTTCCTTGATACCTGCTGAAACCATCGTTTCATAGGCGAGCTCGACGCCTGCCTTCACCATAGCAACCAGCAGAACGCCATGGTCAAAGTATTCCTGTTCAGGTATTTCCTGCTCCGTGGCAGGCGTATTCTCAAACGGCGTTTCACCGGTCTCCTTGCGCCAGTTCAACAATTTGTCATCATCATCTGCCCAGTCTTCCATCATGCCGGATGAGAAATCACCACTCATAATATCGTCCATATGTTTTTGATAGAGAGGCAGCATGATTTCCTTGAGTTGTTCAGACAGATCAAAGGCTTTGATTTTGGCTGGATTCGAGAGTCTATCCATCATATTGGTGACGCCACCGTGCTTTAACGCCTCGGTCACGGTTTCCCAACCGTATTGGACCAGCTTCGCCGCATAGGCTGGTTCGATGCCTTTCTCAATCATCTTGTCAAAACACAGCAATGAACCTGTCTGGAGCATACCGCAAAGAATTGTCTGCTCTCCCATCAAATCGGATTTGACCTCAGCGATGAACGAAGACATGAGGACGCCTGCCTTATGTCCTCCAGTACCCGCTGCGTAGGCTTTGGCAATTGCCAGGCCTTCTCCTCTTGGGTCATTGTCATCATGCACTGCGATGAGTGTCGGTACCCCGAAGCCCCTTTTGTATTCTTCCCGCACCTCGGTTCCGGGACATTTCGGCGCCACCATGATTACAGTAATGTCATCGCGAACCTGCATCCCCTCCTCGACAATATTGAAACCATGAGAATAGGACAGGCACGAATTTTTCTTCATCAACGGTACGACTTCGGAAACAACTGCAGAATGCTGTTTGTCTGGGGTCAGGTTGAGTACAACGTCTGCCGTGGGGATCAGCTCATCATAAGTCCCTACAGTGAATCCGTTCTCAGTTGCATTTTGCCAGCTCTGCCGCTTCTCTTTGATCGCCGCCTCCCGCAAGGTATAGGAGACATCCAGGCCGCTATCCCGAAGATTAAGTCCCTGGTTAAGTCCCTGGGCACCACAACCAACAACGACTAACTTTTTGCCTTTAAGGTAATTTACCCCGTCTTCAAATTCTGCAGGATTCATAAAGCTGCACTTGCCCAACTGAGCAAGTTGTTCACGCAGTGACAAGGTATTGAAATAATTGGCCATGTTGTAACGCCTTTGGAAATTGGTTGCTAAAATCAGGAGCCGTACTTTAGTGCAATTCACGCCTTGCGTAAAATGCTATATACCGGCTGATTCCTGGTGATTTATGCCAGCAATGATGACATAGCCATGTAGCGGGCGAAATCAGCATTCCAAAGCTCTGACAGATAGAAGCTCTGACGGATAGAAGCTCTGACAGATAGAAGCTCTGGCAAATAGCAGTTGCAATCCTATATCCTGACGATTTTCTGAGTGGAGTCTCCAATTGCACAAACTACGTGTCGGCACGGTCGCCTCCCCAGCCATGGTTTCCGGGGACTTCAACCATCGCATGACACTCGTCAGCCAGGTTGCTGAATGCGGGCTAGACCATGTCTTTATGGCTGATCACGTCAGCTTTATAAACGGGACGGGCATGGACGGCATTGTCAATGCAGCCACCATTGCCGGGATGCATCCGACATTAAATGTCTGTATCGGCGTCTATCTGCTGGCTTTACGTCATCCCGTTCCCGTTGCAAGACAACTCGCCACGCTAAGTGAATCCGCGCCCGGTCGAATCACATTGGGAGTTGGTATCGGCGGAGAAGACAGGCACGAGATGGAAGTCTGTGGTATCGACCCACGAAAGCGGGGACAGCAGACCAATGACTGCCTGAAGGTTATTCGAGGGCTGATGACGGGCAAACCCTATAGTTTCAAGGGTGAATTTTTCGAATTTAATGATGCAATCATCAAACCTGCTGTATCACCACCAATGCCAGTATTGATCGGTGGGCGAACAGATGCCGCAATTGAAAGAGCCGGTTTGTTCGGAGATGGCTGGCTTGGCGCCT
>CAZJRI010000101.1:0-2904 GCA_964548025.1 uncultured Pseudomonadales bacterium
CCAGTTCAGATCCGCAAATAGCTCCAGAAACCACAACAACAATGTCAGCGTATGGTATGCAAACAGAAGCAATGCCGATCCTGCTTCAATGCCAGCCAGCAAAAATGGTATCGCTATAAGCAGCGTCGGCACTATCATCAACGCGACAATTGGAATAGCGGCAAGGTTAACAAAAAAAGAAACAAGAGAAACCTGCATAACCCAACAAATTAGAAGTGGTGCGATAGCGATGAAAACCACCCATTGGGTTTTCAGCAGTGAACCAGCTTTTTTTAGAATATTATCCGAAACCTGTTTACGTCCGGAGAACGCAAAGACAAGACTCGCAACCGCGCCAAATGAGAGCCAAAATCCGGCTCCCAGGGTAACAAACGGGTTGTTGATAATCACGACCAGGAGCGCGTAGGCGAATACCAGCCAGACGGTTACCACCCGTTCAAGCACCAGCGCGATCATCGCAATGGCAACCATCGCGAGTGACCGCTGAACAGGCAGCCCCATACCCGCTATAAAACCGAAACCGAATGTGAACACAAGGCTCAGAAGCCCGGCCTGAATCCTCCAGTGACTCGTCACCCGCCGCAGCACGATTCGCCATCCCGTGAGGAAGATACCCGCTACGAGTCCTATATGCAGTCCAGAAACGATGAATAGATGGTTCGTGCCGGTATCTGACAGGATTTGCCAGCTTGTTGGGTCGATCCCGGAACTGTCCCCTATTAGAAGTGCGATGAGCAACGCCCTAACAGGGCCATCCGGAAGACTCGTCGTGACCCTGGTGCGTAACTGCTCTCTTATCTGATGATGCACCAGATACCATCCCCGATTTTCAAGCAGTTCATTCCTGGAATCCGATCTCACATACCCGGTTGCTGATCTGCTGTTTGCAAGCATCCATGCTTCATAATCAAAAAGACCGGGATTTACAGAACCATGAGGACGATTCAATCGTACGACCAAACGCCACTTTTCTCCTGCCTTTGGCGCATTCTCGCCGTCCTTGATGTACCAGCTCAATGTAATCAAACCGGGACCAACACCATCTTCACTTTCGACAACTTTAAATGGAAAGCTGATACGCCGTTCGCCCAACCTGGGCAAAGCGTATATATAACCTTCTATAACCAGATCCATTCCTTGAAGATTATCGTTGAGCTTCTCATTTAACTGCCTCTCTCCGGTCCAGATGACCACTACAAGTCCCAACACCAGCGCACTCATGGGCCTGGTACGTCGGTACAGGAAGCCCAGACAACAAAATGGAATTACAATAAGATATAGATGATCAGACGGTAACTCAGGCAGTTTGCCCGCTAATACGACGGCTAATGCGAAAGCAGCTATAGTGTGATACATAAATAGTGCGGGTTAAAACACTATTAATCAGGACCGGGAACATCCCCGAAAGCCGTATCCTGACAGGACTTTTGTGAGACATTCGCTACATGACTGGTAATCAACTAAAGAGCATGCATAATATCTTCAGCCTGACGTCTAGCCCGGATATTTCACCAAGGCGGCGTTGCATGAATGTTAGCCATTGTAGTTTCAATAGGTTAGAGGGTTTTTTTTGATATTGAGTAATGACAAAGTGTGCCTGATCAACTTCAAAAGCAGTTTCCGAGAGAATCTGGCGTCACATTTTGAGCCTTCTCCCTCTCACCATAGCTATGGCTATGATTCGAGGAAGAAAACTCAAAACCGCTTCGCTTGTCTAACCATATTTTCTCTGAAGCCGATCCCTTGATGAAATATCCGGGCCAGGCCTATAAAACCAATTTAGCCAATGCAATTCAAAAAGTACCTTCCAACCAAAGACCAGCTCCGAGAAACCCGATCATTAAGGTTTCTGGGCAATATCATTTTTGAGCCTAATCTCTGGCACTTCAATCGACATTCGGTTTCTTATGCAGCCCTGATCGGCATTTTTTGCTGTTTTCTGCCGATGCCGTTCCAGATGATACCCTGCGTGCTCATGGTGATTATCGTCAGATGTAATATCCCGCTTGCCATAGCGTTCGTCTGGGTAAGTAATCCAATCACCATGCCACCGATGATGTTTTTCACCTATCTCGTCGGAACCTGGATGTTGGATCAGCAGAGTGTCGTCACCGAAATTGATATCTCATTGGATTGGCTGTCGGAACAACTGTCACTGGTCTGGCAACCGCTGCTATTGGGTTCGATAACGACCGGGCTGGTCTGCGGACTTACTGCCTTCACTCTGATACGAGTTTACTGGCGATGGAAAGTCAGCCACGACTGGTCAACCCGAAGATTGCGAAACCGATTCAAGGCAAAAAGGCAGCGCTCTCAGTCGGTGAAACAGAGCTTCGATTCAGATCAGTCCAAAACAAAATGAATTAACCAGAAGTCCTGGCCATCCCGAAACATATCGATACACCAACTGAATTGCCAACACAGGTTCTATTCAGCTCTAAGCACTGTAGCGGGTTCGATTCTTGCCGCGCGATAAGCAGGATAAAGGGTTGCCAGAATACTGATAAGAAATGAAACAAGAATTATCACAATGATATCAACGAACCTCACATCGCTTGGCACCTGATCGAAATAGGTCCCCGCAAGCATTCTGCTCCCAAACAGGTTTTCAAAGAACCCAACAACTTCGGTAATGTTATAAGCCAGGGGTATGCCCAGAACAACACCGGCAGCAGTTCCGATCAAACCGATGATTCCTCCCTGTATGATAAACAACTGCATAATACGCGCCCGGGAAAGGCCCATTGTTCTCAAGACAGCAATCTCAGCCTGTTTGTCCTTAACCATCATGCTCAGGCCCGAAACCGTATTGAATGCTGCGATCATTACGACAAGTGTCAGGAGAACGAACATCATCGATTTTTCCATTCGAACAGTGTCGAAAAAATCACCGTATTCCTGAGT
>CAZJRI010000101.1:2994-14846 GCA_964548025.1 uncultured Pseudomonadales bacterium
CCTTTCTTCCCAGTATCTGTTTAAGATCTTCGAGGTGTATTAACACCAGTGAGTAGTCCAGTTCGGACTGAAGTTCGAAAGTGCCGGATAACTGGACTTTGGCAAATTTCGGAACAATCATCGCCCCACCCTTTGAAGGCTCGGGAATTAACAGGGTGATGCTGTCGTCAAGCCACAATCCCAACTGAGCAGCCAGGGATTTGCCAATGATGATATTGTAACTTCCGGCAACCAGATCTGATAAAACCCCTTCGCTCATATGCTGGGGAATTACAGAAACCTGATCTTCATATTCCGGGACAATCCCGTAAACAGCAATCACGCGGTTTGTTCGACTCTGAACGAGAATCCCATTACGTTTCAGGAAAGACGCCCCGCCCTGTACACCTGGCAGCGATTCAACATCCGTCGGTTCTCCGCCTTTGACCAGCACATGAGGGACTGCACCCAGGATTCGATACTTCAGTTGGCTGTCGAAGCCATTCATGACGGAGACAACGACAATTAGCGCGATTACTCCCAGTGTTAAACCGATCATCGAGACTCTTGTTATGAAGGAAAGAAAGGCACTATCACTTCTGCCGGTAAGAAATCGAATACCTATGTAGGTTGGAATATTCACGATTCCAGCTTGCCATTGTGCAATCTATAAACCCTGTCCATCTGGGCAGCAAGGTTCAAATTATGAGTGACGATGACAAAGCTGGTTCGCAGTTCCTTGCTGAGATCCAGAATCAGATTGTTCACCTGCTCTGCTGTCTCCTCATCAAGATTGCCCGTTGGTTCATCTGCCAGTACACAATCCGGCTGAGCAACCAGGGCCCTGGCAATTGCCACCCTCTGCCTTTCACCACCAGATAGCTGAGATGGCTTGTGATCGAATCGTTCACCAAGCCCGACCCTCTGAAGTATTTCCTCTGCAGTCTTTAGCGCCAGTGAGTGCTTTTCACCCCGGATCATCAAGGGTAACGCAGTATTTTCAAGGGCGGTAAACTCTGAAAGTAAATGATGAAATTGATAGACAAATCCAAGTGACTGGTTGCGCAGATGACACAATGCTCTCTCACCCAGTTGGTGGACATTCTGATCGTTGATGTGAACGCTTCCTTCATCCGCTGAATCAAGGCCACCCAACAAATGCAGTAAGGTACTCTTTCCGCTCCCGGAAAGTCCGGTAATGGCAATTCGCTCACCACGAGACACTTCAAGATCCAGTCCGCGTAACACATGTAACCGATTATCACCCTGCTGATAGTATTTATGCAGGTTAGCTATGCGAATGACGACATCATTCATACTGCAGGACCTCAGAAGGATTGGCTCGGGCCGCCATTCTGGCAGGATAAATGGTAACAATGAGGCAAATTACAATCGAAACAGAACCTATGAGAATCAGATCTGAAACGAGAATCTCTGCAGGCAGATAGTGTATAAAGTACTCGTCCATAAGCCCGAGGTTAAATATTCCATCTATGAACGCATACACCTCCGTAATATAGTTGGATACAAAAATACCCAGCCCAAGCCCCATGGATATACCCAGTACACCAATTAAAATGCCATGAAGTATGAAAATATAAAGGATTTCAATTGTGGTTGCGCCGATGGTTCTGAGAATGGCGATATCAGGTTTTTTGTCATTGACAACCATAACCAGATTTGACACGAGATTGAAGGCGGCAACCGCGACCAGCATCAAGAGTAGCAGAAACATCGTCGTCTTCTGCATCTGAATTGCGTTATAAAGATTACCGTGCCTGCGAAACCAACTCGTGGCAGATAGATCCTGCCTTTCCAGTTGGCCAACTGCTTCCCTTAGCACTTCCGGTGCCCTGAACAGATCAAGGGTTGCGATCCGAAGTGCATTAACCCCTTGCATCCGGTTCAATTTCAACCCGTCTTCGATATTGATAAGTATCTGATTTTTGTCCGCATCGGAACCAACTTCGAAAATACCGCTTACAACAAAGCGTTTGGTTCTGGGTAATGGCCCGGCAATTGTCAACTGGGCATCCGGTAATAACAGCGTGACCTTCTCACCAACATCGACAGATAACTGATTTGCCAACGACTTACCGATTGCCACCTGAAATAATCCTGGTCGAAGAGATTCAAGTCTCCCCTCGATGAAATACTCGTCGATTATCGACACATTCTGTTCAGCTTCAGGGTCTACACCGAAATAGTTTATACCTGCAATAGCTCCATTGGCGACGAGTATGCCGCCTCCCTCCATAAACGGTGCGACACCTGATATCTCAGGGTGTAAAGCGAGTTGTGAACCGATGAGTCGCCAATCAACAAAACTCTGTTGAGTGAAAACCACACCATGGGGCAGAATGCCCAAAACCCGTTGGCGAAGTTCGCGCTCGAATCCATTCATCACTGAGAGAACCACCACAAGGACTGCTACCCCAAGGACAAGCCCTGAAACAGAAATCAGAGACATGAAGGAAACCAATCTGTCGCTCGCACCTGACCGCGTGTACCTTAGTGCGGTAATGAGTCGCCAATCTGATAATTTATCAATCACTCCATAGTCCTATACTCCGAGACCATCCAGCACCCAACGCCTGTATTATTGTCTGTGGATGCCTTTAGTACTCAATCTCCATCTATAAGCTAGAATACTTAAGGCATATGCACACAATAAAGTTAATCCATGACCACCCCAGATAAACGGGAATACTTTCGGCTTTCCGACCAAATTAGTGTTGCCTACAAGGTCGTCACAAAGAATGATCTCGAAGAGCACAACGCGTTGGATTTTTTCACATCTGACCCCAACTTTCATTTATTGCGTGACATTTATGAACTTGAAATCGAATCTGCGGAAATCATCCGAAATATCAGCGACAGCAACCGTCAACTCGGGAGTTTTCTCCACAACCTCAACAAACGTGTCGAATTGCTTAGCCAGGGTATCAGGAACGTAACCGAGGTCAGCGATTATTCATCGAGCTCTGACACCCAGATAAGCGAAGCAGGCGTTTCATTCATTTCAGATGATCTTCTTAAAGAAGGTGAATTACTTGCACTAAAACTGCTTTTCTTACCTTCAATGCTGGGATTGAGCTGTTTCGCGGTAGTGCGATACTGTCGACTTATTGAGGATGGAGATACTTACAGGTCCGGTGTCGAGTTCATTGATCCTGATTACGCCACCCAGAAGATACTGGGTCGACATATCATCAGAAGACAATCCGAAGAGAGACGAATGCGGCTCACCAGGGACGAGTCCACTGACTAGTATCTGATAAAAACCGGATCGGCAGAGATTCTGTTGAACTATAAAGTTTGGTGAAACCGCTATTAATTTGCTACTTTCCGGTTTCTAGCCGGCACAACAAGAGATTTGAAGATGATTGTCATCCTGAACCCCAATATTGATGAGAAGAGTAGTTCATTCAAAGAAGCAATAACTTTTCTGGAGCAATTACCCAATATCGAGGTAAAGATCCATGAAGTCCTGGGTTCAGAGCAGAAACTGACCGAAATTTACCTGCTGGGTGATACGCATCAATTGGACCAGGAACAGATTGAGGCGCTGGATGCCGTTGAGCGTGTGGTTCGTATTTCTGAGGAGTACAGGATTCTGGGCCGGCATTCCGATGAACAGCGAATCACGGGTTTTGCCTATAACGGGGTAGAATTCAACCAGCAGAACTGTCACGTATTTGCCGGTCTGTGTGCCGTCGATACGCCTGACCATGTAGAGATGATGATGAAGGCTCTTAAATCACATGGCCAGGTATGTACTCGCATGGGTGCCTATAAACCTCGAACAAATCCATATTCATTCCAGGGGCACGGCAAAGAATGCCTGCCGTGGGTATTCGAACTCGCGGGTAAATATGACATCAAGGTAGTCGCGATGGAGGTGACACATGAGGATCATATTGATGAAATAGCAGATGCTCTGGAGTCAACAGGAAATCCTACTGGTGTAATGCTCCAGATAGGCACCCGTAATACTCAGAATTTTGAATTGTTGAAAGCAGTTGGTCGTCAGAGCAGATTTCCCGTGTTATTCAAACGTGGCTATGGTGTAACGCTGAATGAATCACTCAATGCGGCGGAGTACCTGGCAAGCGAGGGTACATCGAACGTTATTTTCTGCCTGCGGGGTATGAAGAGCTCTGCCGGGAGTCCCCACCGTAACATGGTTGACTTCGGCCAGGTCCCGGTCGTAAAGAGACTCACTCGTATGCCTGTCTGTGTAGACCCTTCCCACTCGGTCGGCAGCCGGGAGAGATCATCCGATAATATCCTGGATGTTGCACATGCGGCTGCACAGGGCCTTATTGCAGGTGCAAACATGGTGCTGGTGGACTTCCATCCTGAGCCATCAAAGGCTCTGGTAGATGGACCACAGGCCCTTCTAATGGATGAATTATCGCCTTTTCTCGAAGATATGAACGCCTGTCACGACTTCTACCAGAAAAGACTCGATATCTGGCAAAACCTTGAGTGAAGAGCCCTTGGTAACAGCCCCTGGCTGACCTGGCAAGCGGTAATATCAGCAAGACGCCAACATGAATTCACCAAACAGGCGTTATCCACTGGTACTCTTTAAGTATCCTCCTGTCAAAAGGCCTGATGCGGTCTCAAATGCAGCAAAAAAGCCAAAGTCTCTATAACCGCCATAATTAAAGGGCTCCAGCACCTCAACCAACGCCAATATCGTGAGAAACACTGTAGATATCTCCGATATGATCCCGCTTTTCTCATGGGGAACCCCAATGTTGACTGTTAGCCTGAAAGTATCGAATTTAACAGGCGATCACGATGTCATTTAGTCAATGGCTTTTAGTCTGCATTCTCACAACAATAGCGCTGAATACGCAGGCAGATGAGACCTTCAAACCCTATGATCTGCAATACCAGGCAGACCTCAGTCTCAGCTTTGAAGATTCAGTGCTTGGGGGATTTGAAAGACGAAAAATGTCAAGTCAGATGAAGATCCGGGGTTGGAAAGTCGGCAAGAACACTTATTTCGGCCAAACCCGTGTTGATGACCGTTGGGGATTGGGTTTCGTCATTGACCGGGGTAATACCGTATACGGTCTAAACCATCGAGGTATTCAGTTTCTCCGGAAATTCTAAACCCTCATTCTGCAAGACCTGATCCTGAATGTTCAAGGCGGCCACACGATATGCTTCAGCCAGGGTTGGAAAATTAAAAATCTGATCAACAAACGTGTCAATTCCACTGCCGCTGGCCAGTGCCATTTGTCCAACGTGTATAAGTTCTGCAGCACCTTCACCAACAATATGAACACCCAGGAGCCTGTTTCCATCCGGATGGGCAATCATCTTAAGCATGCCATCTTCACTGCCTGCGATTAGCCCACGGGCAACCTCTTTGAATTCAGCATAGCCAATGATCGGTTCTACGAATTCATGTCTGGCAGCCGCTTCGCTTAATCCCACAGACGCGAGTTCGGGGATTGCATAGATACCAATCGGAATTATGTGATCCAGGCCGTTCCGTTCATTTCCAAGGGCATGACAGGCAGCCCTGTGCCCCTGTTCCATCGATGAGGATGCAAGCGATGGTGGACCGATAACGTCACCTACAGCATATATGTGGGGAACGTTCGTCTGACAATTCTTGTTAACGGAAATAAGCTTCATATCGGTAACATCCACACCAGCTTTATCTATATCCAGTCCTTCAACGCACGAGATTCTCCCTTGTGCTACCAGGAGCTTTTCCGCGCTCATCTGACAGCCATTCTCCAGTGTCACGTTAACCGAGGAGATCTCGTCAAATGCCGCTTGTTTGATGCTTGATTTACCCAGAAATTTCCCACCTTTTGACTTGAATTCAGTTATGAATCTCTGGGCGAGATCTTCATCCAGAAATCCAAGCGGGAGATCAAATTTATCAATGAGTGTGACCTCTGTTCCAAGACTCAGAAATACAGATGCATATTCGCAGGCTATTACACCGCCACCCACAACAATGAGCGAATGCGGCAGATAATTCATTGAAAGAATCGAGTCACTGTCCAGTATGTATTCGTGATCAACTTTAACGTTATATGGATGTCGGGGTTGGGAACCTGTAGCTACAAATATTTTTTCGGCATGGAAGTACTTTGGATCTCCACCTGCTTTAAAAACTTCTACTTCATGCGTAGATACAAACCTTGCCTTGCCCTGAATACGACGGATCTGGCTACGTGATATCTGCGCAGATATATAGTTGTCATGTGCATTCACAACCGCTTCAACATTTTGCATCAGCGCGGCCAATTCAGTCGGTAACTCACTTTTCAGCAGTCGGCGGGCGTTCTTAAATCGAAGTGCGGATTCCCGCAGTGCTTTAGATGGAATGGTACCTTTATGGACACATATTCCGCCCAATTTGGGTTCTGATTCCACCAGGACAACATCCAGTCCGGCTTTTGCGCCCTGAATCGCAGCTTTCTGCCCAGCCGGGCCACTGCCAATAACCAGAAAATCGCAAGCATCCATTATCGAATTTCCATGGTTTCCACCCAGGCATCGACCACGGCCCTCTTCTCTTCGAGCAGCTCAATATCTTCCGGGTAAAAATTCAGTTTCTCTTTCATCTTATCTAAAAAGGCATCTATATCCGGTTCTTCAGTCAGGTACAAAGACGCCTGGACGATAGTCACTTCTTCCTCAAATTTCCCCGTGTAATCAGGTTCGGGATGATTGATGATGACCTGGCCAACCACCTCAGGCAGCTTCCAGCTCTGTGCCAACAGCGCACCAGCCCGAACGTAGTATTGTTCGATGAACTCATTCGCCGTCGCCTTATCTAGCTGAAAATCATCAATACCCTGTACGACAACAGGTTTGCCGATCGTACAGAGCAGCCCTGCCAAAAAGCTTGATTCAACATTAGTCCGGCGCATTCGTGCTAACTCACGCGCCCATGCAGAACAGGTTAATGACTTATGCCACAGAACCTTTAGTAGCGCTTCGCTGCCCGGCGCACTGAATAAATCTGAATTCAGACTGGTGGCCATAGCTATTTCGCCGATAGTGACGATTCCGAGTCGCGCAATGGCCTGCTGCAGTGAAACGAATGCACTCACAGGCCTGTATATAGGAGAATTTGCAATCCTCATAACATGACCAGCAAGTGCCTGATCGCTCTGAATCAGCTTTGCCAGTTGTTGCGCATCTGCATCATCATCCGTCGTGAGCTGAATAACCATTGCCGCGACTTTCGGCAGCAGTGGCAATTGAATCTCCCTGCATTCAAGCTGTTCTTCAAATATCACTCTGACCTGATCTTGCTGCGCCAAATTTGACATTCGATACCTTTTTCTTTGCTGAATTAAGTAGATTTACTAAGAATAGACCAACAATTCCATTAGTGAGGACAACCCAGGTAATAACCCCGGCTGTTTATCAGCCAAAGCTTAAGCCACCCCTAATTCAACTGGCTCATATAAGGTTCAAAGGCAGATGTATATCGCTCAACAAAACCGTCCGGATGCTTGAGTATCAGCAGTACAGCCAGGTTGTATTCCTCTGCCATGCTCAAACCAGCATCAGCGCCCATAACATTGATTGCAGTTGCGAGGCCATCCGCCATTGCTGTTTGGGTAGACAGAACTGTCACTGATGCGACATTGTGATCGATTGGAAATCCAGTCAGCGGATTGATCGTATGAGAGTATCTTTTACCATCTACTTCAAAGTAGTTTCTATAATCTCCGCTTGTTGCCATCGCCATATTTGTGACTTCAATCGCTTGAAACGGGGTTCGCTGAAGTGAATCCGGTTTCTCCACAGCAATCCGCCAGGGTAGATGGCGCTCATTCTTCCCATGAGCTCGCAGTTCTCCGCCGATTTCGACCAGGTAGTTTTCGTAACCTCGTTCATCAAGCAAGCGCGTTAATTCGTCTACCCCAAAACCCTTGGCAATAGCAGACAAATCAAGATAAATATTAACCTCTTTGGTTAATCCTCCGTCGTCCAGCAAGAGCTTGTCCATTCCGACCCTGGCCTTCGTACTCTCAATGTCAGCTTCTGAAGGCACTTTCCGGTTACCCGGCTCCGGACCAAACCCCCATAGATTAACCAGTGGTCCGACTGTCACGTCAAATTTACCACCACTCATCTTATGTATTTCACGAGCCATTCGAAGGACTTCCTCGGTCTCCGCTGATATCTCAAATCGTTCGCCTACCGGAGATTGATTGAATCTGGATAACTCTGAGTCACTCAGGTAAGTGGACATCAGATTATTAATCCGAAGTAATCGTCTATCTATTTCTTCTTTTAATGCTTCTTCATCCGGCGGATTTTCGTCCTGCGTTACAATCTTGACACTATAGGTTGTCCCCATCGTATTACCGGTGATCAGTGATGTTGATGAGTCTGAGCAACCAGCCAACAGGCAGACAACAATGAGAAAAGTGCCCCTCAATTAAGCAACTCCAATATTTGTATTCTCACCATAGCTTTTAGTTCCTGTCTCGACACGGTGAATTACGTATGCAGACTCATATATTACCAGAAATAGTCTGGACGAGACATTGACAAACATAGTCGAACCGTTAGAACACATGACCGATGGTGCTCTATACAACCATCAACTTGGCAACTTCGGGAGTTCCTTCATCTACTATCAAAACGATACTAGCCCGCATCTCCAGTTATCAGCAACCTGCATTCTCAAAGAGATCCTCTTTACCCTTCAAACTGATCGAACCCCGCATCTGCTTTATGTTTCCCCTACCAGATGCTGTCCATCGGCTATATCGAAATAACCCATTATTTTAATCGTTTTAACCGAATTTTAGACTCACCTTCAGATCTGCATCACGATAAGATACAGTCTGGTTAAAAAGATACGCAAACAGATGATGAACGATGGGGCGTTCGTCGCTGGACCAACAAGAAGGACGATGGGCCAACGGCGAAGCAGAAAACGAAAGACGCGGGCTTATGCAGCGAACCGACTGGGTACTTTCCCCGGGGCGCTACACAGGACGAACAGAGAGCTACAAGAAAATCAACAACAACTCAAAAGTCGGCCAGTTTGTAGACCTCGCTGTATAACCACTCTGCCAGAGAACAAGCTGCCAGAGAACAAGCTGCCAGAGAACCAGCCGCGCTTTGTAAATCTCCTGACTTAGCTTTAACATTCCGGAAATTTTCAAAAAGCTAAGCAATATGAGTCTGCACCTTGATCTCAAGATTCCCAGAATCAATCTGGCGAGACTACCGACACCACTCGCACCTCTGCATCGATTCAGCCAAAAACACAATCTGCCAACCATCTGGCTGAAAAGAGATGATCTGACTGATACGGCTGCTTCGGGTAATAAGTTACGCAAACTGGAATTCAGTGTTGGACAGGCACTTTCCGAAGATGCTGACGTGCTCATTACCTGCGGTGGGGTCCAGTCCAATCATTGTCGTGCAACTGCGATAGTTGCCAGTCAACTGGGCTTAAAATCCCATCTGATTCTGAGAGGCAGAAAGGTATCCCCGGCAGACGGGAATCTGCTGCTTGATGAACTGGTGGGTGCAAATTTCACATTTACGACTTCAGATGACCTTGATGCCGTTTACGCTCAAGTGGCTGATGAATACCTGGAAAAGGGAGAAAAACCCTATCTGATTCCCATTGGCGCAAGCGATGAAGTCGGTATGTGGGGATATATCGAAGCCGCAAGAGAGCTTAAAGAAGACTTCTCAAACGCCAATATAAATCCCGGATATATTGTCTCAGCCACCGGTTCCGGAGGAACCTCTGGAGGGCTGATTCTTGGTCGCCAGCTCTACGAGCTGAACAGCGAAATATACTCCTTCAACGTTTGTGATGATGAAGACTATTTCATCAACAAAATTTCAATTGACTTCAAAAGCTGGGCGGACAGATATAAATACCCTTTAGATATCAACAACCTGGCGATTAATGTCGTAGACGGCTACGTCGGCCCCGGGTACGCCAAAGCTGATCCGCCAATTTTTGATTTAATCAGAGATCTAGCGAGAACCGAGGGGATAATTCTCGACCCGGTCTATACGGGAAAGGCTTTCCATGGTCTTCTAACTGAGCTGAATAATGGCAGATTCACTGACACGAGTGATATTGTATTCATCCACACGGGGGGCATATTCGGACTATTCCCCCAAAAAGAACTACTGTCATCTGTTGTCTAAATACAAACTGTGATTGAATCCAGACTTCTGAATGTGGCTAGAAATTTATGGGTAATCTAAGACTGGGCATCATTGTGGTGCTACTGATATCAACTTCAGGATGTGCGTTCGTTGGAGGCTTCTTCAAAGGAGATGAATGCGAGGGTGGTAATTGTGAATCACCCGAACTTCTCGACAATCCGAACACAAGTCACGAATGGTTTTGCTATGGCAAGCTTGATACTGATGAATGGGATTGCAGCGCGGAAGAAGATCCATCAAAAATAGTCTCAATAAGCCCCAACACAAGAAGAGCAAGGACGGAGAGCATCAACCAGATTTCGACCGCACCAAGCAGGCCAGTTCAAAATGAGCAAGCCATCGATCCTGCAAGTGATGAAATCATGAGCGCTCGTTCTGAAACAGCGCTCGAAATAACGGATAAGGTCGAACAAGAGCCAATCGAACTGGCAAGATCCGATCAGCAGGTTCTGCCTGATTCTCGAGAAGTTGCAGATCAATCGAGGAGCGAGTCCACTCTGGAAGGGAGCCAGCAGGCGCAAGCAGCGAGACAATTCGACTCTCTATCCACCATTGAACAGCTACTTCAACAACCCAGGGACGCCTTTGCAGTCCAACTCCTTGCTCTGCAGGAGGAAGGCGCCATTCTGGCGTACGCGCGATCAAAGGGGCTCAACTCTCCTCTCTATGCGAGAATCAACAATCAGGGCAGTGAATGGTATGTATTGCTTCTCGGGGTATATCCAGACAGATCTGCCGCGAATTTCGCCAAGGATGAGTGGGAAAGGAGCAAATCTCTGACAACAAGGCCGTGGATCAGACAGTTAGGGCCCTTACAGGATGCAGTTCGAGCGGCAAGCGATGGCTGAAACAATGAATGAATCACTTTTCTCGAGCCTGCCTGGGGTAGAAAAACTATTAAATGAGGCCAATGATCTGGTAGATCAGTACGGTCATCAGCAGGTAACCGAAGGACTCAGAGAAGAACTGAACCGGCTCAGAATGGAGATTAAAAATGGAATCTCAGAGCTACCATCTACCGCCGCAATAATCGAATCAACTGCAAAGCTGCTTGATAAAGCCTCTTCTCCCAGTTTGAAGCCCGTGATCAATCTGACCGGAACGGTTCTGCATACCAATCTTGGCCGTGCGGCACTTCCTAACGAGGCGATTGAAGCGATGATAGCTGTGGCAGGTGGTTACAGCAATCTGGAGTTTGACCTGGATACTGCCAAACGGGGAGATCGTGACACCCATATTGAATCCTTGCTGCTGGATATTACTGGCGCCGAAGCGGCCACTGTCGTCAATAACAATGCTGCCGCCGTGATGCTGACCCTGAATACCCTGGCAGATGAACGTGAAGTACCTGTTTCCCGGGGAGAGCTGGTCGAAATTGGCGGATCATTTCGAATTCCCGAAGTCATGAAAAGGTCAGGCTGCAAATTAGTCGAGGTAGGCGCCACCAATCGTACCCACGCCAAAGACTATGAAAGCGCAATTAGCCAGAATACAGCACTGCTAATGAAGGTTCATACGAGCAATTATGAGATCCAGGGATTCACTGAGAGCGTATCCGACGAAAGAGTCGCACAGATTGCTCATGCCAACGACCTCCCATTTGTAACTGATCTGGGTAGTGGGACGCTGGTTGATCTCACTCGTTGGGGGCTCCCTTACGAACCGACCGT
>CAZJRI010000101.1:14860-19491 GCA_964548025.1 uncultured Pseudomonadales bacterium
AAAGGCTGGTGCCGACCTGATCACGTTTTCAGGTGACAAATTACTGGGTGGACCTCAATGCGGTATTATTGTCGGTAAGTCTGAACTCATAGCGCGTATCAAGAAAAATCCCATGAAACGTGCACTTCGGGTTGATAAGATGACGATAGCAGCGATATTCGAGGTACTTAAACTCTATCTCGATCCTGATTCCCTCACACAGCGACTGCCAACACTCAAGTATCTTACCCGCTCGGTTGATGACATCAGGCAGCTTGCCGATTCAATCTTTCCGGTCTTTGAAAAAACACTCGGTCATCAGTTTGATGTTGCGATCGTGGATTGTGAAAGCCAGATAGGCAGCGGATCACTACCTGTTAATCTGCTTTCCAGCAGCGCCCTCAAAATTACCCCGCAAAGTCACTCCGATACTGCATTGACCAATCTGGCCTCGAAGTTTCGCTCACTAACAATGCCTGTACTCGGGCGTGTTCACGATGGTTCATTGTTCTTCGATCTGCGCACTCTTGATTCAGCACAGATGCTAACGGACCAACTGTCTCAACTCACCCTGGACGCGTGAATAGATGATCATCGCCACTTCGGGTCATGTCGATCACGGAAAAACACTTCTTGTTCACACCCTGACGGGCATTGAAACAGATCGCCTGGAAGAGGAGAAAGATCGAGGCCTTACCATTGATCTGGGTTTTGCCTATATAAACAGGGACGATGAATGCATCGGATTTATTGACGTACCCGGTCATATAAGATTTATCAGGAACATGCTGGCGGGAGTTGCCGCAATCGATTTCGGTATGCTGGTTATCGCCGCGGATGATGGACCGATGCCACAGACACTTGAACACCTTGCCATTCTCGATCTCCTCGGCGTCGATCAGGGTTGTATCGCCCTCACAAAAATCGATCGCGTAGATCCCTCCAGAATACCTGATGTTGAGCAGGAGGTACGCCAGATACTGTTGAATACCGGACTTGAACAGGCTCCCATATTCCCCGTCTCTGGACTCACCGGTGAGGGAATTGAAGAATTGAGTTCATTTCTCTGGTCCGAGGCAACCAGGGTTAAATCGAAATCCGCAGAGGGCAATTTTCGACTGGCTATAGATCGCGCCTTCACTGTCAAGGGATCAGGCAACGTGGTAACCGGTTCTGTGTTCTCAGGTGAAGTCAATCTCGGGGACGAACTAGTATTGTTGCCTCAGAATAAACCCGTTCGGGTAAGAGGTATCCACAGACAGAATCAGACGGCGACAAGCGGCACTACCGGAGACCGTTGTGCAATAAACATAACAGGCGATGTCGACCGGGATCAGATCAGTCGGGGCAACTGGTTGTCCAGTTCGCCACATATACCCTATTCAGATCGGATTGATATCACCTTCAAGGTATTGCAGACAGAGACCAGACCCGTGTCTCATTGGACACCTGTTCATGTTCATAGCGCCGCACAGCATGTGAGCGGTCGAATTGCGACGCTTGAATCGCGCTCGGTTAGTCCCGGTGAAATACAGCTTGCCCAGTTGGTGCTGTCTGAACCAATTAACGTATGTAATGGGGACAGAATTATCCTCCGCGATCAGTCTGCCACGAAGACACTTGGCGGGGGTACTGTTATCGACGCATTTTCACCCAGACGTGGCCGGGCAAAACCGGAACGACTCTCTTTGTTGAATACGATTCGTCATTCCAGCAGCAGTGAGAGTATCAAAGCGATACTAACATTTGCAAAAGAAGGCGTCAGGGCGAAGCAGCTCCAATTCAATTTCAACCTCAAACAATTCAATGCCGAAGACTATGGGCACCTGGATGCAGATGGTTATCTATACGATTTTGAGAACGTTGAAAATGCAAAAAAGGATGTGATCGATTTTATAACCGGCTGGCACAGGGACAAACCCCAGGAGGCTGGTCCAACAGAGGTTGCGCTGACGAGTAAAATTGCTCAGCCAAACAGATTGCTGCAGAAGTCTATTCAGTTGTTGGTCGAAGAAAAAAAACTGACGCAGATGGGTGCCAGATTCAAATTGACGGATCATGATGTTGCACTGGCAGGACCTGAGTTAGCACTCTGGAAGAAAGTTGAACCGATTCTAAAACAGGAACCTCTCAAACCACCTGTGTTGCATGAACTGGCAAAGAAGGTAAACCTGCCCGTTGCCGCAACTGATAAACTTCTTGGCAATTGTGTCAAATTTGGTCTGGTGTTGAAACCGGTCAAAAACAGGTTCTTTCTTCCGGAAGCTATTAATCAATTGAAACAGACCGCAATGAATCTGGCTGATGAATCCGATCAGGGTAAATTTACCGTGATCGAGTTTAGAGACCGGGTCGGTATTGGCAGAAATCTGTGTATAGAAATACTGGAGTATTTTGATCGATCAGGATTTACAAGACGTGATGCTGATCATCGAACCATTCAGGATCCCAGCCGGTAGAATTCCAAACAGCGTATTTCGGTCCCTTATGCAAGACGACTCAAATAGTCATCTATCAGCCACCTCGAAATCGCCACACCGCCGGGAATATCAGGAAGCTGATCATAGTCGAACCACTGGGCGTCAGCAATTTCATCCTCCTGTAATACAATATCACCTGACTCGTATTCCGCATGAAATCCTAGCATCAGTGAATTCGGGAACGGCCAGGGCTGGCTACCGAGATATTCAAGATTCTTTACATTGACGCCAACTTCTTCTTTGACCTCACGAATCAGGGTCTGTTCGATTGATTCCCCGGGCTCAACGAATCCAGCGAGCGTGCTGTACATTCCTTCAGGGAACCGGTGATTTCGTGCCAACAATACTCGCTGCCTGTCGTGTACCAGCGTGATAATCGACGGTGACAATCTGGGATACGAATGAATGCCGCAGTACTCGCAGATCATTGCGCGATCTGTCTGATGGTGACTTGCCTTTTCACCGCATCTACCACAGAACTGGTGGGTCCTGTACCAGTCAAGGATCTGGCAAGCTCTTCCGGCAAGACTAAAGAGATGGTTATCTGTCTTTCCAAACAGGCTTCGGAGATTACCCTTCGCATCCTTCTCAATGACAGTTTCCACGGCGAAACATGCCACACCTCTCAGGCTTCCCATATAATGAGATTGAATGGCATTCCCCGTATATCCTTCAGATCCGACTGCAAGTGGTATCCACTGACCTTCAGCATCAAATGTCTGTAAGATTTCATGCCCTTCGAAAACAAAATAATGTGCATTCTCCACTTCTCCCGGAGATAGTACTTCGGGAAGAAACTCGGTCTGGGGTTCGGGCCAGGCAAACATCAGGAACCTGACCCTGGCATGTTTCTCCAGACAGAGGCACCGGAAATACCATCTATCTGATCCAGTTTCTCTTCGTGCCTTTTCAATTCATCCTCGTTGGCTCTCAGAACCTTCAGCGGAGGCCTGTCTGTCGTCAGTGTCTTCAATTCGCTTCTCGTACTTGTCTTTTCGGTCGTATCATCACTTCCCAGGGTAAGCGATACCTGGCCGCCTGTCATCAGAAGATATACATCCGCTAGAATCTCGGCATCCAACAGCGCACCGTGCAGTTCACGCTGCGAGTTGTCAACACTATACCTTTTACACAAGGCATCAAGATTATTCTTTTGCCCAGGGTGTTTCTGTCTGGCCAGGCTCAGACTATCGACGACTTCACAATAGTCTGTGAGTTTTCCAATTGACGACGACATGAGCTTCATTTCGCTTTCGATAAATGCAACATCAAATGCAGCATTGTGGATCACGAGTTCTGCGCCGTTTATAAACTCAAGGAAACCTTCCCAGATATCTCTGAAAACAGGCTTATCCCGCAGAAAATCCCTGCTGATACCATGGACTTCCATTGCACCGTCATCAATGTCCCGTTCAGGATTGACATACTGATGAAAATGCTTGTGAGTGAGTTTTCGATCAATGATTTCTACACAGCCAACTTCCAGAATTCTGTGTCCCTGCTCTACTTCCAATCCGGTTGTTTCTGTATCCAATACAACCTGTCGCAATCGTCACCCCCCAATTAGTTCATCGATACCACGATTTGCCAGTTGATCCGCCAACTCGTTTTCCGGGTGCCCGCTGTGCCCCTTGACCCAGTTCCAACGAATCTGATGTGTCGCGGTAAGCGCATCTAGCGAACGCCAGAGATCTTCATTCTTGACCTTTTTCTTGGCCGCAGTTTTCCAGTTATTTTTTTTCCAGTTGTGAATCCATTGAGTAATTCCATCACGGACATATTTAGAATCTGTCGTAATTTCAACCTCGCAGGGGCGCTTCAATTTTTTCAGGGCTTCAATTGCCGCTCTTAGCTCCATACGATTATTCGTCGTATCAGCTTCCGCACCATAAAGTTGCCGTTCTTCGCCTTCAAATCGCATAAAGACGCCCCATCCACCCGCACCAGGATTCCCCCTGCACGCACCATCCGTGAAAATCTCTACAACCTTTCCCAACTCATTCCCCTGGTGGTATGTCTCTTCGCGACATGCCTCTGCCAGTTGCTGGTCGTGCCGGGCGAACAACGCTGAGTTGACCAAAGGCACGTTTCTGCCTCCATAGGGGTTTCATGGGTATCATCGCGCTAACCTGCTTGCGAGCGACAATTACATACACTGCACCAAATGGCCAA
>CAZJRI010000102.1:0-19488 GCA_964548025.1 uncultured Pseudomonadales bacterium
TTTTTCTTGGCTACCTTTTTCTTAGCAACTTTTTTCTTAACAACTTTTTTCTTAGCAGCCTTTTTCTTAGCTGCTGGTCGTTTCTTCGCTTTCTTTTTTGTAGCCACGTTTTAAACTCCTGTCTTACGTTGGAAGTATGAATCCTAGTACAACAATTTCGTTAGCAGCTATATCACATCTCCCCGGCAGTTGTGATGTCACATTGAAGAATAATGCATACAGTTGCAATTACGAAATGAAGTTTAGAAAAAAAAATTTCATATTGCTAACTTTTTTTAAGAAATAATTACACTTTTTTCAATGTTTTATTCGATTAACTTAAGATTTCAGATCGATAATTATGTAATTGCAAATGGCAAAATAGAATTAAATTGCGTTACGATTCCAAAAAAACAAAAATCCTGTCACGAATTTCTTTACTTTGACCCGTTCCATCAATCGCACCGTAGCTTAAAGTACTCTGACTTTTTTCTGAACTATTGGACCTGTTCGCCAGGTTTTTATAGAAGTCTACTAACGGTTCGGTTTGCTCGCGATATACCCTGAGTCGTTCATATATTGTCTCTTCTTTATCATCATCTCGCTGGATCAAATCTTCACCAGTTACATCATCCTTACCTTCAACCTTCGGCGGATTGAATCGAATATGGTACACACGCCCTGACTCCACATGTACGCGACGCCCACTCAGTCGTTCAACAATCTCATCGTCAGGGACCTGAATTTCGACCACTCTGTCAAGCTCTATTCCCACTCCTTCAAGTGCTTCTGCCTGAGGTATCGTTCTCGGAAATCCATCAAAAAGAAATCCGTTTGCACAATCCGGTTGGGTGATACGATCCTTGACCAGATCAATGATGATGTCGTCAGTCACCAGCAACCCTTTTTCCATTACATTTTTCACTCGACTACCGAGTTCGGTGCCAGCCTTTATCGCTTCCCTTAACATATCACCTGTCGAAATCTGAGGTATCCCGAACTTTTCAACGATAAATTGCGCTTGCGTACCTTTGCCGACGCCGGGAGCGCCTAATAAAATAATCTTCACAAAAACTCCTGAATAAAAAGTAAATCGATTCTAGTCGGAGACAGATCGACGAGCAGAAATGACATTAGGAAGCTGCTCAATCTTCTCTAACGTTCGTAGTAGTTCGTTTAATCCCGTCACTTCTATAACCATAGATATGGATACACGATTTTTCTTGCTATCAGATGAAGTGCTCATGGAAATTACATTTATCTGTTGTTGCAGAAAGACACCGGTGATGTCATGCAGAAGACCTGCACGATCATAAGCATCAACTTCAGTGGCGACAGGAAAGGTAGACTGAACATTATTTTGCCAGTCGAGACGCATCAGGCGACCGTAGCTATCTGCTCTTAATGCCTGAATACAATCCTGGCGATGTACGTGAACTGTATTAGCATCGTCCATAACACCAACGATAGAATCTCCTGGAACAGGTTTGCAGCACTCCGAGATCAGGTGCTTGAATTCTCCGACACCAGAGACCAGGGGCTTCTCAAGGGAAAAGTCGCTATCTCTTAATCCCAGACTTAGCTGCCCGCCATTTAGCCCGAGAGTTTCAGCCGCAGATTCAATAACATCCACAGCGTCGATATCTCCGCCGCCAATCGCGGCATATAGATCACCTCTTTTCTCGTATTCTACAACTTCCAACAAAGCTTCTTCGCGAATCTGTTCAATGCCAAGATACCGCAATTCATCCAGCAACAGTTTCTTACCCTCTTCAACATTCTTTCTCTTCGTTCTGCTGCCAAACCATTGATGTATTTTTGCTCTGGCCCTCGTAGTGGAAACATATCCGAGATGCTCGTGCAGCCATTCCCGTCTGGGTTCAACTTCCTCACCGGTGATAATCTCGACCTGATCACCAGATCGGAGTTCGGTGTTGAGCGGCACCACTCGACCATTAATTTTCGCACCTCTGCATTTATGGCCAACTTCTGTGTGCACCCGATAGGCAAAATCGACGGGTGTTGATCCTGGCATCATGTCAATGACATGACCGTCGGGAGTAAATACATAAACACGGTCCAGACTCACTTCATCCAGAAGGTCTTTTGCCAATCCCGATACATCACCAAGTTCTTCCTGCCAATCCAGGATCTGGCGCAACCAGGATATTCTTTCCTCATAGGCTTTGGGTTCTTCCAATTCTTCCGGTTTCTTGTACTGCCAATGGGAACAAACACCCAACTCGGCCTCTTCGTGCATCGAATAGGTTCTTATCTGGATTTCCAGCGCCTTCCCTTCCGGTCCTATGACAGCAGTATGTAGTGATCGATATCCATTTTCTTTTGGTGTTGCAATGTAGTCGTCAAACTCATAGGGCAGATTTCGCCACAGATTGTGAACGACACCCAGTACTCGGTAACAATCATTTATTTCGGGAACCAGAATCCGCACCGCACGTACATCATAGACTTCGGTAAAGGAAATCCCCTTATTGCGCATTTTTCGCCAAATGCTATAGATATGTTTGGCTCGACCTTCCAGGGTTGCTTCAATTTTAATTAGCTCAAGTTTCTGAGAAAGTGTTTCGATTATTTGATTGACGTATGTCTCTCGGTCAGAACGTTTTTCATCAAGTAGCTGCGCAATTCGCTTGTATGCAACGGGCTCAAGATAGCGAAAAGCGATATCTTCCAATTCCCATTTTATGTGTCCAATGCCAAGCCGATGGGCCAGGGGCGCATAGATATCAAAGACTTCTCTTGCAAGACGAATTCTCTTCTCGGCAGAAGCATCAGCAATATTCCTTATTGCACAGGTTCTTTCCGCCAGTTTAATTAATGCAACACGCACGTCATCAACCAGAGCAACGAGCATTCTCCTGGCTTGTTCCAATTGATCACTTCTCTCGCCAAGTACCGATTGATTTGAATTCAATTCAACATTGCTTATCGCCGCCATGCGAAGAACACCCTGCACAAGGTCACCAACGTTCTTACCGAATGTTTTTCTTACGTGATTGAGTGTAATCTGATTTTCACGGACAGCCCTGTAGATGAGCGCGGCCACGAGGCCATCTTCATCCATATGCAATTCGCTCAGAATATCAGCCATATCCAGGCCGGTTTTAAAACTGCTCTGACTTTCCGTACGCGTACTGTCTGTCGCAATGGCTTTTTCTTCAGCCTGCTGCGAAAGTTCACAAACTTCGCGGATACGTTTTTGGTCCAGCTCAGGATATTTTTCGATAAGCTGGCACAACCATTGTTCAAGGTTGATGCTGCCATCGAAATGTAGGGGCTGTTCCTCTCTGACTTTAACCATAGAAAAATGTACGGACTATTGTGAAAAACAAGCTATCGATTCGACATGAGTTGTATGCGGGAACATATCTATTACACCTGCTCCATCAAATTGGAATCCATTTTTGACCAGTATATCGACATCTCGTGCCAAGGTCTGTGGATTGCAGGAGACGTACACTAACCTTTCAACCTTGTGAGTTGCAAGTCTTTTACACACCTCTTCCGCACCGCTTCTCGGGGGGTCCAGGAGGACTTTGGAAACCCGCTGCAGGCCAGGTAATTCAAGGCTTTTATCGAAGAGGTCAGCAACTTCAAATTCACAGTTATCAATGCCGTTTTTGGCTGCATTTTCCCTGGCCCTCCGAACACTGCTCGTGGAGCCCTCAAGACCGATCACGGAACCAGCACTTCTGGCCATTGCCAGACTAAAATTGCCAATGCCACAAAATCCATCGAGCACCACATCGTCAGAATCAAGTCCAAGCAGATCAATCGCAAAGCGAACCAATTGCCTGTTGATTGGTTGATTTATTTGAGTGAAATCGAGTGGGTGAAAAGAAAAAACCAGATCATAGTAGGGGATCGAATAGGTCAGGTACTCTCTTTCGTCCTCCGGATACAGCTTGTAAACACTCTGCTGATCACTGGGTTGGAGATAGACGCTAACGCCATTTTTCCTGGCAAATTCTCTAAAATACTTTATGTCCTCATCTGTTAACTTTCCCAGGTGTCTGAATACGAGCGCTGTTTCGGTATCACCAACGGCTACCTCTATCTGTGGCACTGATCGAGGTTCCGAAATTTCAGACACAAGATCCGCCAGATCGGGAATTAATGATGAGACTGGCTCCCGAAGCACACAACAACTTGAAATATCAGCAATGAAGGGTTTCATCTTCTCCCTGAAGCCAACCAACACCCGTTCTTTCTTTTCGACAAATTTGACACCAAGTCTTGCTTTGGAACGATAACTTACAACAGGACCAGTAAGGGGTTTAAAGTATTCTTGAGGTTGATTCTTATCGAGGCAATTAGTCAGGTGAAGTTGTTTCTGCTCTATCTGCGCTTCTGACTTCTGATGCTGCAAACTACAACCACCACAAATTTCTGAATACTCGCAGTCGGGTGTTACCCGATCAACCGATTCCTTATGTACGTCAATCGTTTTCGAAAACAGTTTTCTTTTCTTTCGCGTAAAGGGCAATGCTGTGACTACTTCACCAGGCAAGGCTCCCAGCACACAGAATTTCTCATCATGAGTGGTCGCATATCCATCTGGATGCAGACCGGTTATATTCACCCGAATGGGTTCAAAGGGTTTCTTCACAAGTAACTCGGAATGCTACGAAGTGCGTAGTCTACTCATCCTCGTCAAATACACCAGTGGAAAGATATCGATCACCTCTGTCACAGATTATGGCTACAATCACGGCGTTCTCCACCTGTTCATTAACCCGCAGTGCACCCGCAACAGCACCACCTGATGAGACTCCGGCAAAAATGCCCTCAACGCGGGCTAATTCCCGGGTGGTTTGTTCAGCGAGGGATTGTTCCATATCGATTATCCAGTCTACCTGCTCGCTTTCATAAATTTTTGGTAGATAAGCCTCGGGCCATCTTCTTATCCCCGGTATTGCCGAACCTTCAACTGGCTGCAAACCGATAATCTCTATTTCTGGTTTCACTTCCTTGAAATAACGAGAGGCACCCATAATAGTCCCGGTCGTACCCATCGAGCTTACAAAATGGGTTATCTCACCGTTCGTCTGACGCATAATTTCCGGCCCCGTACCACTATAGTGCGCCACTGGATTATCCGGATTTGCAAATTGGTCGAGTACTCGACCTTTCCCTTGCGCCTGCATCTCCTCGGCCAAATCACGGGCACCTTCCATGCCCTGATCTTTGGTTACGGTTATTAATTCCGCGCCGTAGGCGGTCATTGCTGTTTTTCGCTCATCGCTCATATGTGCCGGCATGATCAGTACCATACGATACCCTTTGATAGCAGCAGCCATCGCGAGTGCAATCCCCGTATTGCCACTCGTCGCTTCAATGAGCGTATCACCGGGTTTTATTTCACCTCTCGCTTCAGCTCGGGTAATCATGCTGATGGCGGGTCGATCTTTAACTGAACCGGCGGGGTTATTCCCTTCAAGTTTTACCAGAACTGTATTTGACGTGTTTCCCGGCAATCGCTGCAAACGTACCAGGGGTGTTTCGCCTATACACGATTCAATTGTTGGGTAGTCATTCATAAAATTACACTAGTACCTCGAGAATCCGCAATAATAGGAGAATGATGCCAATTCATATAATATCTGCTTCGTCTATCCAAATTCACTTGAGATATATATCCCCGGTGAATAGATTTACCTTTGAGGTGATTTAAAAAACGACCAACAAGAGATAAGGAAGGCATGTCGAGAAACGAAAGGGAATTGTTCCTCCTCACAATATTACCGCTGCTGATCACTGGCAGTTTCCTGCTTTGGTTTATTACCAACAATCCGGGGATGATCCATTTTACGATGGCGTTTGCCCTCCTAGCTGCATTGACACTGGTCAGCGGTGTGATTTTCCGCAGAATCAGGTTGAATTTTGTTGATCCTGTTATTCGTTTAAACCAGCAATTGGAGGAACCAAATCTTAGATTAAGCCCTGATACGTTCCCCGACGGAACTGTCGTCCAGGACCTTGTCTCGAAACTGAGGGAAAAAAACAGTCAACTGGCTGATGATTACCAGGAACAGTTAATCACCATCAACAGCACCATCACCAGGTTGCAAAAGCGTATCGATCAACTGGAGGATGAGATCGACACCTCACAGAATTCGCTTAACCAACTGAAGACATCACAAAGCCTCGAAGCTGCCTACATACAGGATCTGACGGGATTGTGTGAACAACCATTGGCATCAACCATCGGTCATATCAATCTGCTGACTGAATCAACACAGGAAAGCCTGGACTCTGCAGCCACAGAAATTCTATCTGAAATCAGCAGTGCAGCGGTTCAGATCGTCTTTCTAACCAGAGAACTACTGAACTACAAGTATAGCGAGAGGCGAGAGTCTCAATTTGACATTCACCAGGTCGTGGATGATGCAATTACTCTGATTAACCCGATTACGGAATCACGTGGTATACAGTTAATACCGATATTTGACGAGCAGGCACGGTTTGAATTCCTGGGCAATCGCGACTTAACAAGAGCTCTTGTATTTAATTTCGTTTTTTCACAGTTACTGAATCGGAATATCGAAGACAATCAGACACTCATCTTGCAGATCAGTTTTGTTGCAAACAGGCAACTCACTTTCAGCCTGTCACCACTCGAACAGTCAGATGACTCACAGAATACAATTCGCCTGATTAACCTCGTGCAATTGGCTGAAGCAACCCTTGAGAATACATTGGTGTCTGTACCCGCTACACCGACCAGGATTCCGGTGAAACGCATTCACGGTGCAATGACGGCACATATCGCCGTTAATAATTATATCCAGCAACGCAGTATCGAGAGCAGACTTTTTAATCTCGGCATCGAAGTAACAGACGACAAGAACGCTGCTGATATCTGTCTGGTTGGTTTTGAACAGCATCATGAAATAATGGAATTTACGAACGATTTGAGAACTGAATCTCATGTCCTGCTCTTACACAATACAACACTTTACAATCAACCAAATTGGCATCAGCTCAAAAACCCGCTCGACCACAATGAACTAATTCAAACAGTTCACAACCTGAACGAAGAACCGCAACGACGTTACCAACTAATGGTTGTAGACGACAATAAATCAAACCTGCGACTTGTCACGCTTCTGCTAAACGAACTCGGGCACGATGTAACAGCTATAGACAACCCGGTTGAAGCTGTATCAATCGTCAAGAAAACCCCTTTTGATCTTGTTTTTATGGATATTCAGATGCCAGGCATAACAGGGATCAAAGCAAGTCAAATCATGAGAGAGCAGGGCTTTGAAGGCATCATCATCGCATTGACGGCTCATCTGTCAGATGAAGAAAGAGACGAGACGATCCGTTGTGGGATCAATAGTGCATTACTAAAACCAGTAGACAAAGCAGCCCTGAAGCAGATTATTAGTTTTCATCTGCATGGAGGTGAAACCGAGGAAGAAGTCTCCAGGCAGGTAGCTGAAGGGATATTTGATGAACAACTAGCTTTGCAGCGGGCGAACCACAGGGCCGATCTTGCGGCTGAGTTGCTACAGATTCTGGTGGAGTCACTACCCGAAGATCAGGAAAATATGAATTCTTCGTACACTGATAACGATATTGATGAATTCCGACGGCAGGTTCATAAAATTCACGGGGCGCTACGTTATTGTGGAGTGCCTCGACTGGGCCAGGCAATCGAAACTTTGGAAGACGAGGTAAAGAAGGCACAATCACTGGAAGTCGATGAGATTAAACAGGCTTTAGGAGTAGCCAATAGCGAAATTAATGCTCTGGGAAGCTGGTATCGAAACACGACCAGTCCATTTGAATCAACGGTTTCACCAGCCAAGCATTAAGCGGGCTGGCAGCCAGCTAGCAGTATGAGTGTAGCGGCTACAGATTACTCTCACGTCGATCGAGTCTGAATATCATACCTGTTTTGACCCAACCCTCCTCGCGATCAACATCGTATTTTTTGAGATAGGCAGTAACCACGTTCGATCGTTCAGGTTCGTCAAATACCTCCACCGCAGTGAGTAAGTATAGATCACCTTGAGTCCGAACCCTTACATTTGCATCGACATCAAGAAATTCACTCCACGTCGTTCCATCACTCCCGGTTGCTATAAACAAATCCTGATCGATGCCAACACCCCAGATATTGATCGAGTAGGGATCAGAAGGCCGAAATTCAACTTGAATCGTATCAGGCACCGAATCCCAGACATCTGGTGCCGGCTTGATCGCCCCGGAAAGTTCACCTCCAGGAATCATCGACAAGGGTTCACTGCAACTGCTTAAGAGAAGCAACATTAGCGACAATAATATTTTATGCACAGGGAATCCTCGCTTGATCCTATTCATTTGAAATAGTTAACTTATCACCAACATCTGCATTAAGGGTTTGCGCCGCATTTTCAAAATTCCTCGCAATTCGAAGCTGCCCAAGATCGTTGATGAACGATATCCATTTGCCTTCTTCGACATCCGAGTATGTAGTGCCAAAATGCACGGATATCGTTTTATCTTTGAATAGCAGGGTATAGCTGGCTCCTCGAGAAAGGCCCAGATCATCGACGTCCTGTTCGGTCAACGACGTTTCGAGATTTCCAAAATCATTGGAAATACCAACTATTGTGCCACTCACTGATTCAGCGACGGCAGAATTGACAGATCCAAGAACGAGCGTGAGCAGTATCCAGATTAACGCATTGAGGTCAGTTTTCATCTTCATATCGTTACCCAAAATAATACCTGTGCAGTGAAACCAGTATCATGTTAATGAAATCACAACCATGCTGACAAGAACTGTATTCTCTTTTCTCAGTAATCCTCGGAAGGGGATGCAGCAGAATCCGCACCGCAAATGCCAGAGCAACGCAATCTGAAAATGCAATCAGAGTCAATTGGACTCAATCGAATTGTTTGTTTATTCTCTTTCGACAAATTCGCATGCAACATCTCAAGCGCCATTGTGCGAACCATCATGTATCAGCAAATAGTCTAAGGAGAAAAAATATGGCCCCAATCCCCAAGGGAGGAACAGTCGCGGTAACAGGAAGTGCCGGTTTTATCGGAAGCTGGGTAGTTCGCCTCTTGCTGGACAAGGGCTACCGAGTTAGGGCGTGTGTACGCGATGTAGAAGATTCAAACAGGACCGATTTTCTAAAAAAGATGCCTGGCTATGCCTCAGGCAGGCTCACACTTCACTCGGCAAACCTGGATGAAGCTGGTTGCTTCGACGAGATATTCAAGGGCTGTAATGGCGTATGCCACGTTTCACATGTCAGCAACTACGATGATCATGAGTACGTAAAGATGGTCTGTGATCACATTATTGAAAGCGTAAACAAGTCAGAGACGATCACCCGGGTGATAGTTACCTCAAGTATCGCAGCCGTTATCTCTGAAGCAGATCTTCAGGAACTGGTCAGAAGACCAGTCTGTTTTGAAGATCGATACCCGGATGAGCAGAACCCAAAGAGAACGCCGGAAAGAGGCCAGGGATACTCCATGGGCAAGATCATTGCCCAACGGGTGTTTTCAGACGCCGCAGAAGAAAGTGGCAGATGGGACGCAATTACATGTTGCCCCGCGGACAATGTGGGACCGATTCAATCAGCTCACCAGAAAGATATGGGACCCTGGCAACACAATATTGAAATGATGTTGCTAGGAGAGTATTTTCAAACCGGGGCGTACAGACCATGGATGACCGTCGATGTAAGAGATGATGCAGAATGTCACATTGGATTACTTGAAAGCGTCGATGTAAAAAACGGCGAGAGGTACATCGCCTGGTCAACAGATGCACGAAACGTGGAAGACATTTGCGCCAGTATTGATCGATTACTGCCTGAACTAAACCATGATACGCCGGAAGTGACTGACCCGTTTCCAGAGCGGATCCAGGTCAGAGAAGAAGAAATGCGAGGTATATGGGCTGGCTGTGAGCTACGCAATGATCGGATAAGGGCGGTGACCTCTGTTAACTTCCGCCCCCTGGATGATTCAATACGCGACTGTGTCGAATCACTGCTAACGGTCGCAAATATAACACCAGTAACGAAAAGCCCTTAGCCGCTCTTGTAAAAAGCCCTTAGCGGTTTTTATAGAGAGCCTTCAGCGGCTCCTGTAAAAAGCCCTTAGCGGCTCTTGTAGAAAGCTTCAGCGGCTCATAGCTACTTGCAGACGCCCTGGCTGACATCCAGTCAAGGCTCTCAGCTTGCGTCTCAAACCATTCAAGCCCGAGAGCACTGAGCAATCCTGCCTGAGATCGACTCAGAACTAATTAGAGCTTCTTAGAAATCATCCTAACGTGATATGACCAGCGTCTCAGGTACCCTTTGCCATCGAAGGAACCCCTTCAACCAATTCTACCCAGTCTTGTTTACTGTCACACCAGACCTGAAACTGAGGTGTGAATCCGTCGGTGCTGTCCAGTGTTCCTGTTTTAAGAAAAACCATATCGGGTTGCCCCGGCACTACGGAATAAATTGGAGAGCCGCAACTGCCGCAGAAGTATCTTTGCACCGTACCCCCACTGTCTGTATCACTATCTTCATACAACTTTGGTTCTCCGGCAGAAAAACTCAGATCTGCCCTGGTCACTCCCCAGATTGTCGAGAAAGCAGACCCTGCCTGTCGTTGGCAGTTCTTGCAATGACATATTCCAGACATGACGGGCTCGCTTGCCAGATTATATTTTATCTCTCCACACAGACATTGCCCTGATTGATCAGTCATTTCATCATTCCCCTGTTCTATTGATTCACGCCGTTCACAGTCTGTGGATCATAGCGCTTATTACGGTTGGAGGCAGCACCACATTCTTATCAATATAAAACAACTTTCTTGGTACAAATTCACAGCAACAAGGCACAGGTGTTTCAAAGCCCAAAATTAGCTATTCTTGATCTCTCCTCCCAATGCAGGAAGCAAAATTCATGTTAAATCTATCGATTCCTTCACATGTAGAACCGCTACGCCAGAAAGTCCTCAATTTCATCGAGCAGGAAATTTACCCTGTGGAATCATTGCTGGTTGAGAACAAGGTCGATGAACGCCGTGGTGAGATTATGAGTGGCTTAATGCAAAAAGCTAAAGATGCCGGGCTCTGGGCTCTGGGACACCCCGAAGAAATAGGAGGTGGCGGTCTTCCTTTTATGGATTACGTTTTTATCAACGAGGTCGTAGGTCGTTCTGAGGCGGCAACCGTCGCACTGGGTACTCACTCACTTCAGGATTCGATCATGTTAAATCGTTATGCAAATGACGAATGGAGAGAAAAATATTTAAAGCCCCTTGTCGACGGAGAGGTATTCCCAAGTTTTGGCATGACCGAACCGGCCGTGGCCAGCTCTGACCCAACTCAGCTACAAACCACGGCGGTACTGGACGGCGATGAATGGCGAATCAATGGTCGAAAATGGTTCACCTCCGGTGCCGGTAATGCCGCTTATACAACCGCGATGGTTCGTACAGAACCGGATGCGCCCGATCACTCTGCTTTCTCGATGATCGTCGTACCAACCGATACAAAGGGGTACAACATTATAAGAGACGTTCGCGTGATGGGTGATTACGACGGCCACTATGAAGTTGTATATGACAACGTTCGTGTACCAAAAGAAAATCTACTTGGGCCTCGTGGGCAGGGATTCAAGATCGCTCAGGATCGTCTCGGACCAGGCAGAATTTTCCATTGCATGAGATGGCTTGGGCAGGCACAAAGAGCATTTGATCTGATGTGCCAAAGAGCCAATGCTCGGGTAGCCTTTGGTAAAACGTTGGGTGAACACCAGCAGATACAGAAGTTTATTTTCGATACCGCCGCAGAAATTCAAGCCTCCCGATTGTTAACCTTACATGCCGCTCAGAAAATCGACCAGGGGGAAGAAGCCAGAATCGAAATCGGATTGATCAAGGTTTACGGTGCTACCATGCTGCACAATGCTATTGACCGTGCCATACAGGTTCACGGTGCCCTGGGTGTCACTGAAGACACGCCACTAGAGCGGATGTACAGGCATGCTCGTTTCGCACGCATTTACGATGGCGCAGACGAGGTTCACGTGATGACAACTGGCAGACGAATTCTTCGTACCTATTCAGAAGGGGGAACATTCGACTTTGGTCTGCGATAGCCTGAGGGGGAACCCCCGTTTTCGGATCAATCTTATTGTTTTTTCTCGGATTGATATAGCTCAAACATTTCGCGGCTCTTTAATGGTTTATGACCTAATAAAACTGTTAAAGAACTGCGAATGATCTTCTTAGCCGAGGCATCTACATCAGGAGAATCAAGCTCGCCACCGGCAATGGCCAGCAAATGCTCACCCTTAAATGATCCCTGATCATTAGTGTCTCGATTCATCGTATCTTTCAGTTGATGAAAACCCTCATCGGGCACATATCGATAAAAACAATCGCTCTCAATCTGCATGCCTGTTCCTGCATCAGCATCAAATGTAATACCGTAGCCCAATTCAGATAATAGAAGTAGTTCGAACCTGCGCAATAAAGCTGTGGCCGGATTGCCTGAAACCAAAACTAACAGCAGTTCCTGGTAGGCTGAAAACAACTCGACAACCGGGTCATACTTACCTAACAACCGAACGAGCAGTTCATTGACATAAAGACCAATCATAATGTTCTCACCAACAAGCTGATTTACACCTCCGATATCCAGCTTGCTGACTGTTTTCAATTCTCCCCTGCCAAAATACGACACCAATACGGGGGTAAAGGGCTGAACCACACCGGTTTTCTTTCGACCGCTTCGAGCGCCCCGGATTACCGCGGTGACCCGCCCATCACGTTCGGTTAAAAATTCAGCAATTAGACTGGTATCACGATACTTCCGGGTATGCAGTATATAGGCAGGCGACAAAGTCGCGTCATGACTATACGTCGTCATACCCCAGACTCCTGAGTGCCCGCTCATCGTCAGACCACCCCGATTTGACCTTCACCCACAAACCAAGCATGACCTTCTTGCTAATCAGGTTCTCTATTTCCTGCCTCGCATCTGTACCGATACGTTTTAACTTTGTCCCGTTTTTGCCGATCAATATTGCCTTCTGACCGTCTCTCTCAACAAAAACAACAGCATCAATATGTACGGTTTGTCTTATCGACTTGAATCGTTCAATCTGGATTGTCACTGCATAAGGCACTTCGTCACCCAGTTGGCGCATTATTTTTTCTCTGATGATTTCCGAAACGAGGAATCTCTCACTTCTGTCTGTCAATTGTTCTTCATTAAACAAAAATGGTCCTGTCGGTAGCCTTTCTTCAACCAGTCGCTCAAGTGCGGGCAGATTATCCCCACTTTCAGCCGATACCGGGATGAGATCGGCTTCAGGAAACATATGCTGTAGTTTTTCCAGATGAGGAAGCAATACTCTCTTGTCTTTAATCAGATCTACTTTGTTAATAACAATAATCAGATTTCCATCTCTCTTTTCGATATTTTGTGCTACCAACTCGTCGTCGGTATTCCACTTCATTCTATCGACGACAAATAAGATCAGATCCACATCCCGAAGAACTGTTTTGGCACTTCGATTCATATAACGGTTAATCGCTCTTTTTCCATCACCATGAATGCCCGGGGTGTCGACATATAATACCTGAGCTGATTCCGTCGTTTTGATACCCAACAGTTGGTGGCGAGTTGTCTGGGGTTTTTTTGAAGTAATGCTGAGTTTCTGTCCGAGTATATAATTCAGCAGAGTGGACTTCCCTACGTTGGGACGACCGATAATCGCCACATATCCACATTTCGCGCCGGTATCAGCCATGGTCTGGATCAAGACCGAGATCGAGGAGTGCCGCTGAGGCTGCATTTTGTTCTGCAATGCGACGACTACTGCCCTCACCCTGTGCCGGATCGTCCAAAAGCGCACACTGGCAGTCTACATAGAAGATCTGGTCGTGTGATTGACCTTCAGTTTTAACAACCCGATATGTCGGTAAATCTTCTTTTTTGGATTGCAAAAATTCCTGCAGTCTGGATTTCGCATCCTTGAAAGATTTCTCAAGCGATAGATCACTTATCCGGTTTGAATACCATCTATTCAGACAGTCACGTACTATCTCGAGATCCGCGTCCAGATGAATCGCCCCAATGATCGCCTCAAGCGTATCCGATAGAACTGAGTCGCGTAAGTATCCTCCGCTCTTCAATTCACCACCACCCATGATCAGATGGTCTCCAAGATCGAGTTCTCTGGCGATCTCTGCGAGGGTTTGCCGGCGAACCATTTTTGATCGCAATCGACTCAACTGACCTTCCCGTGCTGATTTAAATCGACTAAAAAGAATTTCAGCAATCAGAAAATTCAGGATCGAATCGCCCAGAAATTCGAGACGTTCGTTATTTTTTGCGCTATAGCTTCGGTGGGTCAAAGCCTGTGACAGGAGAGCTTCTTCCTTAAATTGATAACCCAGACGACTTTGCAGTTTCTCGAAGCCAGACACAAGAAGCTAGTTTCGGAGCTCTATTGCCTTGTCAAAGGAAGCAATCAGATCAATATTATGAACAAGGGGAACACGCACTTCGTACTCAAGCACAACAGCTTTACCATAATCCTTCTTCTGAAAAGTCAGGTTTTCTTCCAGTGGAAAGTTTCTGATGTTGTTTAGTTTAAAACGGTTTTCTAGTGCGGCGATAATATCACGCTTACGTTTCTTACCTACACCTTCTTCGGCAGCCAGTTTGTCCATTAGATTGGATATCGTATTATGATCCATATACAAAGGCATCAGTTTTGCCGCTGCGGTCATTACCGAGCCAAAAACCAAAAGCAAAATGAGCCATCCAGCAACTCCTATTCCCCGTTGACGATTTGGAAAATTCATCTCTACTCTCTCCCTAAGTTTCTGGCATCAATCATTGTATCCAGCCATTATTCGAAAATCCCGGCAGTTTCAAGCCAGGTTCTTTATGAAGCCAGACCGCAAACGCCTGACCAACTATATTTTCTTCTGAGACAAATCCCCAGTAACGGCTGTCGCTGCTTCTATCGCGATTATCTCCCATCATGAAATAAAATCCATCCGGTACCACCCACTCCTGTACCCTGCTGTCGCGATAGTTGTTTTTGTGAATCAAATGCTCCATCCCGCCCAGTGTTTCCTCATATACCAGATAACTGGGGTTGTTAGGAGGAATCCTGGCAACAAATTCCTGCTGCTGAACCTCACCATTAATATACAGAGTCTTGTCTTCGTATCGTACCCTATCTCCGGGGATTCCGACGACCCGCTTGATGAAGTATTCATCTTCATGAGGTGGTATGAAGACCATCACCTCACCGTTTTTTGGGTCTGCCACGTCAAATACCTTGGTGCCGATGACGGGAAGGCGGATCCCGTAAGCATATTTGTTCACAAGAATGAAGTCGCCAATCTTCAGTGTGGGAATCATTGATCCGGTAGGAATCTGAAAGGGTTCAATCAAAAACGAACGCAATATCAATACGATCAGCAATACGGGGAAAAAAGAAACGGAATACTCGACGATAATCGGTTCTTTAAGAATTTTTGCGACAGCTTCCTGTCTGCCCGGTATCTGATCTTTGATATTTTCTGCCGAGAGAACCCGTTTAGGTCTCAACATCAATATATCGATCAGCCAGACTAATCCCGTGCCAGCAGTCGCCAAAACAAGAAACAACGGGAAGTTAATACTCACTTCTCAACCTTGAGTACTGCAAGAAATGCTTCCTGTGGTATTTCAACACTTCCTAACTGCTTCATACGTTTCTTACCGGCTTTTTGCTTTTCCAGAAGTTTTTTCTTTCTCGTCACATCGCCACCATAACATTTCGCCGTAACATTCTTACGCAGGGCTTTAACTGTTTGTCTCGCAATTATCTGCCCTCCTATGGCAGCTTGAATCGCAACGTCAAACATTTGCCTGGGAATAAGTTCTTTCATCTTCTTGGTGAGGGAAAAGCCTTTGGTTCGTGCATCGTCCTTATGCACTATAACGGCTAACGCATCCACCTTGTCGCCATTAATCAAAACATCCAGTTTAACCAAATCTGACGCTTCAAATCGATCGAAGCCATAATCAAGTGATGCATATCCCCTACTTACAGACTTTAATTTATCGAAGAAATCAAGCACCACCTCACTCATAGGCAGATCGTAGACTATCGATACCTGTTTGCCCACGAACTGCATATCTTTCTGAGCACCTCGCCGATCCACGCTCAGCTTCATCACGCCACCAAGATATTCCTGTGGCACAAGAATATTAGCAGTGACAATCGGTTCTCGCATTTCCTCTATGCTGGATGGGTCCGGTAGTCTGGACGGATTATCTACTCTTATACATTCTCCGCTTTTGGTCAGAATCTCGTAGATAACCGTGGGAGCAGATGTGATCAGGTCAAGATCGTATTCACGCTCCAGCCGTTCCTGAACAATCTCCATGTGTAGCATCCCCAAGAACCCACAGCGAAAGCCGTTCCCCAGTGCGTCAGAGCTCTCAGGTTCATAAACGAGTGATGCATCATTAAGGGTCAATTTCTCAAGCGCATCACGGAAGTCCTCGAAATCGTCAGCACTCACAGTGAACATCCCTGCATAAACCTGAGGCTTAACTTTCTGAAATCCAGGTAATGCCTCAACCTCAGAAGTCGAATTAAGTGTAATGGTATCCCCTACCGGAGCACCCTTAACGTCTTTAATCCCCGCAACGATGAATCCAACTTCTCCGGCTTTCAATACGTCGGTTTCCTGCCGTTTTGGCGTGAAGATGCCAACGGAATCTACCTGGTGAACCCGGCCAATTGATTTCAGGATTATTTTGTCTTTAACGGATATCTGCCCCTGGATAACCCGTACAAGCGAGACCACACCAAGATAGTTATCAAACCAGGAATCAATGATCAGCGCCTGCAAATCTTTATCACGATTTGACTTAGGCGGTGGTATCACTTCAATAATCTGTTCAAGCAGTTCGCTGATCCCGTCTCCCCGCTTTGCACTCACATGCATTGCTGCCGTGGCATCGATACCTATTATTTCTTCTATTTCCTGGCAGACTTCATCCGGATCAGCCTGTGGCAGGTCGATTTTGTTCAGGACAGGTAGTACCTCAAGGCCCTGTTCTATCGCTGTATAACAATTGGCTACAGACTGAGCTTCAACACCCTGAGCCGCATCAACCACAAGTAGCGCTCCTTCACACGCAGCCAACGAGCGGGATACCTCATAACTGAAGTCGACATGACCCGGTGTATCAATCATATTTAACTGGTATTCGTGGCCGTCACGGGATTTGAATCGCAGCGTCACGCTCTGAGCTTTGATGGTAATACCACGCTCTCGCTCGATATCCATTGAGTCCAGGACCTGATCTGCCATTTCTCTTTCAGTTAATCCACCGCATAGTTGAATAAATCGATCAGCCAGTGTCGATTTGCCATGGTCAATATGAGCAATGATTGAGAAATTACGTATGTATTCTGGTTCAGGCATGTAATTGTTTAAAGAAGGATATGCGCCTCTTGGCCCCCCGCTGTTGAACGGGTGACCAGTGTTAAAGCACACCTAAATTGCAAAACCGTGAAGTCTATAGGAATAACCAAGTATACGCTATTTGATCACTTCCGAGACTTTGTTGTGAAAACCTTTGGAATTATCCAGGAATCTTGACAACGACGAATACGGGCCGGCCGTCTCGTACAACACGTACCGGAATAGCCTTGTCTGCAGGCAGGTCCTTTACTTTTTCCTCGAACTGTTCAGGAGAGTCAATAGCATCACCTTCCAGCGTCGTAATCACATCACCCCTTTGCAACCCGCCATCGGTGGCTGGTCCTTCAGACAACCTTGAAATGACAACACCGCCCTTGACTCCAATGCTCTCTTTCTGTTCTGCCGTTAATTCTTCAACAGCGATGCCGAGTCTGTTTTCAAGCCTGGCACCTCTTGCTCCTATCCGCATTTCCGGTCTTTCAGGTAACAAGCCAACTTCTACTTCAATAGTCCTGCGTTTGCCGTCTCTGACAATTTCAACCTCAACAACAGACTCCGCCCGTGTCCGCCCAACGACATGAGGCAGATCAGAAGACAGGTCGATCTTGCGACCGTCAAACTCAACAATGATGTCACCTTCCTGCAATTCACTCTTCGAAGCAGGGCTATCAGCCAATATCTGGGTGACCAGAGCACCTGCTGCCCGATCGAGATTAAACGATTCTGCAAGATCCCTATCTACCCGCTGAATAAGCACACCCAGCCAACCCCGCGAAACATGTCCTTTATCCTTCAACTGCTCTACTACTTCCATCGCCACGTCGATAGGAATGGCAAAAGACAATCCCATGAATCCACCCGAGCGGGTAAATATCTGGGAATTAATACCAACCACTTCACCTTCCAGATTCAATAAAGGACCGCCGGAATTTCCCGGGTTAATCGCGACATCAGTCTGAATGAATGGCACATAGTTCCCGCTCTCACTCGGCAGGCTTCTGCCTTTGGCACTAACGATCCCGGCGGTAACGGACAATTCAAATCCAAAGGGAGAACCGATGGCCATTACCCACTCACCTACCTCCAACTTCTCAGAACTGCCGATTTCCACTACCGGCAGGTCTTTGGCGTCTATTTTCAGCAATGCAAGATCGGATAACGCATCGGTACCGATGAGTTCAGCTTCTCGCTCACGACGATCACTCAGGGAAACCAGGATTTCTTCCGCCCCATCAACGACATGGTTATTCGTCAGAATATATCCATCAGAAGAGACAATAAATCCAGAGCCTCTCGATAATCTCGGTGCTCTCTGCTGGGGATCTCTGAAGAACCGACGAAAGAACTCTGGCATCTCTCTTTCATCGTGTCCTTCAAATCGCCGACTCGAATCACTCCTGTCAGCGGTAATATTGACCACCGTTGGTGAAGTTTTCTTAACCAGACCGGTAAATTCCGGGAACGATCTTGCACTCGCATCCCGCGGCGCCCATATAACCAGCAATGCCAGGATGACAATCCCGATTGTCGGAATCTGGTGAAGTGTTTTAAACATCTTTAAACCTCTCTAACGTTTAATCTGTCCAGTGCATAAATTCGGCACAGATAAATACCTGTAACCAGGCCAACCAATGAAAATACAAAGGTCATCAGCTCACTCATCCCAGCCTGATTTCCCACCACTGCACCCAGAACAAATCCAAAAAGTGGCACCAGCAGTGTATTAAGTAACATCCACAGAAGATTCGAGCGTGAAACCGATACACTTATCTCACCTTCAAGGCGCATCGGAAGGTAGATCTTTGTGGCTTGTTTCGCACCACATGCCTGACTGCAAGTGCCACAGTTATTGCCTTTGAATTCTATCCAAACGCCTAAACAATCTTTCTCGACTACTCTTCCTGGGATGGGCACTGGGAAACAGAACTAATATATTACTGGTTCAATGGATTCGACAACTTTGCGGGCAGTTGCAATCGGAACCTCCCCAACAACCGTAATCTGTTGAGAAGAACCTTTAACCTG
>CAZJRI010000103.1:0-5591 GCA_964548025.1 uncultured Pseudomonadales bacterium
ACCTGAAGATATGCTCGCTTCCTGTTTATCAGCGGTTATAACTTTAGGTCTCGCAATCACCTCTGCATTACCTTCAGATTCGAGCGCAGAGATTTCCAGATCAAGTAGATATTTGCCGTCTATAACACCAATTGCAAAGGACGTAGCATCCGGACTACCCAGCCCCAGATCAACAACCAGATGATCAGGAGAGGTAAATGTGATTTCCTCTTCGCCCAGTCCGTCTCTAACTTCCTGAATTGTTGTCAGAGAACCCCCACTCGTTGTCAGCGTTGAAGCATCATTGTAGAGACCCCACCCGAGTCCACCCCATCGAACCCCCAGTGATTCACTGAAGTTCGAGCTGGCCGTGACAATTCGGGCTTCGATCAATACCTGCCTTACAGGGATGTCCAGTTTCTCAAGCACTGATCTGAATTCATTAATTTTGTCAGTTGTCTCAGTCAGGATAATAGAATTAGTTCGTTCATCAACAATAACGCTCCCCCGGCCCGACAGTACGCCTTCTCCTTCCCCGCTACTCTCAAATAAACTGAATATTTCAGCAGCACTGGCATAGCGAACTTCAATAAACTCCGTCCGTAGCGGTGCCAGTTCTGAGATCTGTTGTCTGCTTTCAAGCTCCAGCTTCTCTCTGGCAGCAAGCTCTTCTGCAGGCGCAACCATCAATACGTTGCCAACTTCTCGTTTGGCCAATCCCTTTGTCTGCATAATGATATCGAGCGCCTGATCCACAGGAACATTCTTCAATCTCAGGGTAATCTGACCACTCACCGTATCACTGGCGACGAGATTTCGGTCGGTAAAATCAGCGATCAACTGCAGTACTGCCCGAATCTCAATATTCTGGAAATTGAGGGACAATTTCTCTCCACGATACTTAAATATTGTATCTAGTGACGATTCCAATTCGGCTGCTGTCAGTGGCTTGACCTCGAGTGTAAATATCTCGTCCGCCTGGTACGCGAGGTAGTCATAATCTCCAGTCGGCTCCACGACAAGCACGGTATTATTTGCTTCGGGTAAAGCATCGACAGTGAGTACTGGCGTCGCAAAATCTGTTACATCCAGACGCCTCTGAAGATTCTCTGGAATATGAGCCCCGGTAAATTCAACTCTGATATCCCCACCTTCGCTGAATACATCGACCCCGATTCCAGCGTCAGACAACTTCACAATCACCCTGCCTTCACCACCTTCACCACGGCGAAAATCAATCTCTTCTATCACAGGTATATCAGCAGGGGTTACTTGATCAACTGTTGCTGAGGCCACCTGCTCTGCAAATGCCGAGGTATCTGCAACATAACCCTGACCATCTTGCTTACCAACAAGGACCATCAGTGAGTTTCCCTCGACGCGGGTTGAATAAGCCACCAATTCGGTCATTGACACGATGACGCGGGTTCGATCTCCGGCATCAATTACGGTCACGCTTCTTGCGTTACCGCTGCCCAACGGATGATATTTAGAATCAAGTCCACTTGAGACCCCCTTCAGATCCAGTGCAATTCTTGCCGGTTGTTCAATGGTATAACCCGTCGGGCTGGGTGGACTGCCATCGAACTGCATTCGTATTTCAATCTTGTCACCGGGCAAGGTAGAGAATTCAATTTCTTCCATGGTAACCGCAGCCTGAACCACCGCCGACAACACCAGGCCCAGAACGATCAAAGAGGACCTCAGGATGAGGTCCACTGGTTTATATCTCTGTGCAGTCACCCGACTTTTATCTGTGATTGCCATTATTTGCCCCGCTCTATTCAGAGTTGCTTATTAATTCAATTGTTCTCGGTCGACGCAGCCAACCGCTTGCCCCGTCACTTACTATCTCTGTGATATCAATTCTTGCATCACCGATACTCTCAATTTTGCCCCAGGCCGTACCCAGATAGTCGCCTACCTGTACGGTGTGCACCCCACCTGACCCGTCTTCAATCAATGCAAAGGTTTCATCATCCCGCTGCAGGGTGCCAACCATTTGAAGTGCGGCCAGATTAAATCGTTCAAGGTATTCTTTAACGTGATCCTGTGGCGGTTTAACGCCGATGTTTCTCCGCTGTTCTTCCGTCTTCGTTGGTATGACAACCGGTGGTTCAAAAGGGCTGCGCCTGTTTGATGCGCCATAGGTAAATGGCTGATAAGGTTCGAATTCAGGCAACGGTGCGATACTACCATGCGGTTTCTGCTCAACTTCTGCCATGAAGGCCCTGATATCTTCATACTGCCCGCCGCCGCCACAAGCTGTCAGCAGACATGCAGAGAGTACCATGAGCGCAGTTCGCATCTGATATCTTGTCGTAAGCAACCAGTACTCAAACATTATCCCTAGCCTTTCTCATCGTTGTAACGATAGGTTTTCGCAAGAATTTCCATCTTCAGCATCCCACCCGCTTCAATCCCCCTTTTGTTATTCCGCGTGGGCAGGATGGAAAAATCATGTAAGGTCACAATTCGTGACAAATCAGCCACGTCACTAACGAACGAACCCAGATCATGGTAGCTGCCGTTAACAACGATCCTTATTGGTTTTTCGATATAGAACTCGTGTGCGACTTCCTGTTGAAGATCGATACTCGTAAAGGTCAGTCCGTTTTTTAACCCGACGAGAGTAATGTCCTCGATCAGTCCGGGAATCTCTGTATCTCCTGGTAATTGCCTTATGATGGCCTGGAAAGATTCCTCCATTTCAAGCTGCTGCTTTCGATAGGCTTCCAGGTGCGCTGCTTCGAAATATTTCTTCTCATAGTCAGCACGCAAAGACTCTTCAGTTCTCTGAACCTTCGCAAGATCACCCTGCAAATTCGTAATGTGAACAAAATAGCCCGCTGCGATTGCGCCCATGAATACAAACAGCCAAATAAGGACCTTGACCGCCATCGGCCAGGAACCGACCTGATTCAGATCATTTAGATCTTCAGGATCGAAACTCTTTAAGCTATCTACAATGTCTTCAACAGAAAAGGCCATGGCTATTCTTCCTCTCCCTCTCCCTCTTTACCTGGTGTAGCCTGTACAACACTTAAATTAAACTTGCTTGCCTGAGGTCCGAATGTATTGTCTGCATTGATCGCCGTTACATTTGGCGTCGCGAACCACTCTGACTCATCGAAGTTACGCAACTGACTCGATATTCTGTTATTCGACTCAGCTACTCCCTGAATCGCAAGATTCTTGCCCTCAAGCTCGAGTGACAGGTAAAAAACACGATCTGATAACTTGCGGGCTAATTCATCGAACACTCTGACAATAATCGGTCGGTTACCCTGCAATTCCTGGATTACCTGCATTCGGGCAAGTAGCTCATTTCGCTTCTGCTGCAGCAGCTTGATTTCCTGAATGCGTTCCTCGAGCAGTGCTATCTCCTTTGTTATGAACTCGTTTCTTTCATTTTGTGTGTCGATTGAACCGTTATAAAATCGATCCACTGCAAAAATTATCGCACCGGCAAATATAACCACCCCCACCAGCACATTTAGAAATTCCTGCTTTTTCTCTTCACGCAGTTCTTCTCGCCAGGGGAGCAGATTAATTCTGATATCTGACATCGCCTACGCCTCCGAACTGCTTATCGACGAAAAACAAATTGTTAGTGTCAGGTGTTCCATCAGTCAAAACTCCGAAGTGCCAAACCGCAGGCGATCATCATCGCAGGCGCGTCATTTAGCAGGTAATCTTCATTAACCTTTGAAGAAAGTGTCATATTTACAAATGGATTTACCGTTGTTGCCGGTGTACCCAGTTTAGCCGATACCATATCAGCCAGACCTTCAATGGAAGCTGTACCCCCGGCGAGGATAATATGGTCTACATCATCGTAGGCACTGGATGAATAGAAGAACTGGAGTGATCGAGTAACCTGCTGTACAACAGCCTCCTTGAAGGGTTGCAATACCTCGGGTTCATAATCATCAGGTAATCCACCTCTTTTCTTGGCAAGCCCTGCCTCTTCCACTGACAGGCTGTACCGTCGCTGAATTTCCTCGGTAAGCTGTTTTCCACCAAATAGTTGTTCTCGCGTGTAGGGTGTATCTGAATCACTCATCAAGACACTCAGGGTTGTCATGGTGGCACCGATATCAACAATCGCGATAATCTGCTCCTGATCGCCGTCACCGACAAATTCCTCTCTAACCAGGCCGAACGCCCGCTGGATGCAATGTGCCTCAATATCAACAACCTTGGCTTTTAACCCACCCTGCTCCAGTGCGTCCTGTCTCATTTCAACATTTTCCCGCCGACAGGCCGCAAGCAGCACCTCAACCTGTTCTTCGCTTCGGGGAGAAGGTCCTGTGACTTCAAAGTCCAGCGCAACCTCGTCCAGGGGATACGGGATATATTGATCAGCCTCAGCGGCAATCTGGTTTTCCATTTCGTTTTCACTCAGGGAAGCTGACATTTCGATCGGCTTGGTAATTACTGCAGATCCTGCCACTGCGACCGCTGCATTCTTGACCTTCGTCTTGGATCTGGCAACCAGGCGCTCGATCGCCTCCCCGACACCTTCTACGTCGCTGATATTTTTTTCAACGACAGCATTTGCCGGTAGCGGTTCAACACCATAACTCTCTACCTTGTATTTACCGGCAGACCTGCTCAGCTCGAGGAGCTTGACCGAGGTGGAGCTGATGTCCAGCCCCAGCATCGTCGAAGGGCCCTTGTTTAAAAAACTCAACACAGTAAATTCCTATTCAGTACGAGGACTTACGCTCGATACATGCAATATCACATTAAATAACACTCTTAACAGGAGCGCAAATAATTTAATTGAATAAATCAGCGTAATTCATTCATTTATTTATCAATTTTCGTCTGTCCCGATCCTTTTTGGAAGTCTCAGGGATCATTTCCGATCAACGGACCAGGGTAATTGTTAAACCATCAAATCCACTTTTACGACAATACCCTCTATAATGCCTGCCTTTTAGAGATAACCTTTGGCAACCATGCGATCTGTCGCACTCAGCATACTCTGGACGTTATTTGGTGCCGCCTCCGGCATCATCCTGCTCCTTTCAGCCGCTTTTCTGTACCTTAATCCACAGGTGCCGGATGCCGCTGACTTCAAGAACGTCAAATTGCGAGCGCCACTGCGTATCTACTCCTCAGACAATAAATTGATCCAGGAATTCGGTGAAAGACTGACGCCCATCACCTATGAGGAGATTCCACCTATGTACATCAGCGCAGTTCTCAACACTGAAGACAAACGCTACTTTGAGCATAGCGGAATTGATCTGATAACGGTGGCAAATGCCGCCTGGCAACTAGTTCGCAACCGGGGATCGATCAGAACCGGCGCCAGTACCATTACGATGCAGTTGGTGAAGAATATATCCGGCGCGACAGAAATAAGATTTATCCGTAAATTTAAGGAGATGCTGCTCGCATTAAAGATAGAAAGAGAACTCAGCAAAGAAGAAATTCTCACGCTATATCTCAATATAATCCCTTTTGGTAAACACGCATTTGGTATCCAGGCCGCATCCAATACTTATTACGGCAAGAACATCGATCAGGTGAACCTGGCTCAACTGGCCATGCTTGCTGGTATTCCCAAGGCACCGGAGAGAGGAAACCCGGTAAACGGC
>CAZJRI010000103.1:5601-19121 GCA_964548025.1 uncultured Pseudomonadales bacterium
AACCTGGTTTTATCGCGCATGCATGGACAGGGATCCATCACCCGGGAGCAGTACGAGGAAGCGGTAAATGCACCAATTACAGCCACCGTTCACCGGCGTGTCATTGACACGCCTGCACTATACGTGGCCGAAATGGTGAGGAAGTACTTATTAAATGAATATGGCACTAATGCTTACAATGAAGGTCTTGTCATACAAACCACGATAGACAGTAACAAACAGAAAGCCGCTGAACGAGCCCTGCGAACAAAACTGACTGAATATGACAGACGCCACGGATACCGTGGACCTGAATATCACCAGATAGACGGGATCAGTGAATATCTCGCCGCACCGGAGTATGGGTACCCTGCCAATTTCGTCAATACGCTTAAAAACGCAGAGATCTATGGAAATCAGGCACCAGGGATAGTAATTGGGTCAAGGGAACAGTCAATTGACGTACTAACAAGCTCACTCGAAGTAATTACCATCGACTGGGATGGTCTCGTCTGGGCAAGGCCGTATATCACGGTCGACTCAAGAGGGTCCAGGCCAAAAGAGGCCAGTAGCATAGTATCGCCTGGAGACTTTATTAGATATCAGGACAATGGGGATGGCACGTTTTCGCTTGGGCAATTACCGGCCATTCAGGGTGCACTGGTTTCCCTTGATCCACAAAACGGTGCGATTCTCGCATTGGTTGGTGGCTATGACTTCAAAGCCAGACAGTTCAACCATGCCACCCAGGCCCGTCGTCAACCAGGATCAAATTTCAAACCTTTCTTCTATGCCGGAGCATTGGAAAATGGCTTAACAGCCGCCTCGATCTACAATGATGCGCCTATTGTGCTACCCGGTGGTGAACTGGAAGAAGTCTATCGACCTCGCAACTCGGGAGACAAGTTCCATGGCAATATCCGATTGCGGGAGGCGCTCTACAGGTCAATTAATCTGGTTTCACTTCGAGTTATCCTGGATTACGGACCCGACAATGCAATCGACTATGTTCGAAGATTTGGCTTTGATACCAGCAGATTTCCAAGCAACGTTCAACTCGCTTTTGGCGGAGGGACAATCGCACTGACACCTCTGGAAGTGGCTACCGGTTATGCAGCATTTGCCAACGGTGGATTTAAAGTAGAACCGCATCTGATTTCTGAAATCACATCAATCAACAACGATGTGGTTTTCAGGCAGCAACCGTCAACCGTATGCAATGACGAATGTGAGGATCTCCCGCAGGCAGAGAGGATTATTGAACCCAGGGTCGCCTATGTGATGAACAGTATCCTTTCAGACGTAATCGAAAGGGGTACTGGTCGCAAGGCATTTAATGCGTTGAACCGCAGTGACCTCAAAGGAAAAACCGGTACGACCAACGATGCTGACATATGGTTTTCAGGTTTTACCCACGATCTTGTTGCGACAGCCTGGACCGGTTTCGATGACAACAGTGCTGTGGGTAGTCGCGAATGGGGATCAACCACGCCATTGGAAACCTGGATTGAATTTATGAAGGAGGTCCTGCCACCGGAAGCAGAATCCTCAACGCTGCCACTACCGGATCGCCTTGTCACAGTGAGAATCGATCCTGAGACCGGCTACCGGGCCGATCCGAAAAAGGCAAATGCCATATTCGAGATGTTCAGAGAAGAGCACGTGCCTTCCGTTCCTCCAACCCTTGCTCAAAAAGAAGAGGAATCGGGAGAACCATTACAACAGATATTTTGAGACCTATAGATTCATTCTGGATTGCCATGTGGTCACATTAAGCAATCAAACAAATCAGTTTCTACTTAAAATCAGAGAAAAAAAAAGGTGCCAGAAGGCACCTATTTCGCTTTCAAAAACCCCTGTTTACTTTGAACCGCCCCGATTACCGAACCGCTTGTTAAACCGATCAATTCGACCTGCGGTATCCAGGATTTTCTGTTTACCTGTGTAGAACGGGTGACACTGTGAACAAACCTCCAGATGGATGTCTTCACAGATCGTTGAGCGCGTTTTAATGACGTTACCACAGCTGCAAGTAGCTGTTATTTCTTCATATTTTGGGTGAGTATCTGCTTTCATAATATAAACCTGAGACGCGCGAGGGGCGCAATCATACCAGACCGATTTGGAATCGCAAGTGAGATCTGACCTCATGATTAGAATCCTCAATAAAACCGCAAAAAACATGAATGCGGCAACCGAAATACCTAATCCAGCGACCAATAATGCATAATAATTAACTTTCCCTAGCGTGATTCTGCGGTGAAAACAGTCTACCTAGATATCGCTGTACCAGTTCCCTTGCGTCGCAGCTTCCACTACTTGCCCCCGGACGGTACGGACTTGACTGAACTTAAGCCCGGTACAAGGGTCCAGGTGCCATTCGGCCGTCAAAAACTCGTCGGCATACTGCTTGCTGTAACCGATAATACAGACATCACACCGGACAAAATCAAGACAGCGACACGGATTCTGGACAAATCACCTGTACTGGATGAACTGTTGTTCTCAATTTCTCGCTGGGCAGCCGATTACTATCAGCATCCGATTGGCGAGGTAATGCACACCGCCCTCCCGGTTCTGCTAAGGCAGGGAGAATCTGTCGCCAGCAGGACCACTTACCTCACCAGTGTCCTTAAATCACTGCCATCCGAGGAAGAAAGGCAGCGGTATCATTTAAACCGTGCCCCAACACAGTTCTCCTTGCTGAGAAAGCTGATTGAATTCAAATTGAGTCGTTTCGACCTGAAACGTCTGGACTTCTCATCTGCGGTCATCAAAGCGCTGGTAGAAAAAGGTTTGGCTGAGTGGATAGAGTCAGAGGATAAAGTCACGGGATTTGATAGGAACAATATCAACAAGGAATCAAAGCTCAAGCTCAATGCTGAACAAAAGCAGGCCATTTCCGAATGCGAGAAACCGGGAACTCATCTTTTGTTCGGGATTACCGGTAGCGGCAAAACTGAGATTTATCTTCAGGCGATAGAGGCGGTACTCTCAGAAGGCAAACAGGCACTGGTACTGGTGCCGGAAATCGGCCTTACACCGCAAACCATAAAACGATTTCAATCCCGGTTCCACGTCCCGGTCGCTGCGCTTCATTCTGGATTGACCGATCGTGAAAGGCTGGAAGTCTGGCGCCAGGCCCGGCTGGGTGGCGCCGCTATAGTCATAGGAACGCGCTCCGCGATCTTCACGCCGATGCAATCTACCGGCATCATCGTAGTCGACGAGGAGCACGACAGTTCATTCAAGCAGCACGAAGGTTTTCGATATTCTGCAAGGGACCTTGCTGTACTGAGAGGTCAGTTGGAAGCTATACCAGTCATTCTCGGCAGTGCTACCCCGTCACTCGAAAGTTATAACAACGCAATCACAGGCAAGTACGGCCTGTCGAGACTACTGACGCGCGCCAATCAGGCAGTGACCGCGAGTTACCAGTTGATCGGCATCCGTCAGCAAGTGCTCGACAACGGCTTTTCGCAACCTCTTATTCGATTAGTCGGAGAACACCTGGCACAGGGTGAGCAGGTGCTGATTTTTCTTAACAGAAGGGGATTCTCTCCTGTCGTTCTATGCAGAAGTTGCGGTGAAATAGCAGGATGTACCAGGTGTGACGCCCGAATGACCTACCACCTTTCTCTTAAAGCCCTGATTTGTCATCATTGTGGTACGCAGATACCGGCACCGCAAAACTGTTCAAACTGCGGTTCAGCGGACCTGATCCCTCTTGGTATTGGCACCCAGCGATTGGAGCAGAGCCTGAAGGGGCTCTTCCCCGATCAGAAGATCATTCGCATTGACAGGGACTCTACTCGTCGAAAAGGCGCCATGGAAACTTTGACCCTGGATATCAACCAGGGAGACCCGGCTATCCTGGTAGGCACGCAATTACTTGCTAAAGGACACCACTTCCCAAATGTCACGCTGGTGGCAATTGTAGATATTGATTCGGGTTTTTATAGTTCAGATTACAGGGCTGTTGAACGGATGGGCCAACTCATACTACAGGTTGGAGGGCGGGCAGGCAGAGAAGAAAAACCCGGGGTGGTCGCCATCCAGACTAATTTCCCGGATCAACCAGTCTTAAAGACGCTTATCGACGAAGGTTATGAGGTATTTTCTGAATACCTTCTTAAAGAGCGGGCCAAATTCGAATTACCGCCATTCTCTTATCAGGCCCTGGTCAGGGCAGAAGCAATCAACACCGGAATTTCGATGCAGTTTCTTTCAGACCTCGCTGTAAACACCAAAACCCACCCCTCAGTTTTAGTGTTAGGTCCTATTCCTTCAAATATGGAGCGACGGGCAGGCAAGCACAGGGCCCAGTTGTTGATATCCAGCAAAGACAGAAAGTCACTGAAAACAAAACTCAGAGAAGTAGTTAGCGATGCCTATGGGAGTAGGCTGGCAAACAAGGTCAAATGGTCGGTTGACGTAGATCCCCTCGATCTGTTTTGAGAAACCTCAATAACAGTTACAATTACTCTTTTATCAGATTCCCATTTGGCAATGGCACAAGATTACGCAAAGAGACATAGCACAGTTGCACAAGCTGAAGAAAGGCTTCCTCGTTGGTCCTACTTCATCGTCGGTTTTATACTCGGTTTGTTTTGTGCATTTCTGTTTTATCTCTGGCAGGCAGTCCCGGTGGATACCCCGCCAGATACTCCCAGACCCACTCCCGAAATCTCCATTGACAAAGAAGCGGACGAAATCCAGTGGGACTTTTATGAGATATTTCCTAAAAGTGAAGTACCAATTGTCGAAGAATATACGCCAGGTGGAGAAAAGAAGGTTGTCACAAAGACTTATTCCTATGCCTTGCAGGCGGGTTCATTCACCCGTCAGGCAGACGCGGACAGGCTGAGGGCTGAACTGTTGCTGCTGGGCATGGAGGTATTTATTCAGGAAGCGGAGCGAAACAACGATACCTGGTACCGGGTTCTGGTTGGACCAATGGAAACCCAACTTGAGCTTGACCGCACCCGAAACCGTCTCGCTGAGGCAAATATCGAATCCATTCAGCTTCGAATGAACAGGTAGGCGTTGAAAAATCGCCCGAGAGCCCCAATCATTTAACTTCAGATGATCTCAGCTCACATCAAAGCAGGATCAGATCAACCTATAGATCGCGAGGAATAACTTTTTGGAGCAATTTCGAGGTACAACCATCTTATCAGTTCGCCGTGGCAATTCTGTTGTCATCGGCGGTGATGGCCAGGTCTCCATGGGCAATACCGTAATGAAAGGGAATGCCCGCAAGGTTCGCAGGCTCTATAAAGACAAGGTTATCGCCGGTTTTGCAGGCGGTACAGCAGACGCATTTACATTATTCGAACGATTTGAAGGTCAGCTTGAAAAACACCAGGGACATCTGGTGCGTTCTGCTGTGGAACTTGCCAAGGACTGGCGTACTGATCGCGCCTTGCGCAGACTCGAAGCCCTGCTGGCAGTGGCTGATAAAGATGAATCTTTGATTATCACAGGCAACGGCGATGTCGTTGAACCTGAAGAGGGTTTGATGGCAATAGGTTCCGGTGGTCCTTTCGCACAGTCGGCTGCAAGAGCCTTAATGGACAATACTGATCTCACCGCTAGAGATATCGTTGAAAAAGGGTTATCAATCGCAGCAGACATCTGCATTTATACCAATCACCAACGTACCATTGAGGAAATTGAATTCTAGCCAGCACCCCGGTTGATAGCACCATACTCGATGTATAATTTTCTAATGAGAACTAGCTAATTGATGGATTCACCATGTCTAACATGACACCCCGAGAAATTGTCCACGAACTGGACAAACACATTATCGGTCAGACCAGCGCCAAACGTGCTGTAGCAATCGCCTTACGAAATCGCTGGCGACGTCTGCAACTCGACGAGGCACTGAGCGCTGAAATATCGCCAAAAAACATATTGATGATTGGTCCAACCGGTGTCGGAAAAACAGAAATCGCCCGCAGACTGGCGAGGCTGGCATCCGCCCCGTTCGTCAAAGTTGAAGCAACAAAATTCACTGAAGTTGGCTACGTTGGCAGAGATGTCGAATCCATCATCAGGGATTTGGTTGACGCCTCAATAAAACTGCTGAGAGAGGAGCAATATAAACAGGTTCAACAAAGGGCCATCGACGCAGCAGAAGACAGGGTTCTCGATGCGCTACTGACACCCGCCCGCACCGAGGATTCAATCGGGGATCGAAATTCAAGCACCACCAGGCAGCTATTCCGAAAGAAACTGCGAGAAGGTGATCTCGATGATAAGGAAATAGAGATCGAGATCCGAACGCCCACCATGGGTGTTGAAATCATGGCACCGCCCGGTATGGAAGAGATGACCAGCCAACTACAGAATATGTTTTCTTCCATGTCTCCCGGCAAAGCAAAGTCAAAAAAACTAAAGGTCGATGAAGCATTGAAGCAACTCACCGATGAGGAAGCTGCCAAGCTGATCAATGAGGACGACTTAAAAACACAGGCTATTGAAGCAGTTGAGCAGACAGGTATCGTATTTCTGGATGAGATGGACAAGGTCGCCAAACGGGCTGAACATGGCGGTGCCGACGTCTCCCGGGAGGGCGTACAAAGAGACCTGCTGCCGTTGATTGAAGGATGCAATGTTTCTTCCAAATACGGCATGATCAAGACCGACCATATCCTGTTCATCGCATCGGGTGCCTTCCACCTGAGCAAGCCTTCAGATCTGATCCCGGAACTCCAGGGTCGATTGCCTATCCGGGTGGAACTAAGCGCATTGAATGTTGAAGATTTTGAGCGAATCCTGGAAGAACCGGACGCTTCTTTAACTGAACAGTATCAGGCATTACTTCAAACTGAAGGCATAAGTCTCAGCTTCACTGCTGATGGTATTACCCGAATTGCGGAAATAGCCTGGCAGGTTAACGAACAGACAGAAAATATCGGCGCTCGTCGTTTGCATACGGTAATGGAAAGACTGTTGGAAGAAATTTCGTTTGAGGGTGGTGATGGTACCGAGACAACAGTCGAGATCGATGCAAACTACGTAAATCAGCACTTGTCTGATCTTGCGGGTAACGAAGATCTAAGCAGATATATTCTTTAACTATGGCAGCCAGGATCAGACAATGGTCATTGAGATTTCAGATAGCACATTAACAATCATGGAGCTGCTGATCCTGGATTGAAAACTGCCGCCATGAGGCTTTGGTTTGTGAGAAGTGGTATGCGAGAAGTGGTATGAGAGAAGAGAAACAAGATGATTCCTACAGAAGTTAAATTGCACCAACGTTCGGGCATACTCGAACTGATCTACGAAGACGGCGTGGTTTTCAATCTGCCTGCAGAGTATCTACGGGTCTTTTCTCCATCTGCTGAGGTACAGGGTCACTCCCCCGAAGAAGCACAGCTTCAGCACGGCAAGAAAATGGTGAAGATTGCAAACCTTTATCCTCAGGGGCACTATGCGATCAGAATCGAGTTTTCAGATGGTCACGACAGTGGAATCTATAGCTGGCAGTTGCTCCACGAACTGGGAACCTCCCAGGAAGAAAACTGGTCTGCATATTTACAACAACTCAAAGACGCTGGAAAATCACGTGAGCCCCAGTTTATCGCTGTTAGCAGGTAAACTAAGCCATTCATTGACCAGCGGTCATGGAATAATCAAATAGCGTCACGGCGAACACAGGCGTAAAATGTTGATATGACTGAAGATGAATCAACCCATTTTGGGTTTAAAAAAATACCCATCAGGGAAAAGGCGGGTAAAGTCGCGGACGTCTTCCATTCAGTGGCATCCAGGTATGACCTGATGAATGATGTCATGTCCCTTGGCAGTCATCGCCTGATGAAGCAATTTGCTGTTGAACTAACCTCGGCGCGCAAAGGTCATATCGTCCTTGATCTCGCTGGCGGCACCGGAGATCTGACGGCACGATTATCACCCATGGTGGGCGAGTCTGGCAGAGTCATTCTGTGCGACATCAATGAATCAATGTTGATCAAAGGACGTGATCGACTGATCGATCAGGGAATTGTCGGCAACGTCTCTATCGTGCAGGCAGATGCTGAAAAGCTGCCGTTTAACCACGATTATTTCAACTCGGTAACCATTGCATTCGGATTACGCAACGTAACCAGAAAAGAAGAAGCACTGGCATCCACGCTGCAGATTCTCAAACCAGGTGGCAGACTGGTGATACTGGAATTCTCAAAGCCACAGAACACAGTTGTAAAATCAGCCTATGATTCATTCTCCGGCCTGTGGCCAAAAATCGGCAAAAAATTAACGGGTGACGAAGAAAGCTATCAGTATCTGGTTGACTCCATCAGGATGCATCCTGACCAGGAAGAACTGAAAGAGATGATGATTGAAGCGGGTTTTGTGAGGTGTGAATATCACAATATTCTGAACGGTATCGCTGCTATTCATACCGGCAGAAAGGCGCGTTAATGACGACCTGCTACCGGATTGCGGTAGCACAAGAGAGAAACTGATATGCGATTATTACGCATCTGCAAGATTCTGTTTATTATCGCCAGAAACAGGCTTGACAGATTCCTGCCTGAAGAGGATCGGCCTTTTTGGGTGAAACTCGTCTGCATTCCATTAAAGATCATTCCACTCCCAAAACACTCGAGCGCTGAGTCACTGCGCATCACTTTCGAAGAACTTGGTCCGATTTTTATCAAGTTTGGTCAGATCCTCTCAACCCGAAGGGATCTCTTTGAGAACGATACGGCAGATGAATTACAGAAGCTCCAGGATCAGGTGCCACCGTTCGACAGTAATATTGCACGATCGGTCATCGAGGAGAACCTCGGCAAGCCGATAGATGATCTTTTCGACAATTTCGAAGATATCCCACTGGCATCGGCCTCACTCGCCCAGATACATACGGCAAATCTGAAAAGCGGCGAGGAAATTGTCGTCAAGATTATCAGACCCGGAATCGAACAACTGATCAGACAAGATCTTGAAGTGATGTATCTACTCGCAAAACTACTCCTTAAGGTATGGGATGACAGCATTCGGCTGCACCCTCTGCAGATCGTCAAAGATTACGAAAGGACCATCCTTGATGAGTTGAATTTAACGCTGGAAGCGGCAAACGCCAACCAGCTCAGGATTAACTGGAATGCATCCGGCAAGCTATATGTACCGATAGTGTATTGGGACTACTGTTGCGAGAATGTCATGGTAATGGAACGTATCTACGGTATCACTTCGGCTGATGTCGAAGGTCTGCGCGCCAGGAATGTTGATATGAAAAAACTCGCACACCTGGGCGTGGAGATTTTTTTTACTCAGGTATTTGAGGACAATTTCTTTCATGCCGATATGCACCCGGGTAATGTCTACATCGACGCAACAGATCCTCTCGAGCCTAAATATATTGCCCTCGACTGCGCCATCATTGGTTCCCTGACCGAGAACGACAAAACCTATCTCGCAAAGAATCTGCTCGCTTTTTTTAATCGCGACTATTTGGAAGTAGCCCGGCTACACGTTGAGAGTGGCTGGGTACCACCTGAGACCGATATCGCTGAATTTGAATCCGTCATACGAAGCGTCTGCGAGCCTATTTTTCAGAAACCGATCAAAGAGATCTCTTTCGGTAAACTTCTCCTTTCTCTCTTTCAAACAGCCCGAAAATTCAATATGGAAGTTCAGCCCCAACTCGTCCTCTTACAGAAAACACTGCTCAATATCGAGGGTATGGGCAGGCAAATTTACCCCGATCTTGATTTATGGGAGACCGCGGCACCCTTTATGGAAAAATGGATGAGGAATCGGATCGGCTTGTCCAGTTTTCTCAAGCGCATAACCGAAAGCGCACCACGATGGATTGAACAACTACCCGAAGTTCCACAACTGGCTCTCGATACCATGTATGAGTTGAGATCATTGAGTACAAATAATCAGGAACAGAGCCGGTTGCTCCGTGAACTCAATACGGAACTGTCCTTCCAGAGAAAACAGAGAACATATAGTCGAGTAGGCGGTTTTGCCCTTGTTTTAGCGTTATTCGGCTCCCTACTGCCAATGGCAGGACTCGCCAGCCAGCAGAGCACGATGGTGGGGGCATCAGTCCTTGGAGGCATAGGAATCTATTGGATGTTTATCAAACCATGACGTGTTATCCTCGCCGGCCTTCTGTAAACCTGGCCTGTAAGAAGAAGGTCAATCTATCAGGTCTACTACAGGAAATCGGGTCGACCAAGTAGTGAATGTGCTAATATTGAGCATTGAACTCACGGGCTGGCATCGCTATACAGAGGCACCCCTTGCGAACTAACGGAGAGTAAATATGTCTTTTGGCGTAACGGAACTGATAATAATTGCGGTCATCGTACTGCTTTTGTTTGGAACCACAAAACTGAAATCACTTGGCAGTGATCTTGGATCAGCGATCAAAGGATTTAGATCGGCAATGGAACCAGAAGAAGATGAAAAACCAAAGCTGGAAGCCGATGATCCAAATCCACTACCAGGATCCACACAGAATACCGAAGTCAAAAAAGAAACCTAAAATCAGATGTTCGATATCGGCTTTCCAGAGCTATTGCTTGTAAGTCTTATTGCGCTTCTGGTTATCGGTCCGAAAAGATTACCTGAAACTGTTCGCACCATTATGTTGTGGTTGGGCAGACTTAGAAGAAGCTTCGCAAATATTAAAATGGAGATTGAACAGGAGATTGGTGCGGAAGAAATTCGTAAACAGCTTCATGATGAGACCATCATGAAGGAACTCGAAGAATCAAGACAACAAGTCGAAGAAGCCATTCAGAAAACCACCAGTACGATATCAGACATAAAGCAGACAGTTGCAAACCCAATTTCGAATCCATCCAATCAAACGGAACTTACACAGACAGAACCAACCCAGACAGAACCAACCCAGACAGAACTTACCCAAATAGAACCAACCCAGACTGAGCCAAACCAGACTGAGCCAAACCAGACTGAGAACAAGAATGACGGACCAAAGCAATCAGAATCCGGCGGATGAAGGTCAACCCTTAATTGAACACCTGATCGAATTGCGAACTCGCTTGCTTCGTTGTGTTGTTTCGATAGTTATCATCTTCCTCCCGCTGTTTTATTTCGCAAATGATATCTACGTCTTCATTTCGAAACCTCTGCGTACCTTCTTGCCGGAAGGTATATCGATGATCGCAACAGAGGTCGCCTCTCCCTTTTTGACCCCGTTCAAATTAACGCTTGTTTTAGCCATTTTTATTGCCATTCCCTACATTCTCCATCAGCTCTGGAGTTTTGTTGCACCAGGTCTGTATAACAACGAAAAACGGGTGGCGATACCCCTTCTTATATCCAGCATTATTCTCTTCTATGCCGGTATCGCCTTCGCCTTCTTTGTCGTTTTCCCGCTTGTATTCGGTTTTTTCACGAGCGTTGCGCCTGATGGGGTGACAGTAATGACAGATATCAATCGCTATCTTGATTTTGTTCTAAAACTGTTCTTTGCTTTCGGACTCGCATTTGAAATACCCATCGCAACTGTGCTGCTTGTCTGGACCGGTGCCAGCGACGTTAATAGCCTGCGTAAAAAGCGGCCTTATGTCATTGTGGGTTGTTTTGTACTCGGCATGTTGCTAACGCCACCGGATGTGATTTCACAGTTGCTGCTCGCCGTACCGATGTGGGTTCTGTTCGAACTGGGTATCATCTTCTCCCTCACTATCAGGCGAAGTGATCCCGCCGATGCCAGGCCTTGAATAACTTCTCAGTTCGTGATGAAACAGGATTGACAGGTAACCCTGCCCGGAATGACCACTGCAGCGCATTCCACAAATGAATACCGGGTCAGACGTTTCTCTTATCAACTCTCAAGCATGAATGTAACCGGACCTTCGTTTACCAGACTCACTTTCATATCTGCGCCGAAAACACCCGTCGCTACATGTCCGTTTAAGCCGCTCTGCCTGAGAGCCCTGGCCTCGCGGACAAAATACTCATACAAGTTCTCGGCGATTTCAGGTGGCGCTGCGCTCGAAAAAGAAGGTCTCAAACCCTTGTGAGTATCTGCAGCAATGGTGAATTGCGAAACGACAAGCAGGTCACCATCGATGTCAATCAGACTCAGATTCATATGACCCTTGTCATCGGGGAAAATACGATATGAGGTGACTTTCTTCAGCAGTTTATCTGCACTTCGCTGATCGTCCCCTTTCTGGATTCCCAGCAGCAATAGCACACCCCGGTTGATCTTACCTGCTGTTTCATCGGCAACGACAACACTGGCTGAAGATACTCGCTGAATAAGTCCTAGCATCAATCAGGCTACTTATTCTTGGTACGCATACTTGGGACGCACAATCGAACACACAATCGAACGCACAATCGAACGCACGATCGAATCAGACGCCAAATTCACCTTCAAATCTCAATGACATATCTCTCGTTGCCCTGATCAGGGCATCGATGAGCGCAGGTTCAGTTGGAGAATGTCCTGCTTCTCTCACCAGAAATAGCTGAGATACCGGCCAGGCTTCATGTAAGCTGAATGCATTCTCAAGCGGGCAGAGCATGTCATAGCGACCGTGCACGATAATCCCTGGGATATCCTGCACAACATTGATGTTGTCTATAATCTGATTTTCAGCCAGGAAGCAATTATTGGAGAAGTAATGCAGGCCTATCTTGGCTCTTGCCATCGCACGATGAGGGTCTGTGAAATGCTTGATCAAGCGGGCATTCGGATGCATTGTTGAACAGTCGGATTCCCAACGGGACCAGGCTTTAACAGCAGCCATTCTGACCAGATCATTGGGCGTATCTATTCTCTTGATATAGGCTTGAATAAGATCGTCTCTATCTTCATCAGGAATTGAATCGAGGAAGTCCTCCCAGTGATCAGGATAGAACCTGCTGACACCTCCCTGCTGGTAGATCCAGTTAACATCTCTTTCGCGACCTAGAAATATTCCTCGCAAGACCATCGATAAAACTCGATGCGGATAACTTTCAGCATATACAAGCCCGAGTGTTGAACCAAAACCACCACCGAACAACATCCATTTCTCGATATTAAGGAACTCGCGGATCTTCTCCATGTCAGCGATCAGATCATTGATCGTGTTATTCTCGAGTTCAGCATGCGGTTTCGATCGACCCGCACCTCGCTGGTCAAAGAGTATGATTCGATACTTTTCAGGATTGAAAAAACTCCGGCTGTCATACTTGCAGCCGGATCCCGGACCGCCATGGATAAAAAGTACCGGGATGCCCTCGGGTGTTCCACTTTCATCCACATAGATTTGATGAGTATCATCCACCTCAACGGTATGTCGTGCGTAGGGCTTGATCTCTGGATAAAGTGGTAGCATTCGCCTTTCCTATCTATCTGTCATTGGCAGTTTAAGCAACCTTGTCTCGGCCTGCTCTCTTTCTTTCATTTTCAGTCAGCAGTTTTTTCCTGATACGCAGATGGCGGGGCGTCACTTCGACCAGTTCATCATCATCTATAAACTCAATGGCCTGCTCAAGACTGTATGTAATCGGTGAATTCAGAGCGACTGCTTCATCATTACCGG
>CAZJRI010000103.1:19131-19373 GCA_964548025.1 uncultured Pseudomonadales bacterium
CCCTGATATTCGTCAACTGTTTGCCCTTCAACGGGTTGACCGCAAGATCGTTTCCACGGGTATGCAGACCCACAACCTGACCTTCATAGACCTCCTGGTTCGGACCGATAAACATCCGCCCCCGTGCCTGCAGATTAAAGAGCGCAAAGGCAAGACTCTTTCCGGTCGCCATGCTGACCAGAACGCCGTTCACCCGTCCACCGACCTCATGACTTACAATTTCACCGTAGTGCGAAAAGATA
>CAZJRI010000104.1:0-16843 GCA_964548025.1 uncultured Pseudomonadales bacterium
GAATTTGATTAAGGGCTTTGACATTCCCGGTGGCCAGCACTTTTTCTACGATATGGGAGGAGGCAATTTGCTGGCGTTCTTCTGGTTCAGCGATGCGCCGGACGCCGCACCAGGCGTTGCTTCAGCCGGGAATTTGCTTGGCACGGGATCCATTAGCTCCGCACACGGGTCAATGAACCATGTCGCATTCCATGCACCACTTGCTAATATCGAAGCAATCAGGGAAGAGTTGATTGCCAAAGGTGTGGAGGTATCTGACGTGGTCAATCATGCAGATATTGATACCCAACCCGGTGTTCTCCGCACAACACAACAGGTAGAGGATGAAACCTGGCTTCGGTCTATCTATTTCCTCGACCCGGATGGCATCATGTTGGAATTCTGTTCTGCAGTTAAAGATGGCACGGGTGACATATCGCTGCCTGTTAACGCCGACGGCGTGAAAGCAGACGGACGCGGCCTCGACGGGGATTAATACAGGGCTAGTTACTCAGCCAGTATCATGTCTTATCCAGTAAGAACAGGCAGGAGAATACAATGTCTATAGAAATCCCCCTCCTGCCTGCCTCCCTGGTTGGCAGCTATGCACAACCCGGTTGGTTAATTGACAGGTCGCGACTGGGCGAACGCCTGCCTGCCCGGGTGCGTGCCCTGGAACTGTGGAATGTAACCCCAGAGAACCTGTCGGAAGCGCAGGCTGATGCGACGCTGCTCGCGCTCTTCGATCAGATCAGAGCCGGCGTCGATATAGTCACCGATGGAGAAATGATGCGGGAAAGCTATTCCAATCGTTTCGCCAACGCGCTGGAGGGTCTGGACCAGGAGAACCACGGCACGGCTGTCGACCGAACGGGGAAGGAAGTACCTGTCCCACGAGTGGTAGGCGAAATAAAGCGTACCCGCGGCGTCGAAACCGACCACATCTCACTCTTGAAAGCCTATACGGACAAGCCGATAAAAATGACGCTTCCAGGTCCGTTTACCATGACCCAGCAAGCCCAGAATGACTATTACAAAGATGATGAATCACTGGCGATGGCCTATGCGGCAGCAGTAAATGATGAAGTCAGGGCGCTATTCGAAGCTGGCGTTGATATTGTCCAATTAGACGAACCCTACGTGCAGGCGAGACCAGAAGCCGCTGCCAGTTATGCCGTAGCCGTAATTGATCGTGCACTAGAGGGAGTTACCGGTACAACGGTACTGCATGTATGTTTCGGCTACGGCAAACACGTCGACGACAAACCCAATGGCTATGCCTTTCTTCGTGAACTGGATGCCTGTAGAGTTAAGGAGATCTCAATCGAATGTGCCCAGCCGCGCCTGGATCTTGCGGTTCTGAACGAATTGCCTTCGAAGAAGATTCACGTAGGTGTGCTGGATTTACGAGATCAGTCCATTGAACCCGTGAGTGTCGTTGCAGACCGAATAGAAGCAGCACTCCGGGTAATTCCGATGGAACGAATGGTGGTAGCTCCGGATTGCGGTATGAAATATCTGCCGCGGGATGTTGCCTTCGGAAAATTACAGAATATGGTGCTTGGGCGAAACCAGGTTCTGGGTACCTGATTGGAGTTCAAGTCATGACAACCACTAAGCGAGAATTCGTATCACTCGAGTCACCGACAGGCGCCCGTAATGGTGCCGGATTCAATCCCTGCCAGGGCCTGTATCACTCACCTTCCGGATCAAATCCCAATACTGCCTTCATTGCGACACATTACAATGTTGATTTCAGCGAGCACTATCTCGGTGAGTATATGGCAAAAAGGGGATTCGGATTTCTTGGCTGGAATACTCGATTTCGTGGTAACGAAGCTTTTTTCCTTCTGGAACATGCATTAATAGATATCGGTGCTGGCGTGCGCTGGTTGAAAGAAGTTGCCGGTATAGAAAATATTGTTCTGCTGGGCAATTCTGGCGGAGGATCTCTGATGGGTGCCTACCATTCCCAGGCGGTCGACCCAGTGCTTGAGGCAACGCCGGGACTAAAGGTACCCCAGGCAGCCAAAGAGCTTCTGCCAGGTGATTACTATGTTTCGCTCTGTGCCCATGCAGGTCGTCCAGAAGTACTCACTGACTGGATGGATCCGTCAGTTATCGATGAGACAGATCCCACGTTGATAGATGAATCACTCAACATGTACAACCCGGAGAACGGACCGCCCTACTCAGAGTCATTCATCAAGCGCTATCGCGAAGCGCAGGTTGCGAGAAACGACAGGATCACTGACTGGGTAAATTCGGAATTAGAAAGGTTATCGGCACACGGCATGTTTGATCGTGCTTTCAACATGCAGAGAACCTGGGCTGATCTGAGACTGATGGATGGCGATATCGATCCATCGGATCGTCCAGTTGGCGTTTGTTATGCCGGAGATCCGAAAAGTGCCAATTTCAGTCCTCGCGGAATCGGACTGAATAATACACTTCGAACCTGGCTCTCCATGTGGAGCCTTAAAAGCTCACCTTGTCGCGGCGCCCCTCACCTGGCCAAGATAAAGGTACCTGCACTGGTCGTGCAGTCAATGTCCGATACGGGTGTGTTCCCTAGTGATGCAAGGGGTATTCACGATTTAATTGGCAGTGATGATAAAACCCTGGAGCTGACCACCGGTGATCATTACCTGACGCAGCCGGACGACGCACGGGATAAACACGCTGATCTGATCACCGAATGGCTCAACAGTAAGCTATAAGATACCTTTTCATAGACAACTGTTGAGCTAAATTCTTGCGTAGAAGCGACTCATATAGAGCGGGCACGTTCTAACCAGAGATTAATGTAACTAGTGATTAATGTATCCAGAGATTAATCGCTGCCACCTGGTCTTTAGCCCTGTTCTGCTTCCTGAACCACCCGATAAAGTTCGCTGGTTATCGCCGGGTCAAAATACTCATCCAGACGGGTGATCTCATCACCCTCCACTCTGCAAATAATACAGGCAGGCAATACAAACGGTTCACCATTTGGCATCGAGCCACGGAGCACATGCTGTTGAACAAAGCCTGTTTCAGTACGTTCTCTATATACGACGTCATAGGTCGCACCACTGATTCTCGCTGGCAATCCCTTGAGAACTTCAAGATTTTCTTCACGAGTCTGCCCATAGCTGCGGTCTTCACCGTGATCGTAGTTATGCCATATCAGCACATCGGTAGAATAAATTTTCGCGACCGTATCAACATCTCCGCTTTCGATAGCCTTAAAAAACCTCTCTGCCAACTGCAATACGTCTTCACTCATTTGCTTATCCTCTAATCAAGCAGGGAAGAAATTTCGAGTCCCGCCTGTTGCATTGATTTTTCCTTTTGCTCCGGGCTGATATTCAGCCCTTCTGCCATTACAAATGTAACATCGTCCAGACCAAAGAACTTGAGAATACTCTTAAGATAAGGAGTTTGAGTATCATTTGGCGTATTCAAGTAAAAACCACCGCGGGCACCCAATACATATACTTTTGTATTTTCAGCCAGGCCGACCGGACCCTCGGCTGTATAACGAAAGGTCAAACCCACCCTGGAAATATGATCAATATATGCCTTCAAGGTGGACGGAATCCCGAAGTTGTACATAGGTACACCCAAAACAAGTACATCTGTCGCCAGAAACTCAGCGATAAGTTCATCAGACAGTACGACTTCTTCTTTTTGTTGTTCGGTGCGATCGCCCTCCGGGGTGACAAATGCCATAAATCGTTCACGCGTTAAATGCGGTATCGGATCGCTGCAGAAATCTCGCGTTGATACCTCATCAGCCGGATTATCTGATCGCCACCTGTCAATGAACTGGTCTACCAGAGCATTCGAGTTTCCCGCATCACCCATCAGGCTGGATTTAATTACTAATACTTTCGCCATATTTTTACCTTGTTAATTATCTATCTTTCAATTCCTACCGTGCCAGACTATACCAGCCCGGTCTGCCGGTACTTCATTCCCTGGTACAGGATCCTGTTTGATTCTTTCCGACATACTGTCAATAACTCAATATTGTGCTCTGCAGCTAACTGCCTTGCGATTGCTGCCCAGTCTCTGGCAGGTCAGCTCACGAATATCCTCATCTGACATTTGTCTTTTTTCTTTACAATATAGCAAGAACATACCAAGAATCCGAACTGGCTTTATCGCCTGAATCCCTCTTACCGATCAGTTCATCCCGTAACTGCCCGATACTCCCGCTTATGCCGCTTTCAGGGACATTTCCAAGTCCCGGCACAATGTATTTCTCTTCGAGTTGCGATCGGATGGTAAATCAAGGCGATTGAGTATTAGTGGAATAAGGTTGACACGAACTTTTCAAGGCAGCATTATAATGTATATTCATTTGACAATATAAGCACAAGTTCAAGACGCCGTCCAGTAATCCAGACCAGGTGATACAGCGGCTCGCTATTGAAAGTCGATCGGGTAGTCTCCGGTCGTGTTATGCATGATTGAAGTCAATTTGAGTAAACAACGCGTGAATCAGAAGTGAATCGACCCGGCCTATGTCGGGAACACAAACATAGGGGAGAGGTCATGCATCTAAAATCACCATCGTTCTTCATAAGCTTTTTATTACTAATTAATCCGGTTGTGTTTCTCCAGGCAGAAGAGACTTCAGGTGCTGATGCCATGGAAGAAGTCGTGGTAACAGCCCGCTACAAAGAAGAGTCAGCACAGGATTCTCCAATGTCCGTGACAGCATTCAGTGACGCGATGCTGGAAAAAATAACCGCGCAGGATCTGCGTGATGTTGGGCCATCAACGCCAAATGTGCGTATACAGCCAGTGACTACATTTCCAAATTCTGCGGCCATTCATATTCGCGGCATGGGTCAACAGAACATAGAGTCTACTAATGAAATGCGGACTGGTGTTTCAATTAACGGTGTTTTTCATTCACGTCCGATTGCATCACTGATTGATTTCTTTGATGTTCAAACCGTGGAAATACATCGAGGACCACAAGGAACCACATTTGGCAAGAACTCGCTGGCTGGTGGTATCGCCGTCACCACAAAAAGACCAGATGGTACTTTTGATTACGAGACTGAATTAACCACAGGTAACGAGGGTCGTCTTGATTTTCGTGCCGCTATTCAGTTTCCGATCATCGAAGACGTTCTGTCAGCACGCGTTACTGCACTTCTGCAAAACTATGATGGACATTTCAAGAATCGCGCGAATGGCGATGACTTAAATGGTGAAGATATTGATTCCGTCAGGGGTACGCTCGTCTGGACGCCTACCGAGGACTTTACCGCAACACTTATCGGCTCATGGATGGAAGAAAGAAGTGATGCACCCGGTGGAGATGATGCATCAGATCCCGGTCAGTTACTCACTTTCCTTTTTGCAGGCGCGCCTTTTAACTGGACGGCTGAACCCGATGACGGACCCTATACCGTAGGTCGTGATGCGCTGGAGTTCCACGACACTGATCAGAACAGTGTTACGGGTACATTTGACTGGGATATCGGCAATTTTACAATCTCCTCTGTTATCGGATGGGTAGAAACTGACGGTTTTATCGCAAGTGATTTCGATCAGACAGAGATACCTTTCTTCCCGACTTTCAGGGATCAGGTCCATGACCAGACGAGCTACGAGGTCAGGCTTCATTCCAATTTCGAAGGTCTTAACAGTCCGCTGGCAAATCTGGAGTTTGTACTCGGTCTATTTTATTTTGAACAGGAGCATGAACTCGTTCAGTCATTCCCAACGCTCGGGCCATCTGCGGACTATGCAAATCAGGATGGTGAGAGCCAGGCCGTATTCGGCCAGGCCATTTATTCATTTAACGACAAACTGAATATGACTGTAGGTGTTAGATACAGTGAGGAAGAGAAGGATTTCGAGCGTAATCCCGGCGCCTTCCAACCGCAAATAGTTGCCACGGACCCGAGCACTGCCCCCAGTATTTCTGAAATGGCTGCCATGCCAAAAACCATTATCGGTAAACTCGATAGCGACAACACCAGCGTACACGTTGGTTTTGACTACCACTTCAACCCGGACCTAATGGGATTTATCACTTTCTCTCAGGGATTCAAGGCGGGTGAATTTGGCGCAAGGGCTAACTCTGATCTCACCATGGGTCCTACAGATGATGAGGAATCCGATTCATTTGAGATCGGGATCAAGAGTGATCTCATGGATGGCAGGTTGAGAATAAATGCGACCCTGTTCGAGACAGAATTCGAGAACCTTCAGTTTGGTGTTTTTATTCCCAGCCCCACGAATCCAACAGGGCAGGAAACGGTTAATCAGAATATTGGCGAATCCACAAACAGAGGATTGGAACTGGAAGTAATCAGCGTTCCCATAAGCGGTCTTACACTGCAGGCTTCTATAGGTCTGCTTGATGCAGAATACGATGAATTCTGTGCCGACCTTGACGGACCGTCGTTAGAAGTCAACCCGTCATCAAGTTGTGGTGGCAGTGTCGTATTACTACCAGACGGCACTTCACTGGTAGATGAAGACCATACTTCACTTGAAATGTCCCGAGCGCCGGAAACACAGATCTTTGTTTCTGCCGATTATGCCTGGAATACCAACCTTGGCGGATTTTTCGTTCGGGCTGCTGGCAGCTATGAAGACGAATACTTTTCAGACGGTGTACTGAATCATCCAAAAGCCGAAACAGGTGATTTCTGGCTCTGGGATACCAGCATCGGCTGGACAAGTGTTGATGAGAAATGGCGTATTCAGGCCTGGTGTAAGAACTGTGGTGATAAGGAATATACGGCAGGTCTTGTGCCAACGGCCAATTTTTTCAATCAGCACTTCTGGGGTCTGCCACGAATGTATGGCCTGACGCTCGGATATCCAAGATGATCAAGATCCTGGGTTCGCTTGTAGGTAATCTAACATGAGCGGAACCCAGGACAATGGAATCGAAACGACGGATTCTGGCAATTCAAATCTGATTTACGCCTGGTACGTCGTAACTGTTTTATTACTCGCCCAGGTGTTTTCATTCCTGGATCGAATGATTATGGGCCTGCTGGTAGGTCCGATCAGAACCAGTTTTCAGATTTCCGATACACAATACAGCCTCCTCGCGGGACTGGCATTTTCACTTTTTTACGCCTTTATGGGCTTGCCCCTGGCACGGATTGCAGACAGCAAGAGCCGTCGTAATCTGATCGGCGCAGGTATCGCTGTGTGGAGCCTGATGACAGCTTTTTGTGGTCTTGCCCGGGGATACTGGTCGCTGTTTGCTGCCAGGATTGGTGTGGGTGTGGGTGAAGCAACGCTAGGTCCTGCTGCCTACTCCATGATTGCCGATTACTTCCCCAAGGGTATCCTGGCCCGTGCGCTTTCGGTTTATATGGTTGGTGTAACCCTTGGATCAGGCTTCGCCTACATGCTAGGGGGTGCCGTTATTGGCTACGTGGAAAACATGGATGAGATAGTTCTACCTATACTGGGCTCGATAGAAGGCTGGCAGTTGACCTTCTTTATTGTGGGACTACCAGGCATTCTGGTGTCGCTGCTTGTTATGACCACGGTGCGCGAACCTTCGAGGCAAGGAGTCCGGGCTGTCGAAGACGATTCAATACCCCTTTCAGTTGTTGTTGGTTATCTGTGGCAGAGACGCCGAGCATATGTTGGGCACATATTGGGCATATCCATTTTTATCATGATTGTATACGCACAGAATTTATGGGGCCCAACCTATTTTATCCGCACCTTTGATTACTCTCGCCCAGAGGCGGGATGGACATTCGGCCTTGTAATGATTGGATCCGGAACAGCCGGATTACTGATCGCAGGAACACTCTCCGACAAAATGATTCAAAAGGGTATCCCAGATGCTTATATCAGGATGATCCTTTTCAGCATGATCGCAATGACACCCTGCACACTAGCACTGGGATTTGTAACTTCCGATTTTCTTGCCATTTTTGTTATGTCATTTGCCATATTCTTCTCAGCCTTTCAAGGTGGCATTGCTGGCGGTGCACTGCAACTGATGACACCGAACAGAATGCGTGGCCAGGTGATGGCACTTTATCTTCTGGCGGCTAATCTCATCGGCCTCGGGCTTGGCCCAACTGTTATTGCAGTGACAACCGATTATGTTTTCGGGTATGACGCAGCAATCGGCAAATCAATTGCCTTATGTGCACTTGTACTGTGCCCGATTGGGGCCTTTATTCTATGGCGCAGTTTGCCAGCCATCCGGCGTCAGCTTGAGGAGCAAGGGCTTGAGATTGAACCCTGATATTTAGGTGTTTCTCAGTATTCACGCCAGAGTTCAAAGAACCCTGCCTGCGGATTATATTTCCTTATTGCTGGTAAATCAGGATGAGAGCCCGCAATCTCTGCAAAAGCCCTAAAGTCTTCTTCTGATTGCCATTGTGCATAGTGGACTATTCGCTTTCCGTCCGTGCTTTGATGAAGCTTGCTCTGCACAAAGCCTGGCTGTTGACTGAGGAAAGAGCCAACATAACTCCCGATTTTCTCCAAGGCCTCCGATTGTTCGTCCGGTTCGGTCTCGAAATTAACGATGACAGTAAAATACTCATTCATTTTGCAATTCCAGATGGTGCTTCATCTATTAGATCTCCCCAGTCTGCAGACAGACCACGCCACAGATGCCCGACAGTTTCCTCGCCGATTCGATCAGCCAGTTTTTGATTGATGTAATTGAGAATGTCCAGGACTTTTTCCCTCTGGTCTGCTGCCTTGTCACTCAGGGAATACTGGCCTGACCGACCATCGTCAGGATCAGGCGTAAAGACGATTATGTCATCCTCTATAAGTGCTTTAGCCATTGCGTGGATGTTTTGCCTCGTTATTCTCATCTCCCGAGCTATAGCTGCCGGTCGTGTTGTACCATTTAGGATGTGCACCAACATTATTGCCTGGGTGCGATGCAGCACCTTTAATCCTCTTGAAGCGAGAATACTCTGCAGGCTGTTGTCATACCAGTCGACAGCGGCAACCAGGCCTGGGAATATATCCATCGCTTTGTCTTGATTCTGCACGTGTATTTAACCCATTGAAATCGAAGCTGGAATTATATAGGTACGCGGTTCATCGGTGAATTGATTTCTGCCCCTAAAAGGCGATGTTAGCAGGCTGTTGATTGCCAGGCGAGCATCTCAAAGGTTGAATCCTTCAACCGCCATACACTGAGGAACTTGCTCATTAAATCCTTCTCGATACCATCACGGCTGGCCTTACCGTCAAGGACACCAAGATAGATAAAAAGATCGTCGTGTCTGGTAATTGAGTACTCGGGAATAGTCAGAATCTCATAGCTCACAGCCTTTGTTTCGATTGCTTGCAGCATATCCTGTTTGCTTTCCGTTTTACCTGATGAATGAGTCCAAACCAGGTCATCGCTCAGTATATTGGCTAACGTTGCGGTATCACCAGAAATCATGGCTTCCCGGCGCATACTATCTATCTTTAGAAGATCTTCCGTACTACTCATTCATCACCCTTTTTTTACTCTCAATGACTGCTGACTTTATTATCCATTGTCTTTCGCATTGCGACGCTCCAATGCCCGGACCAATCCTGCAAGGGTTTCATTCACCGGTGCAGACATGCCCGCTTTTTGCGCCTCGCGCCGAATGGCGCCATTAATCAACTCAATTTCGCTTATCCGACCAGCTTCGATATCAAGCAAAACCGAGGGTTTGGCATCGGGCATTCTCGCGGCGAAATCACGAACGTGCTGCACCGGGTCTTCAACGTCAATATCTACGCCTAGTGCCTGGGCCACATTAAAGGCTTCAACTGCAGCAGCACTGCTCACCCTTCCAAGTTCCGAATCGTTTAATACCTCGCCGACGGTTAACCCCGTCAACGCTGAGATCGCACTATAGGCAACGTTGCAAATCAGTTTCTCCCACTGCATGGCCGCAATATCCTGGACGGCTTCCGCATCGAAACCCGCGTCTCGCCAGACAGCAGCTATCTCATGCACTTTGTCTGGTGACAAATCGCGATACGCACCCATTCTTATCGCTTTCATATCGTTGTGATGGGAATGGCCCGGCTCAAGCAGCGACGCACCGAATCCCTGAGCGACCCCTACTACTAATCGCTCAGCCCCGAGCTTTTCTTCCACCAGGGCGGCACTACCCAGACCGTTTTGAATCGTGAGTACCAGCGAATTGGAGCCAACCAATTTCTTCGCGGATTCAGCAGCTATGCCTGCACTTGCGCCCTTAACCGCAATAACCAGCAAATCAACGAATTCTTCGTCCGGAACTTCTGTAAACCCGCGTATAGCAACTGTACGGTCGCCACTGGCACCGCTAATACGTAGTCCGTTCTTGTTAATGGCACTGATATGATCTTTGTATTGATCAATGACCAGTACATCATTACCGGCTGACGCAAGCAGTCCCGCATAGATAGACCCCATCGCACCGCAGCCTACAATTCCTATTCGCATATGCTTTGCCGTTTCTGAATTGATTGAACTGCAACATATTCAACTCAATGATTCAAGGTAGGGTCGCAGTTCAGATTTCTGCTCAAGACCAAAGCCCGGCTCATTCGTCGGCCGAACACTGCCATTACTTATTTCACATTCCATAGGATATCCGCCGAAAGGCTGAAAAACACCCGGATACGCCTCGCATCCACCGAGACCGAGCCCCACGGAGACGTGCAGGTTGATCAGGTGGCCCCCGTGTGGGAAACAGTTTCGTCGATCAAAACCATTTTCTTCGAGCAGAACAATCATTTTGTGGTATTCCGTTAGACCATAACTCAGCCCGGGGTCCATTTGAAAGATATCTAAACCTGGTCTCATACCGCCAAAGCGGATGAGATTGTAGGTATCAATGGCACTGAAGAGATTCTCACCTGTCGCTATGGGTCCAGTATAGACCTCTGCTAATTCACTATTAAGTTCGTAGTCAAGCGGATCGCCAGCTTCCTCATACCAACGTAACTCCAGGGGGGCGATTTCCCTGCCGTAATCGATCATTTGCGACCGATCGAAACGGCCATTTGCATCAACCGATAGTTTTGATCCCTGGCCTGCAACCGCCAATGCTGCTTCTATTCTCTGAAGATCTTCCTTCAGTGATGCCCCACCAATTTTCATTTTAAAGGCATCGAATCCCAGCTCCCGATAAGCTTCCAATTCTTCACGCAGTCCGGTCACAGACGCCCCGGGATAGTAGTAACCACCTGCTGCATATACGCTCGATGAATTACTCTCAATAGTACAGTTAAAGTGCCGGGCAATCGTTTGATATGCCGGTTCATCGTTAAGCTTTGCATTCAAATCCCATACGGCAAGTTCAAGCGCACCAAGGGCACCGGCACGGTCTCCATGACCTCCAGGCTTTTCGTTCTGCATTGCCGCTTTCGCAATTGATTCTGCATCAAAACCAGAACCATCTCCGGATACCAATGTGACAGGATCTGCTTTTATAAGACGTGGGAACATTCGCTCCCGCAGGATGCCTGACTGCCCATAGCGACCAATGGAATTGAAGCCGAATCCAATGACCGGCCTGCCGTTGCGAATTTGATCGCTAACCAGTGCAACCAAAGAGACCGTATGATCGGTGAAGCTGACAACCGCATTGCTCACATTACCCTGAAGCAGTACGGTACATTCTCTTGTTTCTACGATTCGCATGGGATAGCACTCTTGGCTGAACGGACGACGTCAGTTTAGTCCGCTTGCACCAACGGTTCTGATATGGCGGTTCCATCTGGTGAAAAGAACGGGTTCGGTCGATTCTTACCCTGTAATTTCCAGATCAGGAGTTGTGACAGAAATCGGATGATCAGACCTAACGCAGAGCCTCGTCGATCACCCGGCAGAACAGAAGATGCATCCTTCGTGTTAACAAATCCACGAATGGGTCCAAGCGTGCGCTCAAGGCTGGTTTCATCTTCTACAAAGCTATGAATCAGGCCAATAAATGGCAACGCAGCAGAACCCGTATTACCTATCGGCGTCCGGCAGCATTCTGCATACCATCGATGTGGTCCGTTTTCAGTAATACGAAGACAACTCACCTGATTAATTCCATTGGAGATCCTGAGATTGCAGATGGGCATCTGGTAGATTTCTGTACCGCCATATTCATCCAGAACATCACTTTCTCCAGCAAGCACCTCAGCAAACTTTCGACAACTGTCACAATAACAAACGAGACGGTTGCCAAGGGTTGGTGACACATCCTTCGCCACGCCTGTGACACTGCCGCATTTACATTTCAACAATAGATCCATCATTATTTGCACCTTTTGCTTTAAGTATTGGATCAGAGCAATATTTGCCTTGGGGTATCGCACCGCAGGAAATAGCTTGTTCAAGCTACCAGTTTCATGAGAATCGTCTTATCAAACTCACTTCAATACGGTTACATGGCCGCGATGATCCGGGCTTTTCTGCTCAATATCAGTAATGACACATCTATTATTGCTGCAGTCAGCAGAGATCAGAACATATTCTTCTTGTCCGAGGTTCTGTTGGACAAGAATTCTGTGGCTGAATCCTTTTGATTCATTGAAGAATTTAATACCTCGATACGCACGTAGGGGCACATCCGTCCCATCGGGGAGGGTTGCTTTTATACTGGGTGTACCCGGATCACGATCAACCGAAATTTCATAGTGGATATCGAAGAATGAATCCACGTTAAAGTCTGCTGAAGTGTTAAGGGAAAAGCCAAAAGCTAAGGAAATCACTAATAGTACTTTTAAATTATTCTTATTCATCAATTGCCTCGGTAGGTCTAGTTTGGGGGTGGATTAAGAACGGCCGCCGCCTAAAACCAAACACAAGCTGCGGGAATTTCAGAATATACGTCAAGGCAAAGGTGAAGTCGATCATACACAGCAGTAGTGACTGGAAATTCCCACAGCTTCCTGAGAAAATGTAGTTTTGATTTCCCCAACGACCGAGTATTCTTGCAGTTACTCCAGTACCACTCAGCCAAAATGAAATTCAACCATCTAAATACGGATATCGAGCCCAGTCGATGTCACCATTACACTAACTCTCCAGCCAAAGAAATGTGCACACGCGGCTTATTATTATTGTTGGCTATTTTGAGTTGCAATACCTCCGCGGCAGCCAATGCAGAAATGGAAGAGATTACGGTTATCGGACGAGCTGACTTTCTGGAAACTAAATTTACTCCCCGTAGAACGGGATCTCCTGTTGATGCTGCGCGACTGATGGCCCAGGTACCGGGCGGGGCCGCAAACAGCAACGGTCCTCTGACAGGCCAGATCCAATACCGCGGTATGTTCGGCCCAAGAATCAACGTGCGCGTCGACGGTCTGTTGATTCATGGCGGTGGACCCAACTGGATGGCACCACCCCTTCACCATATTCCGGCGGGCCTTATGCAGGAGCTGGTAGTCGAGCGAGGCATCGCTTCCATTTCGAGTGGTGGTGGCATCGGTGGTGCCGTCACCGCCTACTGGAAAAAACCGGAATACAACCACAGAGATGACTGGTTGTTTTCAGGCGATACTGAAGCGACCTTAAGTAGTGTGGATCAAGGCAGCAGTGTTTCAGCAGTCATCGGTCTAAGTGACCGGGTGCAACGCTTTTATATCGTCGGTAACAAAGACAAGGGAGATGACTACGACACGGGAAGAGACGAAACCCATACAACACGGTACGAGAGACAGGTAGCCGGATTAGGATACGGACTCAAACTGGGAAATCATGAGTTCGACGTCGACTTCCGTCGCCTTGAAACCGACGACACAGGGACACCGAGTCTACCTATGGACATTGACTGGTTCCACACGGATCTCTGGAAGGCAGGTTATAGAACGCATTTTAAAGAACTGGGAATCGAAGCGATGATCTATGGCTCCCGGGTCGACCACGGTATGAGCAATGATCGACTGCGACCTGTACCAGATTTTTCAATGCTTCCCCTGCCTCCTTTTCTCGGTGATGACAAACGTCGGGTAAAGGCAAAAAGCGATGAGATCGGTTACAAGCTGACGATTGATACAATGATTGCTAAAGGCAGTTTCAGCACAGGCATCGAAGGTAAACATTCAGAACATGACGCCGTGGTGTCTGATCCCGATTTCGCACCGTTTTTTGTGACCAACTTTAACGACAGTGAAGTAGACCGCCTCGCACTATTCGGACAGTGGTCTTCCCTGATTGGTGATCGATGGTATGTTGAAGCAGGTGCAAGCCTTGCGAAGGTCAAAACTGATACCGACCCCGTTGATGCCTTCCCCGCTCGTTTGGTTGATATGAATCCATCAGCGTGGCCCATGGGAACCCCGCCACGTGCTGTGTGGATGTTGCGTGAAAATTTTAATGCCTCTGATCACAGTCAATCCGAGAATCACCTCGACTGGCTACTCAAAATACGTTATCAGGCAACTGAGCAACTTATGGTTGAAGCCGGACTTGCACAGAAGGTCCGGTCACCATTGTACCAGGAACGTTATCTCTGGATACCATTGGAAGCGAATGCGGGACTGGGCGATGGCAACAATTATATTGGCGATGTTGACCTCGATCCTGAGCGATCCCGTCAGATTGAACTGGGGTTGGATTGGAACTACAACGACTATAACCTGTCTCCTCGGATATTCTACAGGGAGGTAGACGACTACATTCAGGGTGTACCCGTGACGAATCCAGTTGTTGTGGCGGTAAGTAGCAAGGCAAATGGTGACCCTACACCACTACAGTTTTCCAATACTGAAGCACGGTTTTGGGGAGTTGATATGACCTTCGGTATTCAATTTGGCGACAGGTGGCGCCTTGACGGTATGGCTTCATATGTCAGAGGTGATCGAGACGACATCAGCGACAGTCTGTTCCGTATTGCCCCTGCTTCACTGCGCGTTGAGTTACTTTACGAAGGTGACCAGTTCAATGCCCGAATTCAACAGATGCTCGTGGCTGAGCAGGACCGGCTATCAGCGACCAATACACTCGATCCACAGAATCCTAACAATTCATTCAACCCTAGCAAGCGTTATGCACTGACCAATGCTTTTCTTAGCTGGTTTGTCAGCGACAAAATGACGGTCACGGCAGGCGCTGAAAACCTGTTCGACCAGGATCGCCTGGATCACCTAACGGGGTTCAATCGAGTGGCCATGAACAATGTACCTGTTGGCAGCCACCTCAGGATACGCGGAAGAAACCTCTTCGGCAGAATTCAGTATCGCTGGTAACCCTGCATCTAGCGTTAGTGGCTCTTGCGCTGACCACCCTGATAACCGCTTTGTTGAAGAAAATTCTCATAGTCCGTCACACCAAGAATATCGCGCACGGCTTTGTGTTTATTACTGCGACTATCATAGTAGGCTGACGAAATTCGATAGCCAAGCCAGTAACCCAGGTCAATAGGCCATTCTGGATGTTGTCGGGGACGATAAAAAAACCAGTCTCCAAGGTCTGTCTCTGCACGGCTTTCCTTGAAATTCTCCCACAGCGCCAACTCCTGCTGAAGTCCATACTCTTCTGCCTGTGGATTGATATGCGAACCAGATACAAGTTTCGCGATGAATTCCGCAGCGCCTTCTCTTAGTGCATACGCAAGTAAGGTGCCTTTTCCAGGTTGTGTGTAAATGGACAGGTATTGTTCTCGCCCCTGGAGATCCTCCTGGATAATATGGGCTGCTTCATGGGCCACGATATTCGAAACTGTCTTGGCATCAAACAGTCGAGCTTTCTGTGAAAACTCGGTCATGTCTGTGCTTTTATGTCGCGCATAAGTTTCTGCCCCGATGAGAACGTAGTTTCCTTCGCCGCCCTGACCTCCCGCACGCAGTCCACCAACAACATAATAAACTTGTGGCATCTGGTGGTTGGGAAATAGCTGCTGCAGGCTGTCGAATGCCTCATTAACGGCATCTTCCTGCGCGATCATCCTTTCTTTAAGATCCTTCAGGGATTGATAGAATTTGGGATGCACATCGATAGACTTCTTCAGAACTTTCGGCGTCAAAGCAAATTGACTCCTGAATTCCTGTAATCCGAGTGTCCCGTTATTTAGATAATCCTCAAAGACATCAGCATTTTGAGACTTCACATACTCGTTGTAGGCGACTTGAAATCGATTGATGTCATCGTATATAAATCGACTCCTCTCCTCGCCTGTCACCTTGAAACCAGTGATCAAGCAGAAAATCAATATGGTCGATTTAATCAGGATTTTGTTCTGCACCAGATCTGTCCCTGTCTTTTTTCTTATTCCTAGGATGCAAACTGAATGAGAACTGTTTAATTGTGTTGTTATTTTTTTTGAAACCGACAATGGACATATTCGAATATGTAATCGAATAGTCCAGAGCGACGCCAGAGCGGCTCTCCGAAACACGTCTTTGGTTTTTTATTTGCAGGTAGTGTTCCTGATGACCATCCTCAGGAGATCATCGACCTGCACCGGAATAAGCCTGATGGAAACTAAATGATCCTCTCGTACATTGATCGCGTCTCATCATCAAGCGCATCAAGATGCTCTTGTGCCTCTTTGGGTTTCACCGCCTCAACAGACCCGTCAGGGTGTTGAATGACAACGCCGCCGCTTGAAAGAAGTTTGAACCGCCGGTTTCTTTCGTCTTTGTCAGGATGACAGACAAGCTGACAGTTCCCACAGGTGAAATTCAGTTTTCTCAAACCAGGTGCCTGGGGATGACGAAATCCACCGTCATCAATTTCGGGTCGATTCATCCAGGCTTGCGTGGCTTCCACCAGTGCACCCTTGAATTCCTGATCATCTTCCGGAATTGGAAATCTGCCAGGAGACCAGGTAGACCACTTACCCTTTTCAGATAAGCCCGTAAAACCACCACAAACCAGATCACAGCGGTGGTATGAACGTCTCTTCTGATAACTGAATTCAACCCCGCCCATTGTTAC
>CAZJRI010000104.1:16853-18905 GCA_964548025.1 uncultured Pseudomonadales bacterium
CAGGCTGCATAACACAACCGACACTCATCACAGTACTTATTGTCCTGAGGCAGAGGGTCGGTCGGTATCAATTCTGCCGTGGTGACAACAGACCCAAGCAGCACTGAAGCGCCATGAGAAGGTGTCATAACATTACCGGAATAACCGAACCAGCCCACACCGGAGCGAACCGCCAGGTAACGATGAGAAATATCTGGTTTGAAATCCCTTACACCACGGGGCGTATCTTTACGATATACAATATTGGAATCGACGCCTTGGGACGGATAACCGAGCTGATCAAGATAAGATGCCAAACCTACTGCCAGTCCGGTAATATAGAATCCCGTGTGAATATTATCTTCCTGGTGAGCGGCGTGATCTTCTTTAGACAGGAATTTATGAATCTTCCCTTCATCGAGCGGAACAGCAAAACTGAGGGCTGATTCAGCATCAGCCATAACATATTCCAGATCGGTCGAAGGCGGTCCACCATCCAGGGTATCTTTGGTGACGACCCCAACCTCACATGCTCCCTGTTCCTTAAGATAGGAAACGGCAAGTTCAGTAAGATCCTCTTTACTCATTTCTCTTTTAAACAATTGAGTCTCCTTTCTTTACAGGAATCTTGAATCTTCAGGGATTTGTGAAAATAAAATTATCTTGTCGCCATGAAATGGTCGATATGTAATGGTCGACATGAAATAGCAGAAACAACATACCCTGTATTTGTATTAAATGAAAGTGCATACAGACCTGACAACAGTACGGTATTTTGATGTACCTAATGATACAAACAGTCAATAAGTTGACCAATAGAACCGGCGCGTTTTTCTAATCTGTTAAAGTGACGGAATTCGCTCTCTTAGTGCTTCTTTAGATGATTCTGAGATAAGAACTGCTGATAAGATCGACTGTTTAAGACCAGTTTGACCTTAAGGAAATCTATTCAAATCGCCTCAAAACCATTCGTATATTGCTCCATACCTCTCTCATGGTTAATCGAGTATTACGAACTTTCCAATAATCCTGAAATACGTGCCGGTTGGAAGTCCAGTTAAGACTTTAAACCGCTGGTGGACTAGAGTGTGATAGGAAGCACGTTATTAATGCGACGCTAGCATATACTTGCTTCAACGGGCAGCCGTCTGAAATAAAACGGCATTTTCGACAACCCAAACAGCTTGAAGATATTCATGGTACTAAAACTAGAGACAATGGCTGCTACTGCAGCACGAAACGCTCCACCTCCTGTCAAGCAGGAAAACTCAGCCAATGCGAGGCAGAAACGGATAGCCGCCGTACGCCGGGTTAAAGCCGCAACCGAGAAGAAAAAGTCTTATCTTCTAAACGGGTTCGCAGTAAACATCGTGAATGCCTTATTTGACGAAATGGAGGGAATGGACCAGAAGGAAGCATTGAAGAAGCATTTCAATACAATGAGGGTACTAAAAACTCACTATGCAACCTGCATGGAGGAGTATTCAATTCTTATAAACCTTTCGTGGGTCAATCTGATTAAGAGGAAAGACGAAAGAGCAGTACCGGAACCTTCGCCCGATGTCGCTCCACTTCTGAAGTCCTATAGTAAGAAAACAACGATGGTTAACAGAAATCTGCTGGAAGAATTGAAGTTAAGATTCGGTAATCTTGCAAAAATGGAACTGAAATACCATCCTCTTATGCCTGCCAACTTTTACTTATGCTTCTGGCATGCAACCGAGAAACTTGATCTTGACCCTGAAGAGCGAAGATTGTTAATTCCAATTTTTGATCGTTATGTAATGGAGAGAATTAATCTCGTGTTGTCTGCGGCTAATCAATGTCTGATAGATCAGCAAACAAATCGATTTAGTCAATTTCGTCAGCCGGAATGAGATGGATAACTTCCCCCACCCTTTTCCACAATTCTCTATGGTCATATAGTTGTGGTTCGGTATCGTTTCAGTATCACAAACCATTGAAGATCAATAGGTTCTGATTCTGGCCAAAATCATGTCCCGGAAAATCATGTCCCGGAAAATCATAGCGCCGTAAAATCATAGCGCCGTAAAATCATAGCGCCGTAAAATC
>CAZJRI010000104.1:18915-19263 GCA_964548025.1 uncultured Pseudomonadales bacterium
GTGCCCGAATTTGATAAACTGTCACCTGTCTGTTCAACCACAGACGACATTCAGTTGTATGAGAATCTGAAACGAAAAACAAAGGAGTCTATTATGACGACCCGTTTGCGTTCAGGTCCATGCTTAATTATTGCAACCCGTAAAGGGTTGTTTTTCCTCACTCCCAATGAGAGTAGAAGAGAATGGACCCTGACAGAACCCTTGTTCCTCGGACATATTATCAATCATGCGATACTGGACCCAAGAGATGGTCAAACCATGCTGGCAGCGGCAAAGACCGGACACCTGGGGCCAACGATTTTCAGATCGGACGATGCTGGTGGCACATGGCAGGAGGCCAAGTCTCCA
>CAZJRI010000105.1:0-19015 GCA_964548025.1 uncultured Pseudomonadales bacterium
CCTATCAGGAAGCTTCATCCAGTGGTGCGACTTCCGTGTCCTTTGCATCTGCAACGCTCGAACTCGCTGTTAAACCTCAAATCACACCAGATGATCGAATTATCATGGAGCTTGAGGTGAAGCAGGATACGGTGGGTGCCGTTTTCAATGGGGTACCCAGCATCAACACCAATAATGTTAAGACGCAGGTACTCGTTGATAATGGTGAAACAATCGTGCTCGGTGGAATCTTCACCACCCAGCAGACAGAGTCTGTAACCAAGACACCATTCTTTGGTGACTTGCCCTATGTAGGTAAACTCTTCCGTCGAAACACAAAGACAGATGACAAGCAGGAATTGCTAATATTTATCACACCTCGACTCATCAAGGATTCATTGACGAGTCGATAAACCTGATTGGTACTGAAAGTTGTATCCTGTACAAGGAATCCCAGGGCATTTCGGATTCTACCTTCGATATGAAACAGATACGCTGGTTGTCTGTCACGGTCCGGGCTAAAGTGCTGTCATGGGTGCAGCGAAAGAACATTTCAAACAGAATCTTTTCCTGGTTGGTCCGATGGGCGTCGGAAAGACAACCATTGGCAAATTACTCGCGAAGGATTTGGATCTCAAATTCATAGATTCAGACCAGGAGATTGAGCGACGAGCCGGTGCAAATATTGCCTGGATTTTTGATGTCGAAGGAGAAGATGGTTTTCGAGTGCGGGAGGCCGCTGTCATCGACGATCTTTCAAAGATGTCTGGCGTCCTGGTTGCCACAGGTGGCGGCTCGGTGCTACTACCAGAAAACAGACGTAAACTGGTATCCAGAGGCGTTGTGGTTTTTCTGGACACATCACTTGAACTCCAGATAAAAAGAACCGAGAAAGATAAAAAACGTCCCCTGCTGCAAAGTGCAGATCATGGGGAAGTACTGCGTGAGTTGAAAGAAAAAAGACACCCTCTTTACGCTGAGGTCGCAGACCTCAGTGTGTTCGTTGGCGAAGAGAGCAGCCGTCGAATTGTCAATAACATCGTCAGAATGCTGAAAGAAGAGCATCTTTTAAAGAATTGAAAAGCTGGAAGGACTTGTTGAGTGGATATAGTTAATCTTGATCTGGGTGAGAAAAGCTATCCTATTTATATAGGACCTGGTTTGATCTCAGATCCTGATTTGATCAGATCGCTAATTCGGGGTGAGCGGGTTCTTATTGTCTCAAACGAAACAGTTGCACCTCTCTATCTGGACAGTCTGAAGAAGACACTCGCGGGCCTGAAAGTCGACGCGATTTCGTTACCTGACGGTGAACGTTTCAAAACACTGGAAACGCTGAATACGATTTTTGATGTTCTGCTGCAAAACAATCACCATCGCAGCACTACCATAATGGCTTTGGGTGGGGGCGTAGTGGGCGACACAGCGGGATTTGCCGCTGCAAGCTATCAACGGGGTGTTGATTTTATCCAGATCCCCACTACCTTGTTATCACAGGTCGATTCATCGGTCGGTGGGAAAACGGCAGTAAATCATGCACTCGGCAAAAACATGATCGGTGCGTTCTATCAGCCAAATGCTGTTTTTATTGATACCGATGTTCTGAGGACCCTGCCGCAGAGAGAACTGGTGGCAGGTGCAGCGGAAGTGATAAAACACGGTGCCCTTGCTGATCGCCAATATTTTGACTGGTTGGAGGACTCAGTAGAAGATTTACTGGCGCTGGAGGATTCCGTAGTTGCAAGAGTTATCAAACGGAGTTGCGAGATAAAGGCGGAAATTGTCGCCGAAGATGAGAGAGAAACGGGCAGAAGGGCACTGCTCAATTTTGGACATACCTTCGCACACGCCATTGAAAATGGGCTCGGATACGGAGAATGGCTGCACGGAGAAGCAGTTGGAGCCGGTATGGTGATGGCAGCCGATCTGTCGGTTCGCCTTGAGTTATGTAGCAAAGGAGATGCAGTGCGCCTGAAATCGCTGATTCAAAAAGTTGGCCTGCCTATTGCACCACCTGTAAACCTTGTCAATCAATTTACGGAATTGATGAGTCGTGACAAGAAGGTGTCTGATAAAGGTCTTCGATTTGTACTTCTCGAAGCACTTGGCAGGGCAGTAGTGGTCGAAGGTGTCGATGAGAAACTGCTTCAATCAACAATTGAAGCAGGAGACGGTCTCTTAACCGTCTAGAACATGGCTCCTTCGGATAGGAAGAGTTAAAAAAGAGACGTGATCAAAATGATATCTGAGATCGGTGAGTATCCAGACTACGTTGGTACCAGAGACAATCTTGGGATTCCCGATAAACTGGCTTTTCTCGCTGGCTATGGAGACCAGTTTATTGCTGTTGTCGGGAAGGCCGGGCGAGGAAAGTCCGCCATTTCGCAAATTATGATCGATGAACTGACTTGTGTTGGTCCAACTGCAGTTATTGAGGATCGTCTTAAGACGAGCGAACTGGTAGCTTACCTTTATGGGTGTTTTGAGCTGGAACCTGTGACGGGCGAAAACTCAACCGCTGTGAAAAGGCTCTCAAAATTCGCAACAGATCTCGCACAGCAGGGAAAGAAACCAGTCGTTGTCGTAGATGAAGCATGTCAGATGAAAGATGCCGTACTCAAAGCAGTACTGGGCATCTGTGATCGGTGTGGACTGGGGTTAGTGTTGTTCGGCAACAAATCGTTGCTCAAGAAGCGAAGTATTAAATCCTTCTCACACAGGATATATACCTGCCAGCTTGATCGGATGACGGATAAGGATCTGAAGAGCTATATCAGACGTCATAGTGATGAAGATCTGCAGATTTCCGAAGCGCAACTGGACAACATTCTTGAGCGTTCTGATGGCATACCTCAGAAAATAGACAGAATGGTAGAGGACCTCGTGAACGATAGGGGGAAACGTCTTGGGGTTCCACTGATGCATATGTCAGTTGTGGTTGTTCTGGCCGTTGTGCTCATTGGCGCGTGGTCATATGACATGGAATTTGAAGACAAACAGACCGGATCACCGGAAACAGAGGCAGGTCAAGAGGGATTTTCCGCTATCAGACTAGGACCTGATCCCTTTTCAAAGCAGCAGACAGGACATGCCGAAGATCTCCCGGAGAATCTGACCGATTACCCGACGGAAAATGCCAATTCTGTTGCAGGCATGGTGACCACGCCTGAATTCATCCAACTCCCTGTGACCGAGCAACCTGTGACCGAGCAGCCCCTGCCCGACTCGAGTGTCATTGGGCAAGCGGAACAAGATGGTTTGTTGAACACTTCTGGCAGCTCGCAAGACAGGAAGAAGGCCGTAGCGAAGATTATAGAGGCCAGGAATCAACGTCAGCCTGAGACCGGGGAAGCTGATCGTGATCTGCAGACTGAATCCGTGCAGCTCGGAAGAGAAATACCGGTTCAGCAGCGAAATTGGATAGTGGAAGCGAAGGATACCGACTATACCTTGCAGTTAATGGGCTCTCACAGTGAACCGAGAATTCTGGCATTTATAGATGCGCAGGGAGGTACAGACGAGTTTGCCTACTTTGAGACCAGGCATCGGAACGAATTCTGGTACGTTCTGACTGTCGGACAATACAGTAGCCGCAATGAAGCGCTGGCCGCGATTTCCGGGCTACCACCAGGCCTCCGGGAACAGAAGCCCTGGGCCAGGAGTGTGGCGAGTATCAGGGCCGCACTCTATTAACGAAATATAGCCATTCGGTATATTGGTCAGCGTGTTGATAGCAATTTAGTATATTGTGTTGCGGGAAATGGCCCAGATGTCGAGTGCCCCATCTTTTCGTGAGTGGAGTATCCTGTGGATCGGACCTTGTTGAACCGGATAGTATCAGCAAATATGAGTGGATAAGGCATTTACTGAATAATGTTCACGTTAACTCCGAACTAAACTAGTTAACGGCATGATTTTTATTGATATTTTCACTTAGTTCTTTTAAGGTTCAACGATAGATAAGTCGGCTCCCGGGAGTCGACATGGTGCTATTAAGGAGACAACAACAATGTGCGGGTATCTGCCTAGATTTGTCGCAATCACGTTTTTGACACTGCTACTCACTGCCTGCGGTGGAGGCGGCGGAGGCGGTATCGGAGGTGGTGATGACGATGCCGCTGCGACACCTGTCCTGACCATCAGCATCCTTGATTCGGGTGGTGTGCCAACCAACGACGTAATGGGAAATACACCGGTTACGATCAGGGCAGTACTTGAAGATGGTACCGGTAGCTCTATAGGCGGACAGGTCATCAGTTTTAGCTCTGAAGTAGGACAACTGAATCCCGTATCCGGTACCGTATTAACAGGAACCGACGGCGTCGCAGAAATCAGCCTGGGTGCCGGTACCGAAGCCAAAGCTGGTACTGCAAGTGCTTCGACAACCATTGACGGCGTGACCATTCTCAGTAACTCGGTGGGTATTCAGAGTGATGGACTCGAAGTAGATGTGAGTTCAAGTACGCTAACGGTGAGTTTCTCGCTATCGACCCCGGATAATTCGATTACAGTGACAAGGGATAATATAGGCACTGGTACCATTACGGTAACTGATGCGAACGGGGATCCGGTAAGCCAGGCAATTGTCCAGTTCAGCACCTCTGCCGGTGTGCTGGAACCTGCTTCAGGTGCCGTCACAACAAATTCAAGCGGGATAGCAACCATCACGTTGCTGGCAGGTACAACTGCAGGTTCAGGTTTACTGTCAGCGACTGTAAGTAATGAAGTTGAAACTGTAGAAGCGGCAGATCAGTCGTTTATTACCGATGGTACTGCATTCGCCTCCATCGAATTGTCTATCTTGTCACAAGTAGTCGCGCGTTCGCCGAACCCGGCACCCACCTCAGCCGTAGTGGGCGGTGCTGTTGTCATATCCAATGCTTCTCCCGAAACTATTGTTGCGACTGTAATCGACGCAAAAGGATTACCGGTTCAGGGTGTCATCGTGACCTTTAACAACAGTGGGCAGGGTGTGCTAAGTGCTGCGACAGATATAACCAACGCCAGTGGTCAGGCGACGACGAATCTGCTTCCCGGCACGGTGGCTGGGTTCGGTGAAATCACCGCAACGACAACTGTAGATGGATTGGTATTATCAACGCCGAGTGACGGTTCCATTACATTTTCGACTGATGGTGATGGACCTTTTGACGGCGTTGGTACAAGTAATCTTGAAATAGCGATTGCCCTTGTCGATTCAAGTGGTGATGCTTTTACCGGTTCTATTGACGCAGATAATCCGGCGATACTTGAGGCGACGGTTAAAGATGCCACGGGAACGGTACTACCAGATATTGTGATCGAATTTTCAACCGATGGTATTGGAGATCTGTTTCCGATCAACGGTTTGACGTTGACTAATTCTCTGGGTGTCGCAACAGCGGCTTTGAATGCTGGCAGCACGCCGGGAGCGGGTCTTGCGACAGCAACATTGCTGCTCGACGGTGCCAGATTTAATTCTGATTCACTTACCTTCTCAACCCTGGGTAATGCCGGTGATACAGTTATTGTCGTTAACCTGACATTTACCGATGCAACTCCGGGTAATGAGTCGAACATCATTACAAAACTGGATGATGCGACAGTTGGCGTTCTGGTAGAGGACGATGGAGGTACAAACCTGCCGAATCGATCGGCAACAATTACCACATCACTGGGGACTGTGAGTATCAGTGGCGGGACACCCGCGCAGACAACAACGGCCATCACAGATGCCGACGGTCGAATAGAAGTGCTGCTTGAAGCCGGAAATACATTTGGTACTGGTGACTTTGTGGTGACGGTTGGTGATACCTCGGAGACAATCCAGTTTGACGTGGGTGTTGCCGGGCTACAGATAGGCACCTGTAGTGGTGGTGTCGACGCATTCGACTGTGGTGCGGGTACCACCTTTAGTGAGGCCACGATTGATATTGGTGAAACGCCGTTGTCAGCGGGGGGGACTTCTTCAATTGGTCTTGTGGTGGTGGATTCCGATCTGACCCCGGTACCGAATATCGATATCGCGTTCTTTTCAAATTGTTCGAATACTGTTGATCCGGATACAGAACTGCCGCTGGCGTCAATCAGCTCAAATCTGACATCAAATAGTGCAGGTGCAGTAGCGGGAACCTATCAGGCTACAGGATGCGTTGATAACGATATCATCACAGCGACTGAGTCAAGCACGGGTAAAACTGCTACGGGTACGATACTGGTAAGACCACCCACAATCGGTTCTATCATATTTGATTCCGTAACGGACTCCCAGGGTACTTCGATTGACAATATCTTTATCCAGGAATCTGGCGGCGAGAGTACCGCGAGAGTGATTTTTGAAGTGCAGGATGTATTCGGTTTACCGGCGGAAGACGAAGATGTTGATTTTGAACTGACAACCAACGTTGGTGGTATTGCACTACAGAATACGACCGCTCTGACGGATTCAGACGGAAAGGCAATAGCTTTCGTTAATGCGGGTTTCATCTCAACTGCTGTTCGCGTTCGGGCGAGCATCGACATTGATACGGATGATGATGGCATTGACGATACAACGCTGGTTACTCTGTCTGGTCAACTTTCCGTCAACACGGGTATTGCTGATCAGAACAGTTTCTCTATTGCTGTCAGTGAATTTAATTTTGAAGGCATGGCGTTTGATGGTGAAACCATCACTTTGTCGGCATTTTTGGCAGATGGATTCAATAACCCCGTCCCCGATGGCACCTCGGTTTCCTTTAGAACAGAACTTGGCAGAATAGAGCCGTCCTGTAATACCACCGACGGCAACTGTAATGTGACACTTAATTCGCAGGAACCGCGGGGACCGCTTGATCCGAATACGATTGAACAGGTGCTTGGTGTCGCCCAGTGTCCATCGACGTTAGTGCTAGAAGAACAAGTATCGGAAGTGGGAACGGATGTATTCGATACTGAATACCAGGTTGCTACAGTTTATCGGGTTGAGAGCACTGCAAATGCCGCACTTACTCTGAATACCCACTACACGGTGGATTCTGATGGGTCAGGGATTACCTGTGTTAACGGGCAGGCTAGTTGTACTGGACCGACGACGCTCAAAATTACTTATGACAGGGCTGCGCTGGATGAAGTCGATGATAATACCTCGAACCATAGCTCAACGACACCAGGAAAGGCGACAGGTCCCTTCAGGTCATCGGTGCAGGGAGTTGTTCCCTGTCGAGCAGCTTCTTCTGCTCAGGGAGGAGCAATATTCTCGGGATACAATGGTGGATTGGGGCAACTCTATGGCGGCAGATCGACAGTCCTCGCCACAGCCCTGGGTGAAGAGAGCTTTATCGATTCCAATGGTAATGGTAAATATGATTTCAATGAGCCTTTTGTCGATTTGCCTGAAGCCTTCCACGATTTTAATGAGGACGGCGTCTTCGGTAACGGCACGGTCGGGGTGGATGACTCCAGGGATACAACAAATCGCGAATGTTATGGCCCAACCTCACCGATTACTGTGCCTGGAGAGGTATTAGGCAATTGCTATCAGGTAGGTGGTGATGAAGAGACTTTCGTTGATTTTGGAGACGCCACGACATTGAATAACCAGTTTGATGCCGGAAATGGTATCTACAATGGTACCTTGTGTGAAAAGGAAATCAGTGATCGAACGGATACCTGTGACAATTTGACAGATCCTTGCGATGAGGCAACGGAACAATACTGCACAAGGGAACTCGTCAATATAAGACGAGAAAGTATTATTGTTTTCTCAGGATCAGGCGCTACTTTCTCCTTGCGAGATGCATCCACTGGCGAATATATCAATGATGTTGATATCAGTGCCACGGGTCCAGGAACAGGGAATTTCACATCGACTTCAGCGGTTACCGAAAATGATGGCACCGCGGTAACTGCCGGTACCGCATTTTCTGTATCCCATAGTGATAATGACGTGGCCCCCCAGGTTGGCGATACTAATACGCTGTCATCAGGGACGGGAAGCGTGATTGTCGATTATGCAGACAGTCGTAATGCCAAGCTACCGGCAGGTACAACGATATCTGTTGCATCCGGTACCGATGGATGTCTGATACAGAATAGTCCGGGTACAACTCAATTGAGTACGTTTAGCACGGGAGTGAGTTCTATCGGTATCAGCTTAATCAATGATTCCAGCAAGCCGGGAGGTGGAGGTGCGCCAGTTACCGTTACCGTGACAACACCGAATTCGGTAACCAGTACCTTCTCATTCAGTTGCGTTTTCTAGTTGGAGACTGGTGGAAAACAGGTGTTATTCCACCAGATTCACGCGTTGTTGAAAACTGCTGGATTCTAAAGTTGATCAGGCAGCCCTTGCCATATTTGAGGTTCAGAAAACCTTTCTAACCTATTGAAATTATTATACCTAACGTTTATACGACGCCGCTCTGGTAATATATCCGGGCTAGGCTAGCTGCGTTGAACCCATCAATGCCCGGTCAATTTCCCTTGCAGCTTCCCGTCCCTCGTTGATTGCTCTTACAACCAGCGATTGGCCGACTCTGCAATCACCTGCAGCATAGACCTTGTTGACCGAGGTCTGATATGAATGCATATCGGCTGAATAGTTGCTTCTTTCATCGTATGCAAGTGCCAGTGAGTCTGTCGCATAGTGCTCAGGCCCGAGGAAACCCATGGACAGAAAAATGAGATCAGCGGTCCAGGTTTTTTCGGTATCTGGTATTTCCTGAAATTTGTCATCGACGTTGACGGTGATTACACCAGTGAGTAGATTATTGTCGTCACGAATAAATTCCTTGCTCATGATGGAATAAACCCTGGGATCAGCACCATATTGCTGTGCTGCTTCAGCATGTCCATAGTCCGTGCGATAGATTCGTGGTAATCCGATTGGCCAGGGTGCATCTTCTGGCCTGTCTGCGGGCGGTTTGGCAAGTAGTTCGAAATTGACCAGTGACTTGCAACCGTGTCTAAGTGAAGTTGCAATGCAATCGGTACCTGTATCGCCGCCGCCGATGACGATGACGTCCTTGCCTTCTGCAGAGATATAGTGATCTTCGCTATGATCTGGATCGAGTAGTTTCTTTGTATTGGGTTCCAGAAATTCCATCGCGAAATACACGCCAGGTCCTTCTCGGCCAGGTATTGGCAGATCTCTTGGTATGGTTGCCCCCGTGGTATAAAGAACTGCATCGTTATTCGCGATGAGTTCATTCGGATCGACATCCTTACCAACATCAGCATTAAGAATAAACTCAATGCCTTCCTGCTTGAGCAGATCAACCCTGCGATTGACAACGTCTTTGTCCAGTTTCATGTTGGGAATGCCATACATGAGCAATCCACCAATCCTGTCAGCTCTCTCGTAGACGGTTACTTTATGTCCTGCAAGATTCAATTGAGCAGCGGCAGCCAGACCAGCGGGTCCGGAGCCGATAACAGCAACAGTCTTACCCGTCCTTTTGAGTGGTGGGACAGGGGTAATCCAACCTTCATCGAATCCCCTATCGACAATGGCACATTCAATATTTTTTATAGCAACGGCAGGTTCATTGATACCGAGCACGCAAGAGCCTTCACAGGGTGCCGGGCAGACACGACCCGTAAACTCCGGAAAATTGTTGGTCTTGTGCAACCTGTCCAGGGCTTCCTGCCAATGGCCGCGATAGACAAGATCATTCCACTCGGGAATGAGATTTGAGAGTGGGCAACCATACGATACTGTTGGCGCTTCATTGGCGGTGTTGGCTGATTGACAGAAAGGTACACCGCAATCCATGCAGCGAGCGCCGTGGGTCTGCAGAAGTGATTCGTTGTGTTCGGTATAAATCTCTTTAAAGTCGACTAACCGTTTTGTGGCGTCGCGATACGGTTCCACTTCTCGGTCGAATTCTTTAAAGCCGGTAGGTTTACCCATAGTTTATCTCTTACTGCTTCTTATTCTTGGTTCTGGTCAGACGGCAGCGGCGTTAACCCTTGGCCCCTGTGACATCTCTGATAGTACACGCTTGTAGTCTGTCGGCATGACTTTTACGAAATATTTCAGTTCGTCTTCCCAGTTGTCAAGGATATGTTCAGCGACAGAGGAAGAAGTATACTTGCTGTGATTTGCGATCATCGTTTTAAGTTCGGTGATATCAGCTTTGTCCATAACCGTTTCAAGCCCAAGCGTGCCTTTGTTGCATTTTGAATCGAAATTTCCTTCTCTGTCCCAGACATAGGCTATTCCGCCGCTCATACCAGCACCGAAGTTTCTGCCTGTTTTACCAAGAATAACGGCTCTGCCGCCAGTCATATATTCGCAACCGTGATCACCAATACCCTCCACCACGGCACGGGCGCCACTGTTACGTACACAGAAGCGTTCTGCCGCTATACCTCTGAAATAGGCTTCACCGCTGGTCGCGCCATAAAGCACGACATTACCAATCAGGATATTCTCCTCGGGTCTGAAGCTGACATTCTGAGGAGGATAGATAATCAGTTTGCCACCAGATAGTCCCTTGCCGACATAGTCATTGGCATCGCCTTCAACTGCGATTGTGATTCCACTTGCGAGCCAGGCCCCCAGCGACTGACCTGCTGAGCCGTTCAGTTTGATATTGATTGTGTCATCCGGTAACAATCTGCCTTCGGTTGCTTTTGCAACCTCATGAGACAGCATGGTACCTACTACCCGGTTAATATTGAGGATGGGAAGCTCAATATTGACCTTCTTGCCCTTCTTGATCGCAGGTTGCGCGAGCTTGATTAGATCGACATCAAGCGCCTTCTCAAGGGCATGGTTCTGATCAATGGTTCGATAAGTGTCGGTGCCTTTGAATATGACCTGTGCAGGTGTGAGAATTGCGGAAAAATCCAGACCGCTTGCCTTCCAGTGATTGATGGCTTTGTCCATCTCTAATACGTCTACACGGCCAACCATCTCATCGACCGTTTTGAATCCCAGTTGGGCCATTATCAGTCGCATTTCTTCAGCGACCATGAAGAAGTAATTGGTCACGTATTCAGGCTTGCCTTTAAATTTCTTCCGGAGTTCAGCATCCTGGGTGGCGATTCCGGCAGGGCAGGTATTGAGATGGCATTTACGCATCATGATACAACCCAGGGTTATCAGAGGCGCCGTGGCAAAACCGTATTCCTCAGCACCCAACAAGGTGGCAATGGCGATATCGCGCCCTGTCTTAAGCTGTCCGTCAGTTTGCAGGTAAACCCTGGACCGCAAATTGTTCATGACGAGGGTCTGATGTGTTTCAGCCAGTCCCAGTTCCCATGGGAGCCCGGCGTGTTTAATCGATGTCAGGGGTGATGCGCCGGTTCCGCCGTCGTGTCCGGCAATAACAAGGTGATCGGTCTTTGCCTTGGTAACACCGGCGGCAATGGTGCCAACTCCAATCTCTGAACCCAGTTTAACGCTGATGCGCGCAGAAGGATTCGCATTCTTCAGGTCATGGATTAGCTGGGCGATGTCTTCAATTGAATAAATATCATGATGGGGTGGCGGGCTGATCAATCCCACACCAGGTGTGGAGTGACGAATGCGAGCGATGTTCTCGTCGACCTTCCCTCCGGGGAGTTCACCACCTTCGCCGGGCTTGGCGCCCTGTACTATCTTGATCTGTAACTCATCGGAATTTGCCAGATACCATATCGTGACGCCAAATCTACCGGAAGCAACCTGTTTAATTGCGGATCGCCGCGAATCGCCATTGTCCATGGTAATGAAGCGATCAGGATCTTCGCCTCCTTCACCGGTATTGGATTTACCACCCATTCGGTTCATGGCGATTGCCAGAGATTCGTGACTTTCTGACGAGATTGATCCAAAGCTCATCGCGCCTGTGCAGAATCGTTTGACGATCTCTTTCGCTGGCTCAACCTGCTCAATCGGAATCGGTCCTCCGTTGGAACCTTCTTTGAAGGCGAGGAGTCCACGGAAAGCGCATCGTCTGGTGGTTTCTTCATTGACATGCTTCGCAAAGGCCCAGTAGGCATCCTGGCTATTGGTTCTTGAAGCCGCCTGGAGGTTTGCGATAGCAGTGGGATCCCACATATGCGTATCACCGTGGCGACGCCAGTGAAAATCCCCTGGATTTGGGAGAATTGGAATTAGATTTCCCGATCGCTGAGGATAACCTATCTCGTGTCTTTGCCGCATTTCAGCGAACAGCACATCGAAGCCGATACCTCCAACCCTGCTCGGTGTTCCGACGAAGCAGCGGTCAATGATATCGCTTGTTAATCCTACCGCTTCAAATATCTGGGCGCCCTTATATGACTGCAGGGTTGAAATACCCATTTTTGCCATGACTTTGAGCATGCCCTTCGCCACAGCTTTTTTATAGGCTTGAACCAGGCTGTCTTCGGTCGGATAGTCAGAATCGTTGAGCAATCCGTCAGACTTTGCCTGCCATAGTGATTCAAAGGCAAGATATGGATTGATTGCATCAGCACCATATCCCGACAAGAGACAGTGGTGATGGACTTCTCTTGCCTCGCCCGTTTCCAGAATGATTCCTATTCGGGTTCGCTTATGAGTGGCGATGAGATGGTGATGCACAGCGCCGCAGGCAATCAATGCGCTGATTGGCATTCGGTCGTGAGAGATATTCCTGTCCGACAAAATAATCAGGGGATAATCATCCTCGATTGCATTGGAGGCTTCCTGGCAGATTCGATCAAGTGCCTTCATCAGCCCCGCTTCACCGTCCGCTTTGTCGAATGTAATGTCGATTAACTGCGTGCGCCAGTTACGATGATTCAGTTTTTTGAGCGAGGACAGTTCGGTATTGCTCAAAATAGGATGATGAATCTTGAGACGGTGTGCATGTTGCTCGGTTGTATCGAGTAGATTGCCTTCAGGACCGATGAAGTATTCGAGTGACATGACCACTTCTTCACGGATTGAATCGATTGCCGGGTTGGTTATTTGAGCGAATAGTTGCTTAAAGTAGTCGTAGATCATGCGAGATTTGTCTGAAAGACAAGCCAGCGCAGCGTCGTTGCCCATTGAACCCAGGGGATCCCGTGCTTCGGTTACCATTGGTAGTAACATGAATTGCATGGTCTCGGTCGTATACCCAAATGACTGCATCCGCTGAACCAGCGTATCCGGATCAAATCCATGATCATCCTCTGCAACAGGCAGGTTGGATAAATCCAGTTTCTGTCGTGAAATCCAATCGCCATAGGGCCGGCGTTGTGAAAATTCCATCTTCAATTCTTCATCAGGAATCATGCGTCCCTGTTCGAAATCAACCAGGAACATCTTTCCTGGTTGGAGTCTTCCCTTTGCTTTGACATTTTCTGGCTCCACCGGGAGCACACCAACCTCGGATGCCATGATGACCTTGTCATCGTTGGTAATATAATATCTGCTTGGACGCAGACCATTTCGGTCCAGAACAGCGCCAATATAATCACCGTCAGTGAATACAATGGATGCCGGCCCATCCCATGGCTCCATGAGGGCAGAATGAAACTCATAAAAGTCGCGCTTTTCCTGTGACATATTAATGTCTGCCTGCCAGGCTTCAGGAATCATCATCATGACGGCTTCCTGCAACGTTCTGCCAGACATGAGCAAAAACTCCAGCACGTTATCGAAAGTGCCTGAGTCGGAGCAGTCAGGCTCAACGATGGGAAAGAGCTTCTTGATGTGTTCACCGAAGAGATGGGACTGTACCAGCCCTTGTCTCGCGGTCATTGAATTTTTATTTCCCCTGAGGGTATTGATCTCGCCATTGTGGCTCATGAACCTATTGGGTTGCGCACGATCCCAGGATGGGAATGTATTGGTACTGAACCGTGAGTGAACCATTGCAAGGTGGGTATGAAAATTCTCGTTCTGGAGATCTTTGTAGAATGGAAACAACTGGGCTGGCGTGAGCATACCCTTGTAGACGATAACTTTCGTGGAAAGAGAACACGCGTATAGTAATTCACCCTGTGTCAGATCCGAGCCGTACCTCAGCTTCTCAGAAAATTGTCTTCTGATGACATATAGAGATCTTTCGAATTCATCCTGGTCATTACCAGAAGATGCGATAAAGAGTTGCTCGATGACAGGTTGGGCGTCTCTCGCTGCCGGACCTACGCCTGCTGAAGAGGGATCAACCGGTAATGAACGCCATGCAACGAATATCTGTCCTTCATCCTCGATAATAGCTTCAATGGTTTTCTTGCAGAGTTCTCTTTCGGCATCGAGTTGCGGGAGGAATATATTACCAACAGCATAGCTGCCAGGTGCTGGTAATTCGAATCCTGATTCATCGGCAATCTGTTTGAAGAATGAATGCGGTAGTGCGGTTAATATCCCGGCGCCGTCGCCCGTATTCTCTTCGAAACCGCGTCCTCCACGGTGATCCATGCGTGAATTAATATGATAGGCATCGAGCATGATCTGGTGGCTTGGATTACCCTTGATATTGGCGACGAATCCAACACCGCACGAGTCTTTTTCATTTGCCGGGTCATATAGCCCGATCTTGTTAGGTAAACCACCTGTTTTCATAATGTTGTTGCTATTCCTAATTTATTGCTGACCCTGCATTTAGGTGACAGTAATCCAGCCTGAGCCTTCCCGGTCTGGTTTTTCGCTGTCTCTAATAGTAGGGAGTGCAGAAAGTTGCCAGGATTCTGCATTTACTAGATACCATTGGAACCGAACTCTTTTGGAGTTTTCGCGCAATCAAGATCAAACTGGATAAAGCCTTATCTTTGGCGAGCCGGAAACAATACCAAAGACCCGCCGAAAGTCAAGTTTTGGCTGTTATGAAAGAGCGGAATAGCGGCTATAACACATTGTTTTTTAACGATTATTCAAAAAATCTGCTAAGCGCCTGAGCAGGTAAGTAAAGATCTTGATTCGTATTTACAGATGCCTGATAAAGCTCTGAGGATTGTTTAGAAAGGATCGAGTGACCTCAACGTGTTCAACATCGTCCCAGGCGATAGTTTTGATCGTCTGATCGAAGTTCAGAATAGTTGCACCTGGCAGTGCCATAAGAATAGGAGAATGGGTCGCGATCACAAATTGACAGTTGTCTTCAAGCATTGCCATGATGAGTGAGAGAAGCGATAACTGATGAATTGGAGATAATGGAGTTTCAGGTTCGTCCAGGAAATAGAGGCCGTCCGGATGAAGACGGTTCTTCAAAATCTCAAGAAACCATTCGCCATGGGATTTTGCGTCCGGATTTTCACCATAGCGTCCTTCGAACGCGTCCTTCTGGCCGGAAACGACGCCAACCGCTAGTTGCCTTGCCCGTCCTGTCAGGTTTTGTTCGTAGTCTTTAGCCAGATCATCCATATCCTTCATGCCGGTCTGAACCCGCCGAGTAAATCCGATTGCATCCTCGGCACGAAAGAACATTTTTCGCTTTGCATTTGTGGATCGGCTGAATGTGAGCGAGTTCGCCAGTCGACGGGCATCGGCAAGCATTGGGTCTGACACTGCGTCAGTCGCGCCGACAGTAGGACACTTTAATCCGACAGCGATCGCTTCGAGCAGAGTTGACTTGCCGCTACCATTTTCACCCACAAAAAAAGTTGCCTTCGGATTCAGTGCTATCCGTTCCATGGACTCGATCACAGGGAGATCGAAAGGATAGCCATCGGGAATATCCTGGTTTATTTTGAAACTGATTTCATCCAGATAGCTCATGTTATGTATACGCTGTCCTGCTGTTGTCGAGAGATGGCTGCTCTTCATCAAAGAACCGCTGAGGGCTCTCTTTTTTACAAGAACCGCTGAGGGCTCTTTTTTACAAGAACCGCTGAGGGCTCTTTTTTTTCAAGAACCGCTGAGGGCTCTTTACAAAAAGCCGCTGAGGGCTCTTTGGAGTATGACCTATTGTACTTGAAAGCTCGATGCCCATTTCCTGAGGGTGTTGTTATAATCCGACCTTTTAGTCGTTCTAATCTTCAAGGATACAAAATGAAACAGCCCGTTCGAGTCGCGGTTACCGGTGCCGCAGGTCAAATCAGTTATTCCCTGCTATTCAGGATCGCTTCAGGTCAGATGCTGGGTCCCGATCAGCCCGTTATTCTCAGCCTGCTTGAAATACCACCAGCGATGGAAGCATTGAGCGGGGTTGTGATGGAGCTTGATGATTGTGCATCGCCCCTGGTACAGCAAATAATTCAAACAGATGATCCCGATGTTGCATTCAAAGATGTACAGATTGCCCTGTTGGTTGGTTCCCGCCCCAGGGGGCCGGGGATGGAGCGTAAAGAATTGCTTGAAGCCAATGCCGCAATATTCTCAGTACAGGGGAAGAGTCTGAATGACAACGCATCTTCGGATGTCAAAGTACTGGTCGTGGGGAATCCCGCGAATACCAATTGTTTAATTGCGCAGCGAAATGCGCCCGACCTTGATCCTCGACAGTTCACAGCGATGACGAGACTGGATCATAACCGTGCGGCAGCGCAGTTGGCACAGAAAACCGGCAAGCATGTGACGGATGTTAAGGGACTGGCCATCTGGGGTAATCACTCCGCAACCCAGTATCCGGATATCAACCATGCCGAAGTTGCTGGAACCGGTGCAATGGATCTTGTGGATCAGGGATGGGTTGAGAGCGACTTTATCCCGACAGTTCAGCAAAGGGGGGCTGCGATAATCAAGGCTCGTGGTCTTAGCAGTGCAGCTTCTGCGGCCAATGCAGCGGTTGAACATATACATGACTGGGTATTGGGTACAGACGGTGAGATTGTCAGTATGGCTGTCTACTCAGACGGTAGCTACGGTGTCGAAGAAGGGCTTATTTATTCCTTTCCCTGTCAGTGTGCAAACGGTGACTGGTCTATCGTCCAGGGTCAGAAAATTTCGGCGTTCAGCCAGCAGAAGATGTCCGATACCGAGGCTGAGCTGCAAGAGGAACGTGATGCGGTAAGTGAGTTGCTGCCTTCGTAGTGGCTGTTAGGACAGTAGATGTTAGAACAGTAGATGTTAGAACAGTAGATGTTAGAGCAGTAGATGCTAGAAATGTGCCCTGTGGGTACGATTGATTAATTCGGTTCTGCTATCAACAGGGTCGTATCCGTATCAGCAATGATATTCAGATCGCTTATAGCCGCCGGTACAAAGAATCCCTGTTCCGGGGATGTTGGAGTACCGTTAGCGATTGCAGTACCGGAAACACCAATGACAAGGGCGTAACCAGTCATCGAACGGTGATAGGTTGCGCCTTTTACCATCGTTATTCTGAAGGCGTTGAATTCCGGGAAGTTTGCCACCGACTCAACTCTGCAGCCGTCACCCTCGGCTACCAGCGCAAGAGAATTATCCGCTGGCTGATCGACGATAGCGTTTTCAAGTGCTTTCTTTGTATCCCAGTGGTCCTGGGTTACCACCTTTTGATTGAATGACAGGATGTGGCGTTCGTAGTGAGCAGTCTGGAATTCGATAACCCTGACGCCGTGCTGGAGCGAATGGGGGAAATAGGGGTTGACTCGAACCACGTCACCTACCCTGATTGGCTGCAGATTAGTGAATGAGTACATTTCATCTCGTAGTCGGGCTTCTTGTAATTGCAGGGTACTGTCTAATTCAGATTTCCACTGATCCAGGAGTTCTGGTTGAATTGGGTCGCTCGGTGACATCCCTAGGCCTGACTTCCTGATTTCAATCTGCTGATCAATCTCATCGCGAACCTGTCTGTAGGCTTCTACCGCATTTAGGTAATCAGCTTTGAACTTCTCTGTTTCGTCATATTCAGAGACTTTCCCGGGGTTGAAACCATACCTGATCTGACCAGTGCCATCTGGCCATGCAGCTCGATCAACATGGGTGACTACATATACCTCGATTTTTGTCTCGTGTAGTTCGAAGTAGAGGTCTCCGTAGGCTTCTTCAGGATGAGGATCGAGAATTTTTAACAGGATTGGATCCAAATAGCTGGCAGATCCCAATGACTGTTCTGGATGCAGGGCCAGTAGCCAGGGTAGTGGCATACCCTGAACTGTACAAACACCTCTGCTCTCGATGCCGGTGTACCAGATTTCAGATCCCCAGGGTTTTATTATATCCACTGTTTCGAGGGGCCAGGGTTTAGAAAAACTGACGCTTGCCACTCCCCAGTCATCGATTAGTTTCCTGAAGATTAAATCAGGACGTCCTTCAATTAATGCAACTTCTCGTCCTGGAACGACAACAAATTCGGTATTCGCGTCGCTTAACAGACACAATGCCGTCAGCGTAATTTCACGCTTGTCACTGGTATGGCGTTGATGAAAGCTGAAATCAAAGGTGACGCAGCAGGGAACGTCCAAACCGATTAGTGCTTGATGAGGATTGGAGACGAAACCTAGAGATTGAATCATGGCCTGGGATTATAGCCTGAAAGCAGGCACGAGACTGTCAAATACGAGGTCTGATTATGGCTAGATATGTATCGGGTGCTTGATTAAGCTTGGTCGCATACTTTTTTTTAACAGACGGTTTGAACAGACCATTTGAGCAGACCTATCCTGATGATAGTTAGATAAAGATGGACAACCAACTTTACGAACAAGCGAGACAAGCCAGGGATCCCCGATTTGACGGGCGTTTTTTTATTGGCGTTACAACAACCGGCGTCTACTGTCGACCGGTTTGCCCTGTAAGGATTCCCCTGGCTAGAAATGTGACCTTCTTTGAAACAGCCGCGGCTGCGTCTGACGCTGGATTCAGACCCTGTCTGCGATGCCGGCCGGAGACTGCCCCAGGTACACCCGCATGGATGGGGACATCGACAACTGTCAACCGCGCGCTTCGTTTGATATCAGAGGGTGCGCTGGATGCAGACGGTGTTGAGTCACTTGCTGACCGACTTGGTGTGACCGGCCGGCATTTAAGTCGATTGTTTTCAAAACACATTGGTGCTTCTCCCAAAGCTGTAGCGCAGACAAGGAGATTGCACTTTGCAAAAAAACTACTGGACGAAACCAACCTGTCGATCATCGACGTGGCGATGTCGTCAGGCTACAGCAGCGTTCGTCGTTTCAATGATCATTTTAAATGTGTTTATGATCGCCCGCCTGGTTCGGTAAGGAAAAAGATATTAGATGAACACTCAGGCTTTAAACTGAAACTCGC